>CAJOGQ010000042.1 GCA_905234125.1 uncultured Bacteroidaceae bacterium | reverse complement strand
AGTGCACAGCTGCATAATCGCGACAAATATGATAACCGTCAACACTCGTTAATTAATCTTCGTGCGGGTGTGGCAGGGACTTTCATGATTGCAAGGAATTGGAATCTGCACATGGAAATTGTGGGTAATTTATTGGATAATTCATACGATAGCAACCCTACTACCAAGAATACATGGGATGGACACAATGATTTCATGATAGGTCTTAGTTATCGCTTCAACAATAAGGGGGGGCAGGCACCAGGTTTCTATTATCCACGCCATGATATGAGTGAGTACATTAGGAGAATGAGTGCCATCAATGATTTGCGTGATAAGACAAGGAGACGTAGAGATGAACTTGCCGAGATGACTGATACGGTTGATGTGAATGCGCAGGTGATGTATACGCTGATTGCGTTTGATTCAGGGGATGCGGCTATTGACCGTCTGCAACAGACTAATATATACACTGCTGCATACGTTTGGGCTAAGTCACCAAGAAGTCTTATCTACATCGTCAATAGTACGGCCGTTGATGATAAGCTGTTCCGTCAACGTGCTGAGGCCATTCGTGATGTGCTGATTGAACGTTATGAAATACCGGCAGGTAGAATTTGGATTATTCCAAGCGAGAGGGACATTCAGCCAATCGGAGACTATATAGAGATGATTGTGAATGATTAGTACATATTATATATAAGGTGAATTAAGATTTTTGTAGGATATGAATATGATAGAAAGAAAGATATATATCATAGTGACAACCCTGCTGTTTAGCACGGTATCTTTTGCCCAGGGATATCAGGTTGTTGATTCCACCTTCAATAGGACGAAGATGGATCAAGATAGTTTGTATTATGATGAAATGGCTTATTTGGATGATTACCATTTCTTGGATAATATTTTCTTAATCGGTCAGTTGGGTATAAGCCATTCTATGTCAGAAAACACGCGTTTTGGCGAATTCTTTGGAAATGAGCGTCTAAGCTTCAATTTGGGTGTTGGCAAATGGGTCTACCCTGCATTCGGTGTACGTTTTACGTTGGGATTGCATCCGCAAGTTGGACGTGCTGAGTGGGAATTGTCTGAGGCATATCCAGAGACATTCGGAAATTATAATTATAACATGCTATCAGGTTATTTGGATGGTTTGGTGAACTTGACGAATATCATCCTGAAGTATCGTGAGGACCGTGTCTTTAATCTGATTGGAATTATTGGCTTTGGTTATAACCATACTTTTGGCTTTGACAAGGAGAAATGTGCCATTATGAGTGCAGGTCTTGATGCTGATCACAAGCCTCGATATAATAATCCTTCTGCAGGAGAACGGGTTATGGGATATGATGTCGATACCGATCCTGGCAACTATTTTGCCGCTCATGTCGGTCTGCAAGGACGTTGGAAGGCGAGTCAAGCATGGGATATCATTGCCGAGGTGACATTTAACGGTACGGACGATAAATATAACGGACACGGGTATGACCGTGTGTATGATACGTATTTTGATGTGCTGTTGGGAGCTCAGTTCCACTTCAAGGATTGCCATGGTCGTCGGCGTTTCCACTATGTGAAGTATCTGAACTCTGCTGTGCTGGCTCGATTGGCAAAGATGAGGGATGATGAAAATGAAAAGTTGAACGAGGCAAATATGGCCATCCCGGAGATTTTTGAAAAGATTAAGTTTACGGAGGCATTGCAGACGACTATTTCTTTCTATGTTGACCGTTATTACATTACTGATGCACAGAAGAAGAACCTGAAGAGTGTGGCTACTTTCTTGGCAACGCACCCGGATATCAATTTGATTGTGACGGGTTATGCGGACATTGAGACTGCCTATCCTGCCTACAACCTCCGACTCTCCCAAAAGCGTGCTCAGGCGGTTTATGATATGTTGGTGAATGAATTCAATGTGCCAGCCAATCGCCTTCGCATCGATTACAAGGGTGACACGGTTCAGCCGTACGCCAATGTGAACGAATGGAACCGTGCCGTGATCTTCTTCCTCGACCGTGGCGACAGAAAGAGTCAGGTGCTTGAATCTGAATTGCCAGATGAGGAGTAGATGTGTCAGTTTGGACATCCTAGTGGTCAAGTAGAATACCCTAATGATTAAGAAAAATAAGATGATGAAGAATACTTGTTTTTTTTTAGCGTTCGCGATGTGTTTGGTGGCGAATGCACAGATTTATGATAATCCTGATGAGCAGGCGGTTGCCGTTTCTCAAGCTGCTGACGATTCGGCTCAGCAAGCGGCGGGCGTTTCTCAAACCACTGATAATGCTGTTCTGCAGGCAACGGGTCTTCCTCAAGAGCAAGAGGTCGCGAGTGGCGATGTGGTCATTCCTGCTGGACAGGCTGAAATTCCAGATTCGGCCTATTACAAGAACATGGAGATGACTTCGCTGACGATTCCAGCTTCGGTGGTGAAGATTGGACGTAACGTGGTGGATCATTGCTTTAAGTTGGTCTATATTACAGTGGATGCAGATAATCCAAACTACAAGTCAGTCGGTGGTGTGGTGTACACGAAGGATGGCAAGACGCTGGTGCTTTGTCCTCCGGGAAAGACGGGCGAGTTTGTGGTTCCAGCGCAGGCTAAGACGTTAGCTCCGTATGCTTTCCGCACTTGTAAGAAGCTTACTTCGATAGTTTTGCCTGATGGAATCACTGAGATACCCGATGGTGCTTTCATGGGATGCTGGGGGTTGGAGAAGGTGAACCTTCCTCAAGGTCTGAAGCGTATTGGTAAGCACGCGTTTGACGGAACGATTGTTCAGAAGATGAATATGCCGACAACGATGGAATATATCGATGATGAGGCCTTCGTCAATACGAGCTTGGTGGAAGTGAATCTTCGCGTGACTCAGCCGTTTGAGTTGGGCGAGGATGTGTTCGGGGAGATATATGTGACGCGTTTGAATGTCCCGGCTGCTGGTTTGCAGAACTTCAAGAAGCATCCGAAGTGGGGCAAGTTTGGACGCATCACGCCAACGCATAGTTACTGGACTGTGAAACTCCCATAATGGACTTCAGTTTCCCCAAGGAATAGACGGAGGGCGACTAACGATTTGTTGGTCGCCCTCCGTTTTTATTTGATTACTCGGATATATTGCGGTTCGATATGTGTTCCGATTGCGCCGAGCATTTCGAAGTTGATGAGGAACATGCGTTTGGCTCGGCCTTTGGCTTTGAGGAGGGTGCCTTCGTAACCGTCGAAGAGACCCCCGACGATTCTGACGCGGTCGCCCTGTTTCAGTTCCACTTCTTCGGGATGGAAGTAGGTGATGTCGTTCTTCATTTTGGTGGAGGAATCGATAAAAAGTTCCATTTCACGTGTGGGAACTTGGAGAATCTTGAATTTGCCGTCCACTTTTTTGTAGCAGTAGGTGATGAAGGTGTTTTGGTTCTTCAGCGCATTGATTCGGCGGAAAGGGGCGAAGACAAAGATAGTGTTGGGGATGAGCGGACGCTCGACAATCTTCTTTTGGCCATGAATGGTCGTGTCCGTGGCGGCCATAGGACAGTATGCCCTCAGTCCGGCATCTTCCATCACCTTCATGGCGAGCGATTCCTTCCGACTCACCTTGAGAGCGAACCATTGGGGCTCGTTCTGCAGGCTCGAAGTGGGTATTTTTGTTTCAGTTGAGGCTTCCATGTGTCTGTTTTCTGTAAAAACCGTGCAAAGATAGCGTTTTTTTTATGGAAAAGTCCTACCTTTGCCGAAGAAACTAACTAATTCGACAACGAGATGAATAAATTCAACTACAAGATGAATAATTTTAACGCCAAGATGTGTCAGATTCCATCTTTTTTCCCATTGACGAAGCTGTTTCTGACGCTTTGTCTTGCTGTTTTTGCTATCTTTGTTGATGCCCAGCAATGGATTGGGCCGGTGGTGTTGACGATTCCTGTTCCGCAAGAGGCAAAGCCTTACACGCGTTGGTGGTGGCTTGGCTCGGCAGTTGACTCGGCTGGACTGGACTACAATCTCACGGCATATGCGAAGGCAGGCATTGGCGGCGTGGAGATTACTCCCATTTACGGAGTGGTGGGCAACGAGGCGAACGATATTCCCTACCTTTCCCCGCGTTGGATGCGGATGCTGAAATACGTTGAGGAGCGTGGGGCTGCGTTGGGCATCGAGACGAACATGGCTACTGGCACTGGCTGGCCGTTTGGTGGCCCGACGGTAACTACCGCAGATGCCGCTAAGAAGCTCGTCTTTGAGTATCCCCAACATGTTGACGGCTCTTCCACCCATCCATGGGAATTTGCCATTCCTCATGTCGAATTGACAAAGCAGAAGGTGAAGCGGGCGGCGCCTGGGGGGGAAGGCTATGTGATTGACCACTTCGACCACAATGCCGTGTCACGCTATCTCGACCGATTCGATCAGGCTTTTGCTGATAACGGCGTAAAGTTCCCCAAGGTCATGTTCAACGACTCATACGAGGTGTACGGAGCCGACTGGACGCCCCGGCTCTTTGAAGAATTTGAGGCCAGACGTGGCTACGACCTCCAGCCTTTCACTTACATCCTTTCCAAGCCCGATTCTCTGCGCACTGATGCTGATCGCCTGATTGTCAGCGACTATCGCGAAACCCTCGGCAACCTGCTCTTGGAGAACTTCACCACCCAATGGACCCAGTGGGCTCACGGACATGGCGCCCAGACTCGCAACCAGGCTCACGGTAGTCCAGCCAATTTGCTCGATGTCTATGCTGCCGTCGATATTCCTGAGTGCGAGGGCTTCGGACTGAGCGATTTCGGCATTCACGGTCTTCGCCGGGATGCCGGATTCACCAAGAAGAATGACTCCGACCTCTCCATGCTCAAATATGCGTCGTCCGCGGCTCACATTTCCGGCAAACGCTTCACATCGAGCGAGACCTTCACTTGGCTCACCGAGCACTTCCGTACATCCTTGTCGCAGTGCAAGCCCGACCTCGACCTGATGTTCGTAGCCGGCGTGAACCACGTCGTCTTCCACGGCTCTGCCTATTCTCCCAAGGGCGCCGAGTGGCCGGGCTGGCGGTTCTATGCTTCTGTCGATATGACGCCCAACAACAACTGGTGGTCTGCCATGCCAGCATTTTCTGCCTACATCCAGCGATGTCAGTCCTTCCTCCAATGGGGCGAGCCCGACAACGACGTGCTTGTCTATCTGCCTTACTACGACATGCTCTACGACCAGCCCGGCACCGTTGCCCTCTTCGACATTCACTCCATGGAGAAGCGAGCACCCAAATTCATCCATGCCGTGCAGTCCATCATCCAGTCTGGCTATGACGTAGACTATGTTTCCGACCGCTACATCAAAAACGTCGCCACCAACTCCTCTTACTCTACAATCATTGTGCCCGACGTTCGCTTCATGCCTGCTGTGACGTTGCGCTCTCTCATGCTCTTCGCTGCCAATGGTGGTCAGGTGGTGTTTGTCGGCTCATTTCCTCAGTCCGTGCCTGGATATGGCAAGGAGGTGGAGCGAAAAGTCTTTGCAGAGCTGATGGCAACGCTGCAAAGTCGTGTCACCTTCCATCCCGACCAAGCGATGGCGACACGTTGGGAGAAGGGCACCATTATCACAACGCCTACTTATGCCGACGGCCTCCAGTACACCTCGGCTCGCAAGGAAGCGATGCGCGTTGAGCAGGGTTTGAGCTGCATCCGCCGCAAGAATCCCACGGGTCACCACTATTTCGTCGCCAATCTTCAACCCAAGGACGTGGATGCTTACATCGCTTTGGGGGTTTCTGCCAAGGGCATCGTCTTCTACAATCCGATGAACGGCTATGTCACCCGTGCCAAGACTGACCAGCAGGGTAGGGTGCGCATCCAGCTTAAGAGTGGAGAGTCCATCATTATGAGGACGTTTGACGACGCCTCTGCCATTGCCCAGCTCCCGACGCACAAGTATCTCGTGCCAGTCGCGGGCAAGGAAACGGTGCTGACCCACTGGACGCTGACATTCCGTGATGCCGCACCTGTTCCGATTACTCAGACCTTCCAGATGGATGACGATCCTCAGTCGTGGACTGAATTGGGTGACGATGCCTTGAAGACCACTATGGCTACTGGCGTCTATTCCACCAGCTTCGAACGTCCGGCCAAGACTCCTAACGTCCGTTACGTCCTTGACCTTGGCGACGTGCGCGAGACGGCTCATGTCATCCTAAACGGAAAGGATCTCGGCACGCTCTTCGCCGTGCCATTCCAGATTGATATCACCGACTTCCTCGTCGATGGCAAAAACACCCTCCTCGTCGAAGTGGCCAACCTACCTGCCAACCGCATAGCCCAGCTCGACCGTCAGGGTGTGGAGTGGCGTCATTTCAAGGAAATCAATGTCGTCGACCTCAACTACAAGAAAACTCTCTACGACACATGGGAGCCCATGCCCTCCGGACTGAATAGTCCTGTGCGCATCATCACCTGCAAGGTCGAATAGCTGATTTTTTCAACTGCTAAATCATTAGCAAGTGCCCTTTTCAGAATTTTAATAAATACATGACCAAGAGCGGGATGGTCAGCATCGAGAGGAGCGTGGTGATGAACGTTACTTCGGTGATGAGTGTCGTGTCTTTGCCATGACGCAGGCAAAGGATGGTTCCGTAGGTGGCCACTGGCATGGCAATGACCACGGTGTTGATGCGAATCGAAGCCCAACCACGTGAATAGGAAATGGATGCCGATAGGGAGGACGGCCAGACGCATGAGTGTCGTCGCGTAAATGGTGGCATTGCCAAGCATGGCACGCAGCGGCAGTTGCGACATTGAAGAACCTACTATCAGCAAGGCTGCTGGCACTGTGATGTTTCCAATCATGGTGAGCGGTTGGCTGATCCACGTTGGGATTCCCTCGATGCGGAGCGCCACAATTAGCATCGTCAGATAGGCCGCAATCATTGGGGTGCTCCAAAGTACTTTCTTCTGGAAGCGCGGGCCTTGCACTTCGTTCTTTCCTGTGATGAGCATGGTACCTATGGTGAACACGGCGAACGTGTTCACCACGTTGAGCACCGCTGCATAGAACACTGCCTCCCGACCAAAGATAGATGCCACTATCGGGTAGCCCATGAAGCCGACATTGCCGAACATCAGCGCAAAACCCACCACGCCTTCCTCGCTTTTCTGCTTGGTCAGAAGTCGGGGCAGAGTGATTGCTACGCCAGTCAGCAGCACGTAAGTCAGTGCGCTGATGCCTAAGAGGGGCAGAATGTACGCTCTGTCGGGCAACTCTCCAGTCATGGCTGAGGAGAGTATCAGCGCTGGACAAGTGATGTCGATGACCAGTTTGGAGAGCCGTTTGTCGAACGTCCCGCCCATGTATTCTTTCTTGCCAGCCACATAGCCCACAACCACGATGGCAAACAATGTCAGCATTACTTGTACAATCATTCCAATCTTCTACATTTTACATTTTCCATCCTTCATTGGTGCTCTCCGATGAGTTTCTCCATCCAAATCATGTCGTACCAGCGTCCGAACTTCTTTCCGCACAGATGGAAATGAGCCACCTTCGTGTAGCCCATTCGCTCGTGGAAGTAGACACTGTCCAATGGTAGGTTGGGGTCGTCGTGCTCGATGAAGGCAATACAGGCATTCAGGTTCAGGATGCCCTGGACTTTCAACGTTTCTTCCAATGCCTCGTGCAATAATCGGCCAATTCCTCGTCCTTTCGCCCCAGTCTCCACGTAGATGGATGTCTCCACCGACCATTGGTAGGCGTCCCGTTCCTTAAATGGGCTGGCGTAGGCATATCCGATGACTTTCCCATCCTCCTCAGCCACCAACCACGGGTATTTCTCCTCCACCTTCATGATGCGCTGCACCATCTCCTCCGCTGTTGGCACATCATACTCGAACGTGATGGCTGTCTCCCTCACATACGGGGCATAAATCTCCTGAATGGCCTTCGCGTCCTTCGGCGTGGCAAGTCTTATGATGATTGAATCAGTCTTTGTCATTATGATTGCTTTTGAATCATTATTATCATTCATAACGAAGAGGAATGGGGACTTATTGTGCACCTCCGCAGAAATAATCCTGACCGAATGTTTGCCAGTCTCGATTTTTTGCCTTACCTTTGGGGCGAAATCCATCCATTGACTAACTAAACCATCCATCAATATGAAGAAAATCGCACTTTTGTTCACGCTTATTGCCTTGTTCCTGACCTCTGCCGAGGCTCAGACATTGTGGTATGACCGTCCGGCGGACTTTTTCGAGGAAGCCCTCGTCATCGGCAACGGCACCATGGGCGGAATCGTCTATGGAAATCCCACGAAGGAGAAAATCTCACTCAATGACATCATGCTTTGGACGGGCGAACCCTGCAACATGAACGTCTATTCGCCTGATGCACATAAGACCATCCCTGCTATCCGTCAGGCCTTAAAGAATGGGAACTATGAGGAGGCCGACCGACTCCAGAGGGACGTGCAAGGCCACTTCTCGCAAAACTATCAGCCTCTGGGACAGCTCTCCATTGAGTATCTCGACACCATTGAGGCTGTCAGCAATTATCGTCGATGGCTCGACATCGGCAACGCCACTGCTCATACCGTCTATCATCGTGGGAAATACCAGTACGCGCTGGAATACTTTGCCTCTCACCCTGATTCTGGGCTTGTTATCAGGCTGACCACTGACAATCCGAAGGGAATCCATGCACGACTGTCGCTGACTTGCCAACTCCGACATGAGGTGAGCGTCGTCGATGGCAACACGCTTGTCAATGAGGGATATGCTGGCTACGCTTCTCTGCCGAGTTATTACGACGCCAAGGAGAAATTCGCCTACGACCCACAGCGAGGCATCCACTTTCGCACTGAAGTAAAGGTGCAGGCTCAAAATGTGTCTCAGCAGGACAATGCGATTGGTGTGAATGGCGACCAAGAAGTCATCCTCTACATCGTCAACGCAACGTCCTTCAACGGTTACGACAAAGATCCCGTGAAGGACGGTGCTCCTTATCGGCAGATGGCTGATGTACGCCTCCGCCATATCACCTCTTTGAGCTACAACGACCTCCTGAATCGCCACATCAACGACTATCAAGCCATATACAATCGGGTCAAGCTCTCGTTGGGAAACAATGGGGAGGATAATCGTCCCACCGATGTCATTCTGAAGGAATATGTCAATGAAAACATCTTCAATCCAACCCTTGAGGCTCTCTATTTTCAGTACGGGCGCTACCTCCTCATCTCCTGCTCCCGCACTCCCAACGTTCCGGCCAATCTTCAGGGACTTTGGAATGAATCTATCCTCCCACCCTGGTCGTGCAACTACACCAGTAACATCAATGTTGAGGAAAACTACTGGCCTGCCGAGACTGCAGCCCTCCCTGAGATGCATCAGTCCCTCTTCTCCTACATGAAGGAACTCCAAGGTTCAGGCGAACTCACTGCTAAAGCCTACTACGGCGTCGATAGGGGCTGGTGTCTCGCCCACAACACCGACATCTGGGCCATGACGTGTCCCGTAGGACTCCACACAGGCGATCCCATGTGGGCCAATTGGAACATGGGTGGCGCATGGCTCTCGACCCATATCTGGGAGCACTACACCTTCTCTCTCGGCAAGGCTTTCCTCCAAGAATTTTACCCTGTCCTCAAAGGCGCGGCAGAGTTCTGTCTCGGTTGGCTCATCGATGAATGTCAAATGTCAGATGTCAAATGTGAAAAGGATGGAAAAGATACATCTAAAATTTTACATTTACCATCTTGTCATCTGATCACCGCCCCTTCTACTTCTCCAGAGAACGTCTTCATCACAGACAAAGGCTATCATGGCCGCACCTGCTATGGTGGTTTTGCTGACCTCGCTATGATTCGCGAATGTCTCACCGATGCCCGCAATGCTGCCAGCATCCTTGGCATCGACAAAGGCTTCATTGCTGAGGCTGACAAAGCGCTTTCCCGTCTGCAGCCCTACAAAATTGGCAAAAAAGGAAATCTTCAGGAGTGGTTCTACGATTGGGAGGACGAAGATCCGCACCATCGCCACCAAAGCCACCTCTTTGGTGTCTATCCAGGTCACAACATCGCTGATGGGGTGAATACGAAGGAGGCTATTCATCGTGCCGCTTCCCGTACCCTCGAACTTAAAGGCGACCGCACCACGGGATGGAGCACAGGATGGCGTGTCAATCTCTATGCTCGTCTCCACGACGCCAAGAATGCTTACCACATCTACCGCAAGCTCCTCTCCTACGTCAGTCCAGACGGCTATAAGGGTTCCGATGTACGCCGTGGAGGTGGAACTTATCCCAACCTGCTCGATGCCCACTCTCCCTTCCAGATTGATGGCAACTTCGGTGGCTGTGCTGGCGTCATCGAGATGCTGATGCAGAGCGAGTATGGAGTAGGCAGCTCTCAACTATCAACTATCGAACTCCTGCCCGCTCTTCCCGATAACTGGAAAGACGGTTCCGTTTCTGGCATCCGTGCTCGTGGTGGTATTTCTGTCGATATGACTTGGCGCAACAGCCGTGTCACCTCCCTCACCCTCACGGCTCAGAAGACACAAAAAATTCAGCTCGCTGTGAATGGCGAGCTGAAACAGTTGAAGTTGAAGAAGGGCAAGAATCAGATTCGTCTGTGAATCTCGTTCTGTAGCCCTACAACACTTTTTTGAACTTCTCGATGAAGAGCTTGGCTTCCTCCATCGACAGGCAGAGTGGTGGCAACAGACGGATGACGTTGGTGCCCGAACAGCCTGTGAAGCAGTGCTCTTCCTTGATGAGGCGGGTACGTGGCTCCTTGTAGGGGATGTCCAGCTCGATGCCAATCATCAATCCCTCGCCACGGACATCCACCACATGGGGGAGTCTGCCTGAATCCTTCTCTGCCTTGAGTGTGTCGATGAGATATTCACCCACTTTGGCTGCGTTTTCCACCAGATGCTCCTGCTCAATCACGTCGAGCACGGCAATGGCGCCTGCACATCCGAGATGATTGCCTCCAAACGTGGTGCCCAACTGTCCATAGACAGGTTCGAATCTCGGCGAGATAAGCACGCCACCCATCGGGAATCCGTTGCAGATGCCCTTCGCTACCGTGATGATATCAGGCTTCACGTCGAGGTGCTGATGTGCGAAGAACTTACCGCTTCGTCCATAGCCACATTGGATTTCGTCGCAGATGAGGATGGTGTTGTGCTGATCGCAGAGGGCACGCAGTTCCTGTAAGAACTTCTTCGTCACCATGCGGATGCCACCCACACCCTGGATGCACTCGATGATGACAGCGCACACGTCGCCCTTCTCGATCTCGGCCTGCCAGGGCTTGATGTCGTTGATGGGCAGATAGGTCACGTGCCCGTTGTTGTTGATGGGGGCAATGATTTTCGGATTGTTGGTCACCTCGACGGCGAGGGAAGTACGTCCGTGGAAAGCCTTCTCTAAAGAGAGCACACGGGTTCTGCCGTTGTAGAAGGAGGCGAGTTTCAGCGCGTTCTCATTGGCTTCGGCACCAGAGTTGATGAGGAACAGTTGGTAGTCCTCATAGCCTGATGCCTTGCCGAGACGTTTCGCCAGTTCCTTCTGGAGCGGGTTTTGTACAGAGTTGCTATAGAAGCCCAACTTGTTGAGTTGTTGGGTCATGGCTTCGACATAATGAGGGTGGCAGTGTCCGATGCTGATGACAGCGTGACCTCCATAGAGATCCAGATACTCTTGTCCCTTGTCGTCCCACACATGGCATCCCTTGCCGTGGTCGATGGCTATGTCGAAAAGTGGATATACGTCAAATAAATTCATAGTCAATTAAAAGGCACTTGCCTTAAGATTAAGTCCAGCTTTCTCATCCAAGCCGAACATGATGTTCATATTTTGTACTGCCTGACCGACGGCACCTTTCAGAAGGTTGTCAATCATGCTTGTTATCACTACTTTCTTGCCGAACACCTCCACATGCACCAGCGCCTTGTTGGTGTTCACCACCTGCTTCAGGTCAAGTGCCTTGTCGCTGTAGTGGGTGAAGGTGGCTCCCTCATAGAAGTTCTTGTATAGAGCGGCTAAGTCGCTCTCCACAGGCCGTTGGTCGAGCGTCACCACTTCCGTGCAGAAGATGCCCCTTGCGAAGTCTCCTCTATAAGGAATAAAATCGACGCTAATTCCTTCAGCTTCAAATCCTTCGTCCAGTGTGTCCACCACATGCGGAGCCTCAGCAGGCTTTAATTCGTTCAGCGTCTGGCAAATCTCATGCAGATGCTGATGGGTGAAGAGCTTGTACACAGAGAAGTTGTTGTTCCGCCAAGAGAAATGCGTCGTCGCTCCTGGCTTCTGACCTGCTCCTGTCGATCCCGTGATGGCATTCACAGCGATGTCCCTCGTCAGCAGTCCTGCCTTCGCTAAAGGAAGCAAGCCCAACTGGATGCACGTGGCAAAACATCCTGGATTCGCCAAGTGCTGACACTTCGCAATCTCCTCCCGATGAATCTCAGGAAGACCATACACGAAGTCGTGGTCGCCCTTGATTCGGAAGTCCTGCGCCATGTCGATGATCTTCACATTTGCAGGGATGTCGTGCTCCTTCAGGAACGCCTCACTCTTGCCGTGTCCGAAGCAGAAGAACACCACATCAACTTGGTCGAAGGGCATCTCGTCCGTAAACGTCAGTTCCGTGTCGCCCAGCAGGCCTTCATGCACGTCATATACCTTATTCCCTGCATTCGACTCGCTGTTGGCAAACACAATCTCTGCCTCAGGATGGTTGATGAGCAGACGGATGAGTTCACCACCCGTATAACCTGCAGCACCTAATATACCAACTTTCACCATGGGCTCTTACCTTTCCTCGTTTGGATGTGCCAGATAATAAGCGCGGAGTGGGGTGGAGGTCACCTTGATGAAGCCCTTGGCATCTTCGGACGACCAGGCCTTGGCAGTCTCACCATACTCACCGAGCTTGTTCTTCACGAGGTCGTTGGGCGAATCCACACCTACGGTCTGGAAGCAGAGCGGACGGAGTTCGAGGGTCACCTCACCCGTCACGTTGCGCTGTGAAGAAGTCAGCATTGCTTCGATGTCTGGCATGACAGGCTCCAGATACTGGCTCTCGTGCAGGAACATGCCGTACCAGTTGCTCACCTGATCCTTCCAATACTGCTGCCACTTCGACAGCGTGTACTTCTCCAAGAAACGGTGTGCGCCGATAATCAGCATAGGCGCTGCAGCCTCGAAGCCCACACGTCCCTTGATGCCGATGATGGTGTCGCCCACGTGGCAGTCACGTCCGATGCCATAGGCTGCGCCAATCTCTTCCACAGCCTGAATGGCCTTGATCTTGTCGTCGTACTTTACGCCGTTCACACTGCAAAGCTCACCCTTCTCAAAGCCCAACTTCAGCAGTTCGGGACCTTCCTTTGTGGGGTGTTTCAGATAGGCTGATTCTGGCAGACCCTGCTTGGAGTCGAGAATCTCGCCACCGCAGATGCTGGTGCCCCAGATGCCCACATTATAAGAATACTTCAACTTCGCGAAGTCGGCAGCGAAGCCGTTCTTGTTCAGATAGTCAATCTCCTCCTGACGGCTCAGGTTGCCATCGCGGGTCAAGGTGATGATTTCCACACCAGGAGCCATCACGAGGAACGTCATGTCGAAACGTATCTGGTCGTTGCCTGCACCTGTCGAACCGTGTGCGATGGCGCTGGCACCAATCTCCTTCGCATAGCGTGCAATCGCCAATGCCTGGAAGATACGCTCCGAAGACACAGAGATGGGGTAGCAGTTGTTTCTCAACACATTGCCAAACACCATATACTTGAGCGACTTGGCATAATACTCCTGCGTCACGTCGAGGGTCACATACTTCGTGGCTCCCAACTTATAGGCGTTCTCCTCGTTCGTCTTGAGCTGTTCTGCTGAGAAACCACCCGTATTGGCACATGCTGCATGCACCTCATAACCTTTTTCCTTTGCCAGATACATCACCGTGTAGCTGGTGTCCAATCCGCCGCTGAAGGCAACGACAACCTTTTTCTTTTCCATAATTTATCTTGTTTTTTCCTTATTTTTCTTTATTTTTTCATATGTTTCTTTCGGCGACTTGTCGCAACCATTACATCAACCCTCTCAGTACCATCTCCTTCATGATTTCTTGGAAAATCTCCACGGGTGTTGGCTCCCCATGATGCTGTGTTGGGTCATACAGCATGCCCGTGCAGATGCAGAACTTGCGTTCCTTCATCTCCAGAATGGGATGGTTCACGCATCCGCGACATCCTCTCCAGAAAGCATCGTCGTCCGTCAGTTGCTTGAAGCTCACAGGCACATAACCCAACGCCGTGTTCATCTTCATCACCGCATCTCCGCTGGTCAGGGAGAAAATCTTGGCATGAGGCCATCGGACACGTGCCAGAGTGAAGGTGTGGTCCTTGATGCGCTTGGCGATGTTCCTGCCCTGATAGTCAGGATGCACAATTAGACCTGAAGTCGTCACATACGACTTGTTGCCCCACGTCTCGATGTAGCTGAAGCCCACGAACGTGTCGCCCAGTTCCGACTGCTTGCTGGGGTCGAGTGCCAGCACCGCCTTGCCCTCCTTCATTTTCGTGGCCACATACTCATGTGTACGCTCAGCAATACCCGTGCCACGTTTCTTTGCTGCCTCGCGTATTGTATTGATAATCAAGTCCACATATTTCTCGTGGCTTGCATCGGCTACAATCACCTTGATTCCGTCTTCGTAGATCACAGTCTCATTTACTATTTTACGATTTCTATTTACGATTGATTTGTTGATTTGACAATTACAGTTGGCTTCCAGGATACACAGGTACAATTGTTCTCAGATTTGCTTCGAGCGTGTCCTTGTTGAACCCCTCTTCCAATGCTAGAAAGATGGTGTCATCGCCAGCAATCGTGCCAATCACCTCGTGGAAATGGGCATTGTCGATGTCGCTGGCCAATCCGCTTGCATATCCAGGTCGGCACTTGATCACAGCCAACTGCCCAGAGAACCGCACGGACATGAACCCGTTCTGAATGGCTGTTCCCTCCATCCGATGCTCCCTCACCCTGCGATAATAGGGATTCTCAGGCAACATGTAGATGGAGCGTCCCTTCGGCGAGAAACCCTTCACCACTTTCAGCAGTTTCAGGTCGCGCGACAAGGTGGCCTGCGTCATGTTCACCCCCTGCTTCGAGAGTGCCTGCGCCAGTTCCTCCTGACTGCCAATCTCCTGCGTCTGGATAATCGCCTTGATGATGTCAAGTCTTGACTGTCTTGCTGTCATTGCCCTTTTCTGTATATTTATTCAAAATCGGCTGCAAAGGTACAACATTTTCTGCATACAACAAGCATTTTATGCAAGTTTTTTTGCATAAAATGCATTTTTATAATGATTTTTCAGAAAAGAGCAAAATTCTTTTACCTTACAGTTCCGTCTCCCCTTCGATGAAGTTGTCCATGAAGAAATATTCGCCATCCCAGACGGCATAGGTGAAGAGGGTGATCCACTCGCCGAGGATGATGAGGCGGGTGTCGCGGCTGAGCATGAGATCGAGCTCGATGTGGCGATGGCCAAAGATGAAGTAGTTGATGTCTGGATGGGTCTTGAGATACTCTTTGGCATAGAGGACGAGCCCCTCCTGATTTTCCCCTTGGTAGGGCTGCTCACCGTTGTTGGGAGCGCTCTCGTAGCCGACGAGCTTGGTGTCGTTCTTGAAGCCTTCTGGGGTCATCTGGCGTCCCTCCTCGTCTGTGGGGAGTTGGTGCTGGGTGCGCTTCATGCGTGAGTGCTTTGCCCAGTTGAGTCCGAAGTTGACGAACCAGTTGGGATGAATCCAGCGTGCCATCTTGCGCAGGGTCTTGTTGCGGAAGCACCAGAACATGAGACGAGTGTCTGTGCCTTCCTGATAGAGTCCGTCGCCATGTGCCAGATAGAAGATCTTGCCTCGGATGTCAAGCGCACAGGGCTGATGATGGATGGTGACGCCACATTCCTTCTCCAAGTAGTCTTCCATCCACATGTCGTGATTGCCTGTGAAGTAGTGCACCTCGACGCCCATATCGGTGAGTTCGCTTATCTTGCCAAGGAAACGGGTGTAGCCCTTGGGCACCACTTCCTTGTACTCGAACCAGAAGTCGAACATGTCGCCGAGCATATAGACGGCTTCGGCCTTCTCCTTGATTTTGTCGAGGAAGTTGACCAGACGGCGTTCCTGAGTGCGTCGATGCTCGATGGCCCGACTGCCCAGATGGGCATCGCTGATGAAATAGATATTCTTCATCTCTTTAATATATAATTTATAATGTATAATATATAATAACCATGCGGCGTGTTTTCTCGAGCAGGCACATCGCGTCAGCCTATTATCTATTATATATTATACATTGTCTATTATTTATACATTGTCTATTATTTACATGAATCCCAAGTCCAGTTTAGCTTCTTCGCTCATCATGTCCTTGGTCCATTCGGGCTCAAAGACCACGTTCACATTCACCGTCTTCACGGCTGGGATGCCTTCCAGTTTCTGCTGTATGTCCTCGAGGATGAAGTCAGCAGCAGGGCAGTTGGGGGCTGTGAAGGTCATGTCGATATCCACGTCAAAGAGCCCCTCATCGTCGCTTTCCTTCACATCTATCTTATATATCATGCCGAGATCCCACACGTTGACTGGAATCTCTGGGTCGAACACGGTCTTGAGGTATTCGACGGTCTTCTCTTCTACTTCGTATTTCGTCATCTATTTAATATATAATTTATAATTTATAATATATAATAACCTTGCGGCGTGTTTTTTGAGCAGGCACACCGCGTCAGCCTTATTATCTATTATATATTATACATTGTCTATTATTTATTATCTATTACTTACATTTTTCCGTTTTCGGAGAAACTGTAGTAGTCTCCTTCTGTTACAATTACATGGTCTATCATTCGCAGGTTGACGGCCTGAGCGGCACGCATCACCCGCTGGGTCAGTTCCTCGTCGTATCGGCTGGGGCGCAGGTTGCCGCTGGGGTGGTTGTGGACGAGGATGAAACTGGTGGCGTCGTGGAGCAGTGCCTCCTTGAGCAACATGCGCACATCGACGATGGTTTCTGACAGTCCCCCTGTGCTGAGATGCGCCAAGTGGAGGAGACGTGCGTTGTTGTTGAGCAACAGCACCCAACTCTCCTCGTGGGTGAGGTCTTGGATGAGGGGCGTCATGAACTTCAGCACTTCGGCTCCTGTGCGGAAGGTCTGAATGTCGCGACTGTCCTCCATCAGACGTCTCTTGCCTATTTCGGCTGCAGCGATGAGGGTGAGCCCTTTGGCTTCGCCGATGCCGTTATAGCGCATGAGGTCTTGCAGGGTCATGTGGTGGAGTCCCCGCAGGGTGTCGCCACAATCTCTGAGCACCTCCTGCATCAGTTCCACAGCCGACTTCTTCGTCGTGCCTCCTCCGATGAGGATGGCCAGCAACTCGGCATTGGTTAGCGCCTCGGCTCCCTTCGTCATCAGCTTCTCACGTGGACGGTCTTCCTCTGCCCAGTTCTTGATGGAAGTGTAGCCCTGTCCCGTCTGTTGCGACTCAGTCGCAACATCTTCCACAGCCTCCACTTCTTCCTTCACCTTCTGCACAGGCTCCTCGTTGAATGGTTGAAAGTCTTTCCTAATCATAGAAGTTCTTTTCAAATGCGGTAAATTCGTCCTTGCCCTGCACACAGCGCAACCACCATGCTTTCAGGAATCCGAATCCGTAGCCCATCAGCTGCACGAAGGCTGCCTCCACGCTGAGGAATCCAATCACGAGGCTCTTGTTCTTGATGCTCGAGTCGATGAAGATGAGCAGCATGTAGAGGGCGATGGGGAGGAGACAAAGTCCATACATGGGGATGAAGCCTCCGTTGGGCAGGAGGATGCCTGTGGCGGTCTGGTGGTAGTAGTCCCATAGACGGAAGAACACGGCTCCTGCAATCATCAGCAGCACGCCCACCGTGAAGACCATCGGCAGAAGATGCACCAGCTTCAATGTGCCTGGATGCCGTTTGGTGAGGTTGATGCGGGCGATGCCTGAATTGAACACCTGCTTGAAGAACTTGTCCATGTCCGTCCTCCGCTTGTGCCACACCCAAGCCTCTGGGAAGAGCCTCGACGTGTAGCCTGCCTCCACGATGCGGTAGCTGAAGTCGATGTCCTCGCCAAAGCGCATCTTGCTGAATCCGTGCAGTTTGAGATAGACCTCCCTGCGGATGCCCATGTTGAAGGAACGCGGATAGAACTTGTCCATCGCCCCCTTCTTCTTGCCTCCCCTGATGCCTCCTGTGGTGAAGAACGAGGTCATGCTGTAGGAGATGGCCTTCTGCACGTTGGTGAACGACTCGTGTGCCGAGTCGGGGCCTCCGAATGCGTCGCAGGGATTCTCCTTCAGTTCCTGCTCGATGGCTGTGAGATAGCCCTCTGGCAACACACAGTCGCTGTCGAGGATGAGCACATACTCGCCCTTCGAGTGCTCCACGCCGTAGTTGCGTGCAGGCCCTGGCCCTCCGTTCTTCTTAGTGAGATATTGGATGGCGAGCCTGTCCGTGTATTTCTCCACCACATCCTTGCAGGGCACGCTGGAGCCGTCTTCCACCACCACCACCTCGAAGTCCTTCACCTGTTGATGGGTCAGGCTCTCGAGCAGTTCGTCCACCTCGTCTGGACGGTTATACACGGGTATGATGACTGAATACTTCATTTGTCATTTATCATTTATCATTTGTCATTTAGGCAAAGCCGCATCACTCAAAATAGAAGGTGAAGACAATCATCTTGCTCTTGGCTTTGTTGACTGACTGCGTGAAGATGAGTTGCGTCTCGTCTGTGATGTCTGAACGGTTCTTGTTGATGACGTTCGTCAGGCCATACATGAACTTCACCTCTGGAATGAACTTGAAGAAGGGCAGGTAGAAGTCACAGCCGAAGCCCGCCTCCAAATAGACGTCCGCATTCCTGAGCAGGTATTGCTTCTGCTTCTTCACGGTCAGGTCGAGCGCAGGCGTCACACCAGCCATGAAGTAGGGTCGGTAGTTGTTGAAACGCTCAGCCGAGAACTTCACATCCACAGGAATGGTGATGTAGGTCGATTTGATGGTCTGATACAGCTTGTCGCCATTCTTCTCGTTGCGGAAGTGGACATTCTTCGTGCCGAAGTGCATGGTGGGAATGATGCGCAAGGCCAAGTGCTTCGTCATGAAGAACTCGCCAAGGATGCCGACAGAGAAGCCTGGCTCGTAGTTTGGCGTCTCCGCAAACCACTGGCTGCCGTTCGCCTCGTCTATCATTCCGTTCTGCTCCAACTCGATGTCCTGCAAATGCATGCCAGCCAAGAATCCGTAGTGGAACATCCGCTGGTCGATATAAGGCCGATTCATCACCTTCCGCTTCTGGGCATGAGCCACGCCAGAAGGGGAGGGAAGGAGCATCAATAGTGCCCACAAACAGCCGATTATATAATAATGTGTATATTTCATCACTTATAAAAACGAGAAAAACCGCAATTTATTTTGTAGAAAGCGGAGATTGCCGTAACTTTGCCAAAAAGTTTGCGACAAAGTTAAGAATTTTATTTCAAATACAAACAAATTATATGAAACTTACTGTCATTGGCGCCGGAAATATGGGTGGCGCGCTCATCAAAGGGTGGGCAAAAAGCGGAAAAATTGACAACATCACGATTGCCGACAAGAACGAGCCACTTCTGGCGCAGTTCAAGCAGGCCTATCCTCAACTCCACACCACGACTGACAACATCGAGGCCGTGAAGGATGCCGACATCGTGGTTCTCGTAGTGAAACCTTGGCTCATGAAACTCGTCTTGGCCGAGGTGAAGCATGTGCTCAATCTCGAACGGCAAATCATCATCTCCGATGCAGCCAACTTCACCACTTCCATGCTCGAGGAGGAACTGGGCTTCGCAGGGCAATACTTCTACGTCATCCCCAACATCGCAGCCGAGTTCAACGCCAGCATGAGCTTCATCGCCAAAGGTGCCAGCGCTACTGACGAGAACCTCAAGAAGGTGGAGGCGCTCTATGCCATCGATGGCGACACCATCGTGGTGGCTGAGAACCTCGTTGGCCCAGGCATGATGATGGCCTCCTGTGGCATCGCCTACGTGATGCGCTACATCCGTGCCCAGATGGAAGGTGGATGCGAAATGGGCTTCTATCCCCAGCAGGCCAAGCAGATTGCCCTTCAGACCATGCAGGGAGCCGTCTCATTGCTCAAGGCCACAGGCTGGCATCCAGAAGAAGCCATCGACAAGGTCACGACCCCAGGCGGAGTCACCATCAAGGGACTCAACGAACTCGACCACGCAGGCTTCAATTCTGCCGTCATCCGTTCGCTCAAAGCGGGCCTGAAGTGAGGAAAAGCCGATTTTTCTCCCATCACCCATCACTTTTCTTACAAAAAGTTTTGCTGATTCAGAAAAAAGCCCTACCTTTGCACCCGCATTTGAAGATTGGAGCCCAGATGGCGGAATTGGTAGACGCGTTGGTCTCAAACACCAATGCCGCAAGGCGTGCCGGTTCGATCCCGGCTCTGGGTACTGAACACATCCTGTAAGTCATTGATTTGCAGGATGTGTGTTTTTCTTGGGTAGCCAAACAATTCCCCATTTATTTCAATCTTATTGTTTTGTAAGTTCCTGATACAGCATCTGTCCCTTCACCGTCAGCAGATATTTCTGTTGTGGGTGGTGAGGTTTATCAGGATAAAGCATACGTACAAACCGCTCTTTCAATGCAGGGTTAAGATAGACATTCATAAAGCTTTCCCTGTCTTTAAGCTCCAGTATTTTTAACGCATCTTTTATCGTCACCTTATCGCGTCCAACAACTTCAACTAACCGTTTGATATACATGTTGTTTGTGTGAAACTTGTCGGGTAGCTTGTCGGGTAGCTTGTCGGGTGCTTGTGGGGTGCTTGTAGGGGCTGCCATATTTGGTTGCGCACTCCATTCTTCTGTGGGATGGATATGCAGGTAGCGGTTGCGCAAATCCCATTGTTCGCCTAACAGAAGGTTACGGAAGAAACGTTCCAAATAGACGGGCGAATAGTCTATGCCTTTTGCCACATTGCGGTAGTTGGCACGTACCAGCGCATTGCGGAAATACCAGGAATGACGGGCAAACTGGTCGTTGTCCACATCAAATCCCAAAGAACGCAGGTATTGAATGGTGAAGACGGCAGTAGTGCGAGTGTTGCCCTCGCCAAAGGCATGTATCTGCCACAATCCAGAGACAAACTTTGTCAGATGGCTTATCATTTCATCTTGACTCTTTCCCTTATAGCTATATGCACGCTCCTGCTCAAGGTCATAGTCGATGGCGCGTCGCAAGTCTTCCCAGTTCAGATAAAGCACAGTGTCGCCCTCCAGCACCCATTCCTTCTTTGTGATGTCGTAGGTGCGAAATTCGCCGGCATGTTTCATCACCCCTTCGAACACGCGACGATGCACCGACTGGTAGCCTCCTGTAGTGAAGTCGAAAGTGGGACTCGACAGCACCTTGACGATGTTTGACGACACACGGTCAGCCTCTTCCTTGTCGTCATCATGGGCATCGTGGGCGGTTTTGGTGACATAGTACTGGTTAACAAGCTCACGAGCCTCGTCGATGGTAATATTACCCTCAATATGCTTGCGAGCCGTGTCTTGCAGGAAGTCCGACACCTTCAAGCCATCCACAGCCTGCAAGCCAATAGCCGTCTGCCAATAACCCGCCTTCTCCTTCTGATCTGGTTCACCCTGACGAATATACTCGTCAAAGTCCAGATACTGTTGCTTTATATTCTTGTCTTCTGCCATATAGGTTTCTTTATAGTTCTTGCTTGGATTTCTTTTGCAAAGGTACGACTTTTTTCTGACGTACGCAAGCGTTTTTAGATTTCATTTCGATTTTATTTTTTATAAATTGTTGCGCATGTGCAACAATTTTCTTATCTTTGCACCAGAATCCCCCCCCTTGTATGCAAATTACTTGGGTCAAGCCTCCGCAAGGGGGCTTTATTTATGGCAAAAGACCTGCACACATCTGCCATCGACAGGCAGAACATACGATGAAGTGCTCATTGTTGATCCAGCCCCTCTATTCATACGAGAAGAGTACGAAAAAGAGAGATGATTGTATCTTTTCCAATAAAAATGAGCATATAAGTTGATTTTCTTGCCTGAATATTTGGCGGAATCAACTTTTATGCTTATTTTTGCGCCATATTTGAAAAGTGTATGGAAAGAAACTTATTAATAGAATTGTTGGAAGATGGTGAAAAGGTGAGTCTGTATTCGCCACACTTTGAAGATGAAGAATATTCTGAGTTTGAAAAATTCTTGTTGACGTACAAAGATACGTACCCTGACGATGTGCGTCAATTGGTGTACAGACTTGACATCATCAAACGTGATGGAGCAGAGACCGCCATTTTCGCTATGAGGGGACTCGGCGAGATAGAGTTATGGCTCTACCTTCACATTTGGAAACGACGTCGCTGAGGCTGTATCTGTTGAACATTCAGGCAAAGATTCTAATTCTAGGTAATGGCGGACTGAAAAGCACGGCTACTTATCAGGAGGATGAACATTTGCACAGACAGGTTAAAACGCTTCAGAAGATTGATATTGAACTGAAACAAAGAGAAAGAAATAAGGTGATTGTAGTTACTGGCACAGAGTTGCTGGGTGAACTATCCTTCACCATTGATGACGAATAAAGAGAAAGGAGGAACCATCATGAGGACAAACAGAATTATGGATGAGATCCGTGGCACTATTTCGCCAGAGATGAAGTTGCAGATGGAACTGTCTGTGGCCATTGCCAATCGTATCTATGAAATCCTTGAGGCTAAAGGGATGTCGCAGAAAGACTTCGCTCGGCTGATGGGTAAGACTGAGACAGAGGTGAGCCGATGGTTATCTGGCACTCACAATCTGACAATGGCCACAATTTGCAAGATATCTTCTGCTCTGAATGCAGAGGTTGTGAAAGTGGCTGACTATGAACTGGCGCCAGCCTGTGCTTAGCACCGTTGGCTCCGCCGAAGGTACTGGCACTCGACAACCTTCAGCTCAACGAAGAACATCGCTGTGAGAACTAAGAAGTGGCGTGAAGTGTTTTTTTCTTGCGACAGATGAACAGGATGAGCAGGAACAACGCGACGGAGCCGAATGTGAGGGAAATCCACGCACTCTTTGTGAAGCCTGCCACGAAGTAGGTGAGGAACGACACCGCGGCTACCGTCATTGCGTAGGGCAGCTGGGTGGTGACGTGGTTCATGTGTTCGCATTGTGCTCCTGCCGACGACATGATGGTGGTATCGGAAATGGGCGAGCAATGGTCGCCGCACACGGCACCTGCTATGCAGGCTGAGATGGAGATGATCATGAGTTGTGGGTCAACCCCTTGGAAACAGGACACCACGATGGCGATGAGGGCTGGTGTCAGAGCCCATACGGTATTCTTCACGGTCATGCCTTCGATGCAAACGGCATAATTCAGATATCCCATAAACAGCACCACTGCTATCAGCGAGAGGTAGGTTGCCAGTTTGGGCTTTCCTGGTTGTACGGATTCTAATTTCATCTTGTCATGTTTTGTTAAGGTTATACGACTTTTGGGTGCGACAAAGTTATGAATAATTTGTTGAAAAGGTGCTATTTTCAGCGGAAACATGAAGAAAAATGCACTTTTTCGCTGATGATAGCCCCCTTTTTTGCTATATTTGCAGCGGATGCTGTATCAAAATAAAGAAACTATGCAAAAAAATAAATCTCGAATGATGCTCGTCCTCTTGTGCGCAGTCGTGCAGGGGGTGGTGTTGACATCGTGTAGGTCGAAAGTGTATTTCTCCTCATGGAACCAATGTGAGGCGTTGACGACCCTGAAAGCGTATGTGGAGGATGTGACCAACCCGAAGTCCAGGAACTTCATCAAGGAGGAAGACCGCATTGCCACGTTCGATATGGATGGCACGTTCATCGGCGAACTCTATCCTTCCTATTTTGAGTACAACATGTTGGAGTATCGCGTTCTGGACGATCCTGCCTACAGGGATGTGGCTCCTGATGATGTGCGTCAGGCTGCACAGAACATTCGTGACTTCGTTCGCAACGGCACAGCGCTGCCCGACCACTTCGACATGATTCATGCCCATGCAGCAGCTAAGGCTTACGCAGGCATGACCATCGCTGAGTTCGATGCCTATGTGAAGGCCTACGCAGCCAAGTCCGTCAATGGCTTCACGGGGATGACCTACGGTCAGAGCTTCTACAAGCCCATGCTGGATGTGTTCAACTATCTGAAGGACAACGGCTTCACCTATTACGTGCTCTCTGGCTCCGACCGCTTTATCTGCCGTTCCTTGGTCGAGTCGATAGGCATTGAGCCTAACCGTGTGATTGGCATGGATGTGTGTTTCATGGCCAACGAGCAAGGCGAGGAGGTGGGCGTGGACTACACGATGGGGAAGGGTGAGCATCTGGTGCGCACGGACAGCCTGATCATCAAGAATCTGAAGACCAACAAGGTGTTGCAGATTAATCAGGAGATTGGTAAGGTGCCCGTGCTGTCGTTCGGCAACAGCAGTGGCGATTGCGCCATGCACAACTACTGCCTGAGCAATCAGAAGTACCGCACCGCCACGTTCATGCTGGTGGCTGACGATGATGCCCGTGACCATGCTGACCTTGCTGAGGGAGCCAGGCGTGAGGCGAAGTGGCGTGAGGCAGGCTACACCGTCATCTCCATGAAGAACGACTTCAAGACCATCTACGGCTACGGTGTGGAGAAAACAGACTTCGTTTTCCCCGCTGAATAGGCTTTTGTGACATTTTGGGGATGGATTATGGCATTTTTTCAAGAAAAAAGTGGGGATGTAGTGGTCGTTTTGTGAAAAATGCTTACCTTTGCAGCAACTTATTAACTTTTTTACTCACCATTTTATCATTAGATTATGAAGAAAGCTTTACTTTTCATGGCAATGACGTTGATGCCTTTCGTTGGCGTCTTTGCGCAGGAAGAAGGAGAGGGTGCAGAACCAATCGATCCTCCCATCTATTCAAAATCGTTTAACGCAGTCCTTTCGGATGCGAAATTTCTTGTGTCAGACAGTCACTACACGACGGGTCAGGATGCTTTGCAGGCAGCCATCTCTACAGCTGAGGCTGACTTTGCTGCCATCAAGTATGTGGAAGACCCAGACGAAACTGCCGCAGAGGCAATTTCATCGCTGAATGACCAAGTTGTGACCGTCATCAGAACATTGCAGGAGGCCATCGACGCCTTCGTGTTTGGCAACCCTCATGTGGACGCTACGGAGAAGATTCTGAATCCCAGCTTCGACATCGATGCCAACAACTCGAAGACTGTGACTTCGTGGGTGGTGACCAACTTCAAGCAGAACCGTCGTGACGCTGCCACTTACGGATCTACCCGTAGGAACGAAGAGGGAACTGCCTACAGCATCCACTACTTCACTGAGCAGTGGAGCAACAGCAGTCAGGGCACTCTGGCTGGCTCAGGCGACATCCAGCAGGTCATCTCGGCTTTGCCAGCAGGTCACTATCGTCTGACTGCCGACTGTCTGGCTCACAACCAGCAGTATACAGCCGAGTGTGAAGAGGCTGTGGGCGTGGAGCTTTATGCCAATGACGCCGTTCGTGAGATTGGTGTGACTGGCTTCAACGACAACACGGCCATCGCATTCAGCGTTGACTTCGACATCGCCACAGGTCAGGATCTCACTATCGGTTTCCGTTTTGCTGACACCAACATCAACTGGGTGGGCTGGGACAACGCAACCCTGTATTACATTGGCGACCCAGAAGCCTACAACAGCATCGTGGATGTGGAGAAGCTGAAGGCTGCCAAGGAGGCACTTGCTGAGTCTATCGCTACCGCTACCACCGCTTTGGCAGACGAGTCTATTCCTCTCTACCGCACAGAGCTTCAGGCAGCTGTCACTACTGCCAGCGCATTCGCTGAGGCAACCGACTGGAAGGAAGTGGAAGATGCCAAGAGCGCTTTGGATGAGGAAATTGCTGAGTTCAACAACAAGAACAAGGACTTCACCGACCTGAAGGCTGCCATCGAGAGCGCAGAGGCACTGCTTGCTCAGATGACAGAGGGCAAGAAGAACTTCCAGGCTGCCATCGACGCAGCTAAGGCAACGCTGACTGACGTGGCTGCCAACTATGCTGACAAGACTGATGAGGCCACAGCGATGCTGACCAAGGCTCAGGCTGATTTGGCACTCGCAGAGTCTGACTTCCGCATTGCCAACGCCAGCTATGCTAATCCAGCCAACGTGATCACCAACGGTGCGATGAACAGCACGGACGGTTGGGATATTCTGGCAGCAGGTGCTAACCCAGACCTCCACATTCAGAGTGCTGACTACGATAACTTCAGCAAGCCATTCATGGAGTGCTGGGTGAACAACGTGCCTTACGGCAAGGAGAACTACGCTCGTCAGACTGTTACTTCTCTGCCAAACGGCGAACCTCTGCCTGCAGGTTACTACGTGATGAAGGCTGCTGCTCTGGCCACTCGTCAGGATCAGGCCGAACTCGTTGTATCTGGTGTCACGCTGAAGTTCCAGGATCAGGAGGTTGAAGTACACACTGGCAATGGTAAGCCCGAAATTTACAGATTGTATTATGAGAAGCCAACAGCAGGTGGCGAACTCACACTCGGCCTCTTCATCAACGAGAATACAGACGCCAACTGGATTGCATGGGACGAAGTGGAAGTGCAGTTCGTAGGCGACAAGGATCAGTACATGGCTGACTACGCTCAGGCTGTGCTGGGTGAAAGCATGGAAGAGCTTAAGAAGGCTGTGGAGGCTGTCAATAGCTTCCTCGAAGATGTTGACCTGAACGGTATCGACTTCGAGACCACAGAACTCGGCTTCGCTCTGGAAGAGGCTAAATACTACATCGACAACCCAACTGACGAGGATGCTTCTCAGGAACTCTTCGAGCAACTGACAGCCGACCTCAACGAATCTCTCCTGGAGTTTGCAACCAGCGGCGTGAAGCCAAAGAATGGCAAGCGAATCGACTTCTCTGACTTCATCATCAATGGCGAATTTGATGTAGAGGCAGGTGCTGAGTGGACAAACGAGGAAGAAGGTGGTGTATTGCCAGGTGGTACTGACTGCGCTAACTGGTGGTTCGGAAGCAGTGGACCAGACCTCACGACCCAAGAGTTCAGCCAGACAGTAGAGGATCTGCCTGCTGGTAACTACCTGCTCGAAGTGAATGCTGCCATCCGCGTGGACATGACTTATGCTACAGACAACTACACAGCTGAGAACCTTCCTAACTACCTGACGCTCTGTCAGATTTATGCTAACGATGTACGTGCTGACGTTCACCCATTCTTCTATGAGGACGAATCTAAGGGTCTCACCCTTGAAGGTATGCTGGCAATGACCAATGACTGGGATTACCGTCATGGCAATGGCACCCTCATCGATGACATGTTGAAGGGTACAGACTACTACCGCACATACGCTGTCCTCACACTCGAAGATGTGGACGACATCAAGGTGGGCTTCCGTGTTGAATTGCCAGGCAAGAACGGTCAGATGCCATTCATCGACTACTTCCGTCTCTACTACTACGGTGATCAGGAGATCGACCTCGGCAATGGTGGTGAAGAGGATGCCATCAAGGATGTGAAGACTCAGAAGACTGTTGCAGGCGCTACCTACGACATGCAGGGTCGCAAGGTGACAGAGGCTCAGCTCCGTCCTGGCATCTACATCCGCAACGGAAAGAAAGTGCTGGTTAAGTAAGCACTTACGCGAAGCGAACTTCACATAATGAAGCACTTACGCGAAGCGAACTTCACATAATGAAGCACTTACGCGAAGCGAACTTCATATAATGAAGTAAGTAATCACATTATAGAATCCTAATGAAGAAGGAGGGTGTGTCAAAATTGGCACATCCTCCTTTTTTTGTCCAAATGGATAGACACATGCGTAGAATCATCCACATCTTATTATTAATGGATAACTCTAATAAGTAAATTAGGGGAAATTCCCCTTAAATTTCCCCTAATTTCCCCTATTCCTTGTTTCCAGTTCTCTCTTTTCTCAAGAATGTAAAGGGGAGGTCGCACAATCCATGCAACCTTCCCTTCTCATTTTGATGCCCTACTTGCGTGCATCGCGTCAGCCCTGTCAACTGTCAACTATCAATTCTTGGCAAGCCAAGCGTGCTAAAGATACGATAAGTCAACTTGTTAACCTCCAAAGCCGCCTCCCTCTGGTGGAGGACCATCATTGCCCTGGTCGCTGCTGCTGCCACCTTGGTTGTCGTCCACCACGGTGCCGTTGCCGTTGTCCGTGTCGGTCTCCTCAGTCTCCACCTCGGAGTTCTTGGCGAGGGTGGCCACGTCGATGAAG
>CAJOGQ010000041.1 GCA_905234125.1 uncultured Bacteroidaceae bacterium | reverse complement strand
ATCAGCGTGGCGAAGACGAAGAGCGCGATGATGCGCTGCTGAACCACCGTCAGTCCCTCGATGCCGAAACTGTCAATAGGCAGACACGCCACCACCACCATGGCGATGACCGAGATGAGCGACGCGATGAACGACTTGTTGTTAAACCTGCTCGACAACTTGTTGACGAACTTACTTCCTCTTTGGGGTCCCAACTTATTGAACAAATGCAGTTGGAACAGTTTGTTTTTGAAAATTGACATATACTAATTATATTAGAAACATCGATGAAAACGGGACTAAAAACCCAAATCGGGCACAAAGGTAGCACAATTCGAAGACAATACAAAATAATCCGCGGATTTGTTTCTTCTTTTGAGAGGAAATGCATACCTTCGCTGGCAAAATCAGGAGAATCAGTTCAATCGTTCCGTTATATTTTTCTTCGGCAAAGTAAGTGAATTAAAATGGAACACGCAAGCATTTGGCCGATTATTTTCATCAAGGTTCAAGAATATAAAGGAAAGGCCTTCGCCTGCTGCAGTTTGGAAGAGAGAATCAGCGCGTAGAGACCGCTTTCGTTTACAAACAGCGTATTTGCCTTGTAGTTAGAACCTGATACCTGAATCAAGTATGAGGTTTTGGCTCCGTGGGCATCCGCCACACCTGTGCATTAGCATCGTTATAGGTCTCAATGCCTGTCAGCTCCGTGCACTCCCACAGGCCGAGGACAGACTCGCGGTAATTGGAGAGGCCATCCGCGTTGCAGTGTTGCAGTGTTGCAGTTGTTTTTCAGACCGTCCAAAAGTCAAAAAGGAATTTTATATTTATATATAAATATAAGAGTATTTTTGGGGGATTAAAATAGACGAAATCGAACTGCAACACTGCAACGCGCAACACACACCAAACTTTTTTGCCCAAACATTCGTAGACCGCAATCTCAATGTCGTACCTTTGTAGCGGAATTAAATAAGAAAGCCGGTACCCCCAGGCTGACGAGCCGGTGGCTCAAGGGCGTTGAGGCCGAACATCAAAGGCGTTGAGCCGGAGGCTCATAAAATAGACCTTACAAAGTGGGGAAATCAAGGGTGGGAAGAGTGCTTTATTTGTGCCTCAATGAAAATAATCGGTCAAATGCTTGCGTGTTCCATTTTAATTCACTAACTTTGCCGATACTTTATGATAAACATTCATTTGAAATATACATATTAACTTAAACAAACCTCATGAAGAAAATTACAACTTGGGCGATGGCCACCGCCTTTATATGTGGCGCAACAGTGTTTACAGCTTGTTCGTCGGATGATAACGACAACAACAGCGGAAACAATGAGAAGAAGGGCGGTAAGAACCGTCAGGAGTTCGTGGAGCACACCCGTGCCAGCGTGAAGGGCGTGGCTGAGAACCTGAACTTCGCAACGATGAACTCGGTCAGCTACATGAACACCTACCTGAACCAGTACGTGGTGCTCAACGATGATTTCGACAAGACCATCAGCCGCACTTTCGGCCAAGAGATCCAGAAGAGCCTCAAGCCTTTCGCAGTTCCAGAGGGGGTTGTGATTCCTGAAGGTGTAAAGACGGATTACAAGTACATTGCCACTGTTGATTTGACAGACTTCGACTACACCTTCACCGCTACGATGACTGGCTTCGAGGTGGCTGAGAACAACGACAAGGGCTTGGAGGTTTTGATGCCTATTCCTACTGGCTTTGGCACAACTATTGAATATGTCAGCTTCACCCTCAAGGGCACCGGCGACTCTTATTCCTTCCCCTCAAGACGTTTATCTAATGACTCTGTGATGGTGCTTGTCAAGCTGCCTGCTCAGTACGACGTAGCTCTTTCCACGAAGTCGGGCGGCACTTGGACAAAGAATATTTATGGCACCATCAAGAACACCGCGAAGGGTAAGGAAGGCATTGAAACCCCCGATGGCAGCACACCCATTATGCCCGCAATGGATGCATGGAACATTGCCTGTGACCTTCACTCCAACATCCCTGGCGTAGATGCCACCGACATCTACTTTGCCATCGGTCAGGAGCCCGACACGAAGAAGGCTGGTCTGAAGTTTGATTTCACACACAACGGCAAGAAGATGGTTGACGCAACGGCTACGATGACCAACACCAATGGCATGACCGACCTCTCGCAGATGACCAGCACGAGCAGCATCGCCGACGTCTTCACCGCCATCATGGCTGGCAACAGCATCGAGGACATGACCCTCACCCTGCTCGACTGCCTGACCACCAATGTGAAGGTGAGCGACTGCGAGAAGGTGGTGCAGATTCAGAACGCGATGGCCAAGGCCCGTCGCAACTATGCCGACCAGAAGACCATCGGTGGCTATGTGGATCAGCTCAACCAGCTCGTCACTTGCTCCATGAGCGACAAGGCTGTGAGCCAGGAAATCCCCATGCGTCTCGTCACCACTCAGGTGGGTGTTGACTGGTGGGCAGTGCCCGGCCTGAGCTTCGCCGATGAGAACGGCTACGCTCCTCTCACCGAAGTGCTCGACCAGGAGACGCTGGAGTATGGCCTCAACATTATCGACCACGCCGTGGAGCCAACGAAGAACGCCATCATCGTGGCTCGTCAGCTCATCCAGGCTGTGCGGAAGCTCCAGAACGCCTTCTATGACTCGAAGAAAGCGGCTGACTCTGATGATGACGACAATGTGAAAAGTCTTGCCTTCGAAGGCGACCAGTGGACTGCCCTGATTGACAATCCTCAGTATGGTGGTGAACTGCTCTATGGCGACGGTGGCACGACTCCCGTGTCTTACTCTTGGGCTGACGCTACTTCTAAGCTCTCCAGCTCTCTGACTGCTGCTTGGGGTGGCAACTATGGCTTTGCCGAGGGCGGTGTGGCCATCAGCAACTACATTGATCCCGACATCGAGAACCACGCCACTTACGCTTATCAGCTGGCTGTTCCTGTAAGCAACGGCTCTGCCAACTTCGCTGTGGTTTATTGCGACGCTTTTGTGTCATTCTCTGACGGTGTGGCTCGCGTCATCAAGTCGATGGAAGTGTCTCCAACGACCTATCAGCTGGGTGTGTCGAAGTATGGCGACGGCTCTTCGAAGGCCTTGACGGAAAAGGGCGATGTGCTGACCGTGACCATCACAGGTTTCTCTGGTGAGCTTCAGGTTGGCTCTGTGTCATTCGACTTGGCTAAGGACGGTGAGTTCCTGACGTCATGGAAGAAGATCGACCTCAGCAAGCTGGGTAAGGTGACCAAGCTCGGCTTCACGATGGATGGCAGCGACCGCTCTGACTGGGGTGTGAAACAGCCTAAGTACTTCGCTTTCGACAACGTGGAAGTGGAGTTCTAATCAGAACAGATGTTACGAAACAAATTTTTTCTCTACATGCTGTCGTTGGCTTTCGTGCTGACGACAGCATGCAGTGGTTCAGATGATGGGACTGAGGAGGAGCATTTCTCTTCGGCTGGTCATGGTGTGTTCATCCTCAACGAAGGAAACTTCAATTCGGGCAACGCCACCCTGTCGTACTACGATCCAGAGACGAAGCAAGTTGAGAACGGCATCTTCCAGCGTGCCAACGGACGAAAACTTGGCGACACGGGACAGAGCATCATCCTGAAGGACGGCATCGCCTACATCGCTGTGGAGAACTCGGGCATCATCTGGGGCATCGACACGGAGACCTTCCGTGTGAAAGGTCAGGTGACAACCAGCGGCACGCAAATCATCAATCCGCGCTACGTGCATTTCGTCAGCGACACGAAGGCCTACGTTACCGACCTCTATTCGCCCTACATCAACATCATCAATCCGAAGACCTTCACGTGGACAGGAGCTATCGCCACCCAACAGGCCGAAAGCCGAGGCTATTGTTCGACGGAGGAAATGGTGCAGGTGGGGCGCTATGTCTATACGAATTGCTGGTCGTACAGTAACAAACTGCTGGTCATCGACACGGAAACGGACAAAATGGTGAAGGAAATCACGCTGAGCAGTTGGCAACCGAAGTCGATGAAGGCCGACAAGAACGGCAAGCTCTGGGTCATCACCGATGGAGGCTATTCAATGGAAGACGACAGTTTCAGCGACAACATCCCCCACCTCTATCGCATCGATGCGGAGACTGGAACGGTGGAGATGGATCAGGCGCTGGACACGGACGAAGCCAATGTGCAGATAGAGCTGAACGGCACGAAGGATGTGCTCTACATCATCAACAATGATATCTACAAGATGAGCATCACGGCCAGCCATCTGCCCGTGCGTCCTTTCATCGAGGCTCCCAAGGATGCGAATGGACATCGGCACAAACTCTATGGCATCGGCGTGAACCCCAATAATGGTGATCTATATGTAGCTGACGCTGTGGACTATAGCCAGGCTGGTATGGTGTATCGCTACAATGCAGATGGCATGCTTGTGGATCAGTTCCGCGTGGGCATCAACCCCAATCATTTTGCGTTTAAGTAATGGTTATTGATTAATGGTTATTGGTTAATGGTTATTGGTTATTGAGGATTGATCATGAAGAGAAATAGTGTAGTGTTTTTGATGGCCGTGTTGCTGGTGCTGACGGCTTGTAGCGACAACGATGGTGGCGAGAAGAATGGTCAGTTGCCCACCATCGCGTTTCCTGTGGCGAGTGCCCGCTATCGCATGGAATTGGGCAGCGAGTTGGAGATTGTGCCCCGATGCGAGAATGTGGATGGACAAACCACCTACGAGTGGAGCATGGGCGGAAAGGTGATTGGCACGTCGGCTTCCTACACGTTCGTGGCAGAGACGCTGGGCGAGTACTACATCACGCTGAAAGTGACCAATGCATACGGGACGACGGAAGACGAACTGAAAATCACCGTCATCGAGGTGGACAAGTTGGAGGAGAACGAGACGGACGAAGGACTTTTCACTCCCAACGACTCCGTGTTTGCATGGAAATTCCCTTGGACAGCCATCAACATTCCTCAAGGCAGAACGCTGAAAGTGAAAGCCTACATGATTGAGAACGACCTCGACGGAACCTACACTTGGACGCTGGACGGAGCCATCGTGGAGAATCCCTACACCAGAAAGGAGAAGGGAGAGGTGGCGTATGTGTTGGACTCGAACCAACTCTCGCAAGGAGCGCACACCCTCGTGCTGATCATGAAGAACGACACTTGCGAAGTGAGCCAAACGTTTGACATCTGTGTGTGTCCTGCCGAAGGAACCCATCGGCGTGCGAAGACCTCGAACAGCCAATCGTTGGTTAACAAGGTCTATGAGTACATGCCCGCCCCAGGTCATCAGGTGAACGGCTACACGATCGTGGGCGACTTGATTCGTGACGGTGCATCGATGCAGGAGGTCTGCGACACGGTGATGAGCCACTGGAAGAAGATGTGGTCGGTGTCAATGGGCGCACAAGGTGGCTATGTGGTGGCTGGATTCGACCATAGTGTGGAGAACTCAGGCGACTATGACTTGGCCATCAAGGGTAACCCGTTCAGCTATCAGTCAGAACCCGGCATCATTTGGGTGAGTCAGGACGTGAACGGCGACGGACTCCCCAACGACCCTTGGTATGAGTTGGCAGGAAGCGAATACGGTACGGACAACGAGACGATGGAGTATGCCATCACTTATTACAAACCCAAGTCGCCTCGTTCGCATACGGCTTGGAAAGATTGTTTCGGCCAGACGGGCATCGTGCCCTACATGTCGCTCTGGAACACTCACGCCTACTATTGGCAGGACTGGGTGGGAGGCACGGAACACACCTACTTCGGCACACGTCTGAAGGACACCCACACCTACGAGAATGGTTACACCATGGAGCCTCCCTTCGCTTGGGGTTATGTTGACAATCAAGGCTCCGACTATTTCAAGAACGATGCGTTCGATGCCCTCAATGCAATGGGCTACTACAAAATCAGCAATGCCAAGATGTGGGACGGAAAGGATGCCCATCTGCAGTACATCGACTTCGTGAAGATTCAGACCGCGCAGACTGGCTACTCGCCTAATCTTGGTGACATATCGACGGAGGTATATGGCATCTGGGATTGCCACATAGCGAAATAAATAATATATAATGTGTAGTCACGAACAGAAGAAGTGAAGCGTCCAATCATCATATTCTGCTCAATACTCAGTCTGCCGATGTCGGCACAAGAGACGGTGCATCTGGACGATGTTCAGGTGGTGGCGCACCGTCGCCTGAAAGATGTTGGCGTAGAGATGACGAAACTCGACACATTGGTGCTGCACGAGAACATCTCATTGTCGATGGCTGACATCCTGTCGAAGCACTCGACGGCGTTTGTGAAGAACTATGGACGTGCAACAGAGTCGCTGGTGGAGTTCAGAGGCACTTCACCCTCCCACACACAGGTGATTTGGAATGGCATGCGCATCAACTCACCGATGTTAGGTACCCTCGACTTCTCCACCATCCCTGCTTATTTCATCGACGCCGCGAACCTCTATCATGGAGCTTCGTCCATCAATCTGACAGGTGGCGGATTGGGAGGCGCGGTGGAGATGGTGAACCTTCCAGTCGAGAAAGATGGATGGGGACTGCAATTGGTTCAGGGCATCGGTTCGTTCGACACATACGATGAATTTCTCCATCTGACCTATAAGAACCAACGCTTTTCCTCCTCGACAAGAGTGGTCTATTCGACCTCCGACAACGACTACAAATACACCAATCGCGACAAGAAGACAGATGTGTATGATGCAGACGGCAATTGGGTCTCATCCTATCATCCGGAAGAACGCAACAAGAGTGGATATTTTGACGATCTCCATCTGTTGCAGGAACTTTACTACGATGCTGGTAGGATTGGCAAATTAGGCGCTTCGGTGTGGTGGAGCCACATGAAGCGTGGCCTGCCGTTCCTCAGCGTGGATTATAAGGATGACAGCGACTTCAAGAATGAACAGTGTAACAACACCCTGCGCAGTGTCCTCTCTTGGGATGTCTTCGGCGAGAAGACTAAATGGGCGATGAAGGCAGGATTCACGTATGCAGACATCGGCTATGAATACTTCACGACGCGTCAGGAGATGAAGAATTCCGTGACCAGTTCGCGCAGCTACTCCAACACGGCCTTCCTTTCCGTCGATGCCGACTGGATGCTCACGCCTCAACTGATGCTGATGGGAGGTTTGGATGCTTACTACACCCATGTGAACAGTCACGACCGCAGTCCTTTCCACATCGGCAAGAACTTCGACAAAGGACGGCCTGAGTATCATGCCAATATACAGGCAAGATGGCGTCCTGTGGAAGTGTTTTCGTTGGCGGCTGTGATTCGTGAGGAGGTGTACAAGACAGATTGGGTGGTGCCCATCCCCGCCTTGTTTGCCGATGTGATACTCTGGAAGCCTTGGAATGTGGTGCTGAAAGCATCGGTGGCACGCAATTACCGCTATCCGACGATGGATGACCTTTATTTCCAGCCTGGTGGCAATCCCGACTTGCAACCCGAGAAAGGTTTCACCTATGATATGGGCGTGGAGTTTGCCGTAAAGAAGAGATGTTGGTCGTTGAAGGGAAACATGACGGCATTCGATTCGCACATCAAGGATTGGATTCTTTGGACGCCCAACACGAAAGGCTTCTGGGAGCCATCGAACGTGAAGAAAGTTCATAATTATGGACTGGAGTGCTCGTTGGATGGTTCACTCCTGCTGACCAAAGACATGAAAGTGTCGCTGACAGGCAATTTCGCCTGGACACCATCGAAGAATATCGGCGAGGACATCAACTCGAACGACGCCAGTTATGGCAAACAACTTTGTTATGTGCCGAAAACCTCAGCCAACCTCAATGCTCGAATCCAATGGCGCACATGGACATTGCTCTATCAGTGGAACCACTATTCGGAACGCTACACAACCACCAGCAACGAGGTGAACTACATCACGGGACGGCTGAAACCTTATTATATGACCAATCTCTCGTTGGAGAAGACTTTCCGATGGCTCCTGGCGGACTGGACTGTGAAGGGGGTAATTAATAACCTCTATTCCACAGAGTACGTCACCGTGCTGTCACGTCCGATGCCACGTAGAAATTATGAGATTTACCTGACCCTCAAACTATAACCGAACATGAAGAAGATTCTCTATTTGCTGATAGGTATCACGTTGCTCCTCTCTTGCGGAAGTGGCAGGACTGCCTCTTCCTTGGGTGAAGGCGACACCATCCCCATGCGCTATGCCAAGAACATCACGATGGTGCGGTATGCCGAGGGAGTGAAGGTGGAGTTGAAGAATCCGTGGGGACAGGGGCTGTTGGGTTCTTATTGGCTGACAAATGATAATGATAAGCCCAACTCTCAACTGTCAACTCTCAACTCTCAACTCGTCCACGTTCCTCTGAAGAATACCCTTGTCTTCACGGCTGTTCATTGCGGGCTCATCTGCGAGCTCGGCATGGAAGAGAGCATCGGTGGTGTGTGTGAGAAGGAGTACATTCACGGACTGACGAAGGAAGTGGTGGATTGTGGCAATGGCATGTCGCCCAATCAGGAGCGCATCATCCAGCTCCAGCCCGATGCCATGCTGGTCTCTCCCTTTGAGAGCAACACGGGACACGACAAGTTGGGGCAGCTGGGCATCCCCGTCATCGAGTGTGCCGAGTACATGGAACCGACCGCATTGGGCCGTGCCGAGTGGATGAAGTTCTACGGACTGCTGTTCGGCAAGGAGCAGGAGGCGAATGAGATGTTCGAGGCATTGGTGGCTCGCTACGACAGTCTGAGCGAGTTGGTCAGGAAGGCTGACAAGCGTCCCCGCATCCTCTCCGAACTCCTCTACGGCAGTGTGTGGTATCAGCCTGGTGTGCATAGCGCCATCGGCCAGTTGTATGCCGATGCAGGAGCCCAGACCGCCTTTCCCGACTACAAGCAGAGCGGTTCCGTCCCCCTCTCGACCGAGCAAGTGTTTGTGCAGGCTCACGATGCCGATGTCTGGTTGATCCGTTATGACACTGACGGCGAGAAGACCTTGACCGAGCTGGCTGCGGAGTCGCCTGTGTATGAACAGTTTGATGCTTTCAGGCAGAAGCATGTGTGGGGATGCAACACCCGCACCACCCGTTTCTACGAGCGTTCGCCCTTCCATCCCGACCGCATGCTCTCCGACATCATCCACATCACACATCCTGAAGTGAAATCGCAAGAACCAATGTTTTTCTACAAATGTCTGCAATGAAAGTGAACACATCAATACGATTCGCACTGCTCATCCTCCTGGTTGTCAGCCTCTTTGTGCTCAACATCTTCTTTGGATCGGTTCATATCGATGCCGCTGATGTATGGAGCGCTCTGACGGGTGGCGCAACGCCCCATTCGTCCCTATCATATATAATAGTAGGTTCCCGACTCCCCACAGCCCTCACGGCCATGTTGTCAGGAGCCGGTCTCGCCACGGCAGGCCTTCTCTTGCAGACGTCTTTCCATAATCCGCTGGCAGGTCCCTCCATCCTCGGCATCTCGGCTGGAGCCAACCTCGGCGTGGCAATCGTGATGCTCGCACTGGGTGGAACCATCACCGCCGGCCTCTACTCCTGGAGCGGTTACCTCGCCATTGTCGGTTCGGCCTTCTTGGGTTCCCTGCTCATCATGGGCTTACTCCTGCTCTTCTCATCCCTGCTGAAGAACAATCTCATGCTCCTCATCACCGGCATCATGATGGGCTACATCACTTCGTCCGTCATCTCCCTGCTCAACTTCCTCGCCTCTGTCGACAACATCCAGAGCTTCCTCATCTGGGGAATGGGCAATTTCAACAGCGTCTCCATGCAACAGATGCCCATCTTCGCCACCCTCTGCATCCTCGGGCTTTTCCTCGCACTGCTTCTGATGAAGCCCCTCAATGCCATTCTTCTCGGCGAGTCATACGCCACCAACCTCGGCATCGACATCCAGCGCACCCGCCATCTTCTGCTCCTCGCCACAGGACTCTTGACCGCCGTCATCACCGCCTATTGCGGTCCTGTCGCTTTCCTCGGACTCGCCACACCCCACGTCGCCTTCCTCCTGCTCGGCACCTCCAATCATCGGGTGCTCCTGCCTGTCACCATGCTCACCGGTGCCGTCCTTGCCCTCCTCTGCAATCTCCTTTGCACCCTCCCTTCCACCACCGTCATTCCCCTCAATGCCGTCACACCCATCCTTGGCGCCCCCGTCATCCTCTACATCATCCTGCGCCGGCGATGAGACAAATCCTTCCTCAAAAGGTTAATTGGTTATTTTTTTTGTGTTTGAGGTGGAAGAGTCAGAAAAATGTTGTACCTTTGTACCCAAATTGAAAACGTGCATCAATGAAAGCAAGAATAATCGCATTGTATCTGCCGCAGTTTCACCCCATTCCGGAGAATGACCGGTGGTGGGGACCGGGCTTTACGGAGTGGACGAATGTGGCGAAGGCGAAACCGCTGTTCAGGGGGCATCAGCAACCGAAGATCCCGGCGAACTTGGGGTTTTATGACCTGCGACTGCCGGAAACGCGCGAGGCACAGGCTGAATTGGCTCGGGAGGCGGGCATAGAGGGCTTCTGCTACTACCACTACTGGTTTGGTGGAAAGGAGTTGTTGGAACGTCCGTTCCGTGAGGTGGTGGCTTCAGGCAAACCTGATTTTCCGTTCTGTTTGTGCTGGGCAAACCACTCGTGGAGCAACAAGACGTGGAACCGAAAGTCGGCCATGCAGGAGAATTCGATGCTGATGGAGCAGGTGTATCCAGGTCGGGAGGACGATGTGGCGCACTTCATGTCGATTCTGCCGGCGTTGAAGGACGATCGCTACATCCGCATCGACGGACGGCCTGTGTTCGTGCTCTATTCGCCTTGGGATCATCCGCACGTGGGGGAATGGATCCAGACGTGGCGCCAGCTCTCCGTCGAGCACGGTTTACCCGGACTCTACATGATTGGCATCTGCGACTCGACGCTTACGTTCCGCCAGAAGCCAGACGGGACGCGGGAACGAGTGATGCCGAATCTGGAGAGCAGTGCCGAACTGTTCCAGACGGTGCTTGACATGGGCTTTGATGCGGTGAACTCGTTTGGTAAGCGTCGGGGCGAGATGTTGTCGGCAGGCAAGTATCAGGATTTGGCGAAGACGGTGGTGAGGCGCTTGGGTGTGCCTGTGGGGCTGCGGTATGAATATGCGAAGACGGTGAAGGGTTTCTTTGCACCAGAGGATCGGTGGGAGAATGTGTTCCCGACTATCCTTCCGCAGTGGGATCGCACGCCACGAATGGCTTCGTATGACGGGGTGTATGTGCATGCGACGCCCGAAGCCTTCGAGAAGCATGTGCGTCAAGCGGTGGACATCGTCAGCGGAAAGGAACCTGAGCATAGGGTCATCTTCCTGAAGTCGTGGAACGAGTGGGGAGAAGGAAACTATGTGGAGCCAGACACGGAGTATGGAACGGGATTTTTGACAGCAATTCGGAAGGCATTGTGAAGCGGGCTTTGTTCATCATATTCAAGAAGTATCGAGGCATCCTGGAGGGTGGCGGAGTGGCAAACCAGCGTAATCTGACGATGGCTCAGCGTGTGTTGGGCGAAGGGAATGTAGATGTCATCTATCTGCACGACGAGAGTCAGCGACGCTCGGTTTGGAACCTGATGGCGTCAGCGGTGTGCTACCCCTTCGGCTATTGGAACGGACTGACGCCGAACCGGGTGAGGGAGATGGTGGATAGGGCGATGGAGTACGACAACGTGTTCTTGAGCACGAGCCTATTTGGCATTATCGCCAAGGAACTGAAACGTCGGCAGTATCGGGGAAGAATCATCGTGCACTTCCATAACGTGGAGAGCCTCTACTATGAAGCCGCGCTGTCGAAGCGTCTGCCGATTCGGGACATTGTGATTGGCTGTGCGAAGAAGAATGACGGATTCTCGTGCCAGTATGCCGACACGGTGGTGGCGCTGAATCGGCGGGATAGCGAGATGCTGCGGAAGATGTATGGACGCGGTGCCGATGTGTTGGCGCCTATCGCCTTGGAGGATAAGTGCAGAACCATTCAGTTCGACAAAAAGACAATGATCAGCAAGCGTCCGCTCTGCCTCTTCCTTGGCAGTTACTTCCCTGCCAATCGTGACGGCATCGTGTGGTTCGTAGAGAATGTCTTGCCCCATGTGGATGTGAAATTGCAGGTGGTGGGCAAGGGCATGGCGCGCCTGAAGGAAGAAGAGTGTATGCGGGGCATCGATATCGGGAGTGACGTGCCCGATTTAGCAACGTATTACCTCTCGGCTGACTTCATGATCCTGCCTATCTTTTCGGGCAGTGGCATGAAGGTGAAGACCTGCGAGTCGCTGATGTATGGCAAGAACATCCTTGGCACAGACGAGGCTTTCGAGGGCTATGATATTGATGCAGAAAGGGTTGGAGGACGTTGCAACACGGCGGAGGACTTCATCCGAAGTATCAGAAAGTATGCAGAGCACCCTGTGACGAGGTTCAATGCGTATGCTCGTGAGGTGTATGAGGAAAAGTATTCGGAGGAAGCTACACTGGATGTGTTTAATGGAGTGTTTAGTTGATAGTTGACAATTAGCAGTTGACAATTGACAGTATATAGATATGAAGAAGATTGGAATATTGGTTTTACTGTTTCCTTGGTTGGTGATGCAAGCGCAGACATCGACCAAGCAGTATGTGCGGTCGCTGAAGGAAAGCACAGCGACGGGTGTGATGTTCGGACATCACGACGACACACTCTATGGCTATCGCCGGCGACGGGGCGACGGAACGGGAAGTGACACGCAGGACGTGGTGGGCATGTTCCCGGCCATGATGTCGTTCGACATCTCGCTCATCGAGAACGCACAGAAGAACCGTGCCATCTTCGACCAAATGCGGACGGCGATTCAGGAACAGCATGCCCGTGGTGGTTTCAGCACCATTAGTTGGCACGCTGACAATATCGTGACCCGTGGCAATTCGTGGGATGTGTCAGGCGGAAGGGTGGTCAGCCGTATCCTGCCTGGTGGTGACAAAGCCGAGGACTTTTTGGTGTGGCTGAATAATGTGGCGGACTTCTTCCTCTCGCTGACGGACAAGGATGGAGAGCCCATCCCCATCATCTTCCGTCCGTGGCACGAATGTAATGGCACGTGGTTTTGGTGGGGGCGTGACTTATGCACGGTGGACGAATACAAGGCACTTTGGTCACTGACTGTGAAGTCGCTGAAGAAGCGGGGTGTGAAGAATGTGATTTATGCTTTCTCTCCAGGCGGTGACATCAAGTCGGAGAAAGAGTATCTGTCACGTTATCCGGGCGACAAGATCATCTCTGTGTTGGGTGTTGAGGGTTATGCCATCCGCACCACGGGTTCAGCGACTGATCGTCAGAAGTTCATCCTCAATACCCGGCGTTCGTTCGATGTGGTCACCCCCATTGCTCAGAAGAAAAAGAAACTCCTCGCTTTCACAGAGACTGGCATGAAGCATAATACCGACACACAGTGGTGGACGCAGACGCTCATGCCAGCCATCGAGGGTTATCCGCTGTGCTTCCTCGTCACATGGCGCAATGCCACCAACGACGACAACGAATGCTACGGCATCTATAAAGGACACCCTGCAGAAGCCGATTTCAAACGCTTCGCTCAGAATCCGAAGATACTGTTCAGGTAACATTTTACATTTACCATTCTGTATGAAGATTTGTATTCTCACTCCTCGTTTCCCCTTTCCTGAAAATGGTGGCGACGTACTTAGAATCAACAACATAGCCCGTTATCTGAAATCCAAAGGGCATACGTTGGTGCTGGTGTCACTGAGCGACACGGCTCAACCCGATGTGGAGGGTGCGAAGACCGTATATGACCATGTATTTGTCACGCCACGCAACCATCTCATGTCCCTCATCAACGGTGTGCTCTTCATGCTGGTGGACCGTCCCATACAGTGTGGCTACTATCACTCTTCGGCCTATCGGAAACTGTTGAAGAACGTGGTGAATCAGGAGAATCCCGATCTTTTCATCTCCCATCTATTGCGTATGAGCCCTTATTTGGAGGACTTGCATGTGGAGGCTCATTCCATTGTTGAGATGACCGATGCCCTGTCAAAAACCTATGAGATGTCGGCCGATGCGAAGGGTGGAGGATTGAAGAAATGGGTCTATAACGTGGAGCGCAATCTCATCAAGAAGTACGAACAACACGTCATCCGTACCTTCCCCAAAGTCGTGCTGGTGTCGCAATCTGATGTGGATTTCCTGAAGCAGAACTGTCAACAGTCAACTGTCAACAGCCAACCCTCTCTTGCCATGTACACCAATGGTGTCGCCTGTATGGAGAAATTGGTGAAGACTTACGACGAGAACAAGATTTGTTTTGTCGGCAACATGCGTACACTCCAAAATCAGGACGCTGTACTGTATTTCGTGAAGAAGGTCTTTCCGCTCATCAAGAAGGAACGTCCTGCTGTGAAATTCTACATCGTTGGAGCTGAGCCTCCGCAAAACATTCAAGCCTTGGCATCAGATGATGTGGTGGTGACAGGTTTTGTGGATAATTTGGAGACTACTATCAGCGATTCGTGTTTGGCTGTGGCTCCAGTTCGTGTAGCCGCTGGCATCCAGAACAAGGTGCTGGTTGCTATGGGATGCGGACTCCCGGTTGTGATGTCTGCCCTCATCTCCCAAGCCATCCCAGAACTTCGTGATGGTGAGAATTGTTATATTGGTGATGATGCCACCACCATCGCTCAACGATGTATCCAACTGATGACAGATCCAGTGTGTCGCAAAACTATCGGCCAGCAAGGCTATGAAATGGTGTTCAAAAATTATTCTTGGGGAGAAAAACTTCAAGGATACGAAATCATTCGTTCTTAAGCAATTCGACAATCCAAATGAAAAGGCTGTAGATGGCGATGTCGATGCCCATGATGTAGGCCATCTGCAATCCACCTACGTAGAGTCCGTAGTTGATGAGACACAGGACAATGAAGAGCGTGATGATGACTGCCAACGTTTGGTGCATGTCGAGTCCAATCTGCATGATGCGGTGGTGAATGTGGGTCTTGTCTGCCTCAAACATGCTTCTTCTCCGCAATTTCCGCTGGATGGCCACTCGGACGACATCAATGCAAGGTAGGAAAACGAGGGTGAAGGAGATGAGCAGGGATTCCTCGCGATAGGGGAATCCATTGGGTTCGTTTGCCATTTGGTATTTGATGGCAAGATAGGCTATCACATAGCCTAAGAATAAACTGCCCGCATCGCCCATAAAGGTTTTCAGCCTGCCCACCTTTCCATAGACATTGAAGAAGAAGAATGCAAGAGTGGCGCCTGCGAGGCTGATGCTGATGAGCGAGAACAGGTAGGCGTGTATCTGGTAGTAGAGATAAGCAAAGGAACCGAGAATGAGGAATGCGAGTCCTGATGCCAATCCGTCAATGCCGTCGATGAGGTTCATGGCGTTGACGATAAGGAGGATGACGAACACTGTGAGCGGATAGCTGATGAGAAGAGGAATTTCGTGGATGCCGAAGAGTCCGTGTAGGTTGTCAATCATCAAGTTACACAGTGGAAAGAGTAGGGCGGCAATGGTTTGGATGATGAATTTATGTGTGGCTTTGAGCCCTTTCAAGTCATCAAAGATGCCAATCATATAAATTAAAACTGCTCCCACCACCATCATGATGTTGGATATGCCGATTTCAAAGTTAGGGTTTATGCCCTGATACATGATGAGGAGTGTGATGGCAACCCCGACACTTAATGAGGGCATGAACAATGTCCCGCCCAACCTCGGAATAGCGTTCTTGTGCATTTTGCGCGCATTCGGCAAATCGAAGATTCCGCGTGTGTTACACAGTTTTACAACCAATGGTGTGCACACCAAAGAGAAGATGAGGCTGATGGCAAACGCAATGATGATGTATGTATCGTTGATCGTCATAAAAGATGTATCTAAGTATCTTTTAAAACGTAAAAAAGTGTTATTTATTGTGAAAGATTCAAAGTTTTTACATGAACATGTCACATTTTCTATTTTACGCCCTTCAATATTTCCTAAATCGGAGTCTGTAAATGGGGCTTTTCAAGGTGAGGTTGCCGTTGCTGAGTTGCTCAATCAGAAAGTGTTCTTCGGTTTGGCTGATGCCTAATGGCAGGAGCAAGCTATCGCTCTCCACAGGTTCCAATTCGTCTTTTGTGATGACGTGATAAGGATCGAAAATAAAGAGGCTGTCACCTTGATGATTGAATCGGAAGAGAATCCTCAGATTGTTGTCGTCGATGTCCCTCACCTGTAAGAGATTGTTCTCCATGCCCCAATAAATAGAACTGTAAGACATGTTGCACGTGCCATTGGTGGCAAGGGTGTCGATCTGACACAGTTGCCAATTTCCATCCAGCTTACCATTGTCTGTCATTTCAATTTCGCAGGATGTGATAAAAAGACAGGACAGGAGTAAAAGCAGTTTTGGGGCGATGGGTGAGCGTTGAGAAGTGAGTTTTGCCATTTTACATTTGCCATTTTCATTTCACATTTACCATCTTCTTTTATCTTTCCAATCTGATGGTGATGGTTCCGCCTGTGTTATCGCCTATGAGTTCTCCACGGTCGAGACCGAAAGCACCTCCAATACTGAGTCCTTTGTAAAGGGCATCACATCGGTAGTTGGCTTCAAGGCCGAGGCTGATGGTGCGCTTGGGATTGGCGTAAGGATGGTCGTAAGTGCCCAAAGCCTCTTCCCAAGTGGCACGCAGGCGATAGTGCAATTTCTCAATGGGTTGTCCGGCGATGCCGATGTGCCAAGCCACGAAGCGGTTGCACTGAAACTCCAATTTGTTGTCGGTATTGTAGATGGGAGACAGGTAGAGAGGATTGCCCAATGTCTGTCCCCAATGTTGCCAACCAGGCTGGACGCCATTGTTGTAGTAGTTGTCGTTACCGGCAATCTGGGTAGTGACATAAGGATTGCGGTCATTGTAAACGGGACCACTCTGATAGCGGGTGTAGAGGTATTCCACCACCGCGTCTGTCAACCAAGGAAATTGTTTCAAATGTACGTCAGCTCCCAGCATGATGTCCTTGAGCGGATACATCAGATAGCGGTTCTTCTTTCTCACCATCTGATCATTCTCGTAGGCATACCCGTCATAATTGATATGGAACATGGCTGAGTGGTCTTCGAAGAAATGGTCGGCATATACCCCGTAGCGTACAGCCTTCGTATCGTAATTGAGCCTGACGACCCAACTGCCCAACATGTTTCCCTCGTTGTTCTTGATATTACCATCTGTGGAATCGGAACCTCCGCCAACCAAAGCATGCCATAAGGCGCTAAGATCACGCGAATTTCGGATTTTCTTGAAACCGTTCTGGGTACGTTCGAAATGCGAACTACCATACTGCGATGCCAGTTCAAGTCCCAATTCCGCATTGAACGGCTTTTGTTGTTTGCCCAATCGCAGATAACCAGCCCTTGTGAGCATCAGCACATTTTGATCGTATGTTTCCATGCGTTTGGTGAAGCTTTGATGAAACATGTTGTCCGTAAAAAATCCCCAAGAAATATGTCCTTTGAAGGAGAGAAAACCTTTGGTGTAAGGAATCTCCCAATAATCAGGCAGAGCTAATCTGACCTGTGGAAATGGCCGTGCATTGATGCCGTATGTTTGGGAACCACTGCTCAGCTCATTGTTTTTGAGTTCCATGGGTTGTTGCTTCTGGCCAATGGTAAGTGTTCCCCGCTTCCACTTGATGTCAGCATACAGCTGTTGGATGAACAGATCTCTCGTATGGTTGTGGGCAACGTACAGGTCGGCGCAATATCCGTATTTCCATTGACGTGTGGAGTCAACCTCTGTGCTCCGATATACTACTCCTCGCAGATAGCCGGAATTCCTCTCTATAGATGAGAGTCCATACCGGTTCGCCGTGAGCCAGAATGGGGCATGCTGACCGTCTGACAGCGTTCCAGACATTTCGACGGTATAGGAAACATCTTCGCCCAAGTCAAGAGATTGGGCAAAGGTGTTGGATGTAATCGTCAATAGCAATGTAAGGATCGCCAGTTTCATTGTTGGTGTTACCTGTTCTTACTTGGCAAAAGCAACGGCACGTGTCTCTCGAATCACCGTGATCTTCACCTGTCCAGGATAAGTCATCTCGTCCTGAATCTTCTTGGCGATGTCAGCACTGAGCGCATCGATTTCCTTGTCTGAAATCTTGTCTGCACCCACAATGACACGCAATTCGCGACCAGCCTGAATGGCATAGGTCTTAGTGACGCCAGGATAGCTGGCCGCCAAGTTCTCCAAATCATTCAGACGCTTCAGGTATGCCTCGACAATTTCACGACGTGCACCTGGACGTGCACCACTGATGGCATCACATACTTGCACAATGGGAGCCAGCAAAGTGGTCATTTCCATCTCGTCGTGGTGAGCACCAATGGCATTGCAGATGTCGGGCTTCTCTTTATATTTCTCAGCAATTTGTGCGCCATACAATGCGTGTGGAATCTCCAGCTGCTCATCGGGCACCTTGCCAATATCGTGTAAAAGACCAGCACGGCGTGCCTTCTTGGGGTTCAGTCCCAATTCGGCGGCCATGACAGCGCATAAATTGGCGGTTTCACGGGCGTGTTGCAGCAAATTCTGACCATAGGATGAACGATATTTCATCTTACCCACGATGCGGACGAGTTCTGGATGCAGGCCATGAACGCCGAGGTCGATGCAAGTGCGTTTACCTGTCTCGACAATCTCTTCCTCCACTTGCTTCTTCACTTTGGCAACGACTTCTTCGATGCGTGCTGGGTGTATACGTCCGTCGGCTACTAATTGATGTAGTGCCAAACGGCAAATCTCACGGCGAACTGGGTCGAAAGCGCTGATTACAATGGCTTCAGGCGTGTCATCCACAACAATCTCTGTACCAGTGGCGGCTTCCAATGCACGGATGTTGCGTCCTTCACGACCAATCACACGTCCCTTTACCTCATCAGAATCAATGTGGAATACGCTGACGGAGTTCTCCACAGCAGTTTCGCTGGCTACACGCTGGATGGACTGGATGATGATTTTCTTCGCCTCCTTATTAGCGGTCATCTTTGCCTCATCCATGATTTCATTGATATACTGCTGAGCCTGTGTCTTCGCCTCGTCCTTCAGCGATTCAATCAGCGACTCACGGGCTTCTTCAGTAGTCAGCCCAGAGATAGATTCCAGTTTCGAACGTTGTTCTGTGATGAGCGAGTCAAGCTTTTCCTGTTGCTTGTCGAGGCTGATACGCTGTGACTCCACTTCGTTCGCTTTCTTCTGCACCTCCTCGCTTTGTTGGTTCAGGGTCATCTCACGCTGTTTCAACTTGTTTTCGTAACTCTGCATTTTCTGATTGCGCTGATTGGCTTCCTTGTCCAGTTCAGACTTTCGATTCAGAAATTTCTCCTTGAGTTCAAGTTGCTTTTTCTCCTTGAGTGCTTCAGCCTCAATTTCAGCTTCTTTGATGATTTGGTTGTATCGCTGTTTGATGATGTAACGGAACAGGGTGAATCCCAGCACTCCGCCTAGTATCAGGCAGCCAACCGCAATGCTAATTGCTAATATGATATCCATTTTCTTTTTTTTTATTTATAATGTTATACAATATAAAAGACACAACTCAATCGTTCACATGTGGATAAGTATGTGAATAACTGAAATTGTGCCGTAAACTAATTCGCTATGAGATGGTATCTATCTCTTTTTCGAGATCTTGCATCATTTCTATGTATGGCTGGGTGTCAGTGCTGTTTGAGGCTTTGACAGCCTTGACGGCAGTATTGAGCATTGCCATCGCATAGTAGTGATTGTTGGTGAGTTGAGGATAGGCATCACGAAATTGCTGAACGAGGTGCTGGATATTGGATGCGGCATCACGATACATCTTCTCTTCTTCAGGAGACGAAACCTGAAGGGGAAGCTGTATGCCTTCTATCGTCACTTTGATGTTCAGTTTGTTTGCCATTGTCAATGTACCAATGTTTATCAGTCAGTATCGCTTCCGTCCATTTCGGTGTCGGAGGATAGCATGTTGATGCATTTGTTGATTTCTCGAACTAATCGGGTGATTTTCATCTTTGATTCCTTCACGTCGGCATCGCTGATTTCAATCATTTTGGCCAATTTCAGATTGTTGTAATCATTCTTGCTCTGAGCCAGATCTGCCTTGAGCGTCTTGATTTCTTCCTCCTTGCCTTCCAATTCTGCATAGAGGTCGGCGTTTTCTTGCTTAAGCACACGGAATTGAGCGATGAGTTGGCGTACCTTCGCTTCAAATTGCTTCATGGACTGTCTTTCTTCTGTCGTCATAGATGCATGTGTACGTTAAACGTGGAGTTTACAACAATTTTATGCAAAATTATGCATTTGGATGGACTTAACCAACCTTTTGATAACTTTTTTTCGTTTTACTGATTAAAAAGATGAGAAAAGGAGCCCTTTTTGCTTCTTTCTTAACTTTTTAAGTGTTACTTTTTCATTTTTGCCTCCGCTTTGGCAACCTCCTCCTGTGAAGGATTGGGTTCTTTCTTCGCCAGCGTTATGAGGTTGTATACGTATTCCTGAATCCAAGCCTCGCTGAATCCAAGCATTTGCTGATATTTTCTAACTGAGAACACGGATTTTCTCACGCTGTCATCATCCCACGTATCTTTCGTCAGGATGTCGTGGACTGTGCTGTCTGTCAGTTTCTTCACCATTTTTTTCATGAATCCAGGGATGCGGAATTTCCATTTCAGCAGATTCCCCATCAGCATCATCGTGTCCTGTGTGAAACCTTGGAAAAGGTATAGGTAGCGACCCACATCGTTTTGTGAGCGACAACCTTTCTTGATGCTCGCGTCAATCTCTTTGAAGAAACTTTCGCTGATGCCATACAGGTCTTGCAACATCTTGGCACACGCCTTTTTCTCTCCGATACCTAATTTATTATTGACCGTTGCCACATGCAACGTGCGTTTGAAGGTGAGCAGGTCAGGTAGGGCGGAGAGGTTGGATATGCCGAGATTGGCCGCCAATACACTTTGGAAGTAGACACGAATCAGTGTCATGAAATCTTCCATTCCCCCCACGTTTTCCTTCTTCTTTTTCTTGAAAATATCTAAGAAAGCCATTTTATTAGTTTAATATGATGATTGTATTTGCTTTAGTAGGCATTCCCTTCCTCTTTGCCGAACATATTGGTGACTGTTTTTACAATAATCTTGAGGTCGAGCAGGAAGGTCCAGTTCTCGATGTATTCGATGTCCTTCTTCACGCGTCCCTCCATCTGGTCGATGTAACGTGTCTCACCACGGAAACCTGTCACCTGAGCCAAACCTGTAATGCCGGGCTTTGCAAAGTGGCGAACCATGAATCGGTTAATCAGACGCCCATATTCTTGCGTGTGTTTCAGCATGTGTGGACGAGGGCCAACGACCGACATGTCGCCGATAAAGACATTGATGAATTGAGGCAACTCGTCAATGTTCGTCTTGCGCATGAAATTGCCAAAGGGAAATTTTCGAGGGTCATCCTTAGTGGCCTGCACCTTGTCTGCGTCATTGTTCACCTTCATCGAACGGAACTTGATGCATTTGAATATTTTTCCATCCAGTCCTGTGCGTTCCTGCAAGAAGAAAATTGGACCCGGCGACTGAATCTTGATGACGATGGCCACCATGATGAACACCCATGGGAAAATTAGGATGAGGACGAGAGCCGAGAAGATGATATCGAAAATTCGCTTGATGATTCTGTTCTTGGTTTGCCTGAGTGGTTCCTCGCGACGAGCGATGACAGGTATGCTTCCAACCATGTTGAACGTCATGTTGCCTTTGAACACGTCGATAGCGGGTATGTAATAGAAGCGGATCAGATGATTGTCGCAAAATTTGCTGATCATGTTGATGGTGTCATGCTGGTCTTTTGGAAAATATCCGTAGATTTCATTCACGTTGTGATTGGCTGTGAGCCATCCGTAGATGTCACCAACGCCTCCGATGTGCTTCGCTTCCATGTTTGGATTAGGGCATTCTCCGTCGTAGAACGTTCCGATGATGTCATACCCATAGGTTGGGGTACTGAGAATGTCATAGAGTTGATAAACTGTCGGTTCATTTCCTATTAATACAATTCTCTTCAGATTCCCTTTGTTGGCACGGATGTGCATCAATGCTTTTCTGAGAATCAATCGTTCAATCAGCAAGAATATGGCATACGCGACAATGGAGTATGATAGGAAAGCTCTGGGGAATGGTTGGACGGGACGTGCGAAGAAAATGATGAGGGAGATGAACAAAAACATCATGAAACAAGTCGTGAAGACACGTAGGAACACATCTTCCCATCTGACCAGTCTGAATCCGATAAGCGAGGGGAACAGAAGATAACTGATGGTGTAGCTGAGGGTGTAAACAAACAACATCCATGA
>CAJOGQ010000040.1 GCA_905234125.1 uncultured Bacteroidaceae bacterium | reverse complement strand
ATAATAACACTTAAACTTATTGCATTATGGTAGAAAACTGGATTATTGCCATTATCATTCTACTTGCAATGCTGAAAGCTGGTTGCAAGTGAAGAAATCTCTCTGAAGTAAGTACCTGAAACAAAACAAAGCACCCGTGCAGCATCATCGCCACACGGGTGTTTCATATCTTTATGTCCTTTTCAAATTATTCTTTCCTTACCCCATAGGCATCAGCGATTAAATGTAAAACAATATATTATTTGGAGTAATGATAGCGCAAAGAAAATACATAAACATAGACTTTCCCATTGCTGATGGAATAGATCAAGCGATGCTCGTCTGTGATGCGGCGACTCCACTTGCCATGCTCTCCTTTCAATGCTTCGGGCTTACCAATGCCAGAGAAAGGATGCTCCAATATGTCTGCAAGCAAAACTCTGATGCGCTTCAAAATACGAGATTCACCTTTCTTTTGCCAATAAAGCAGGTCTTCTTCGGCTTGAGGTAGCAAAACTATTTCCATATCTCATCCAATGTAACGACACGTCCACGACCATTTTTGATATCTTCGTCTCCTTGGCGCAGAATATCCACCATGGCTGGTGAAGACATGATATACTCAGTCTCGTCCATAGCCTGCTTCTTAGCCGTCAGTTTCTTGAGATACTTTACGGCTTTCTGCATCAGACTCTCGTCTTCAGCGATAATGCTCAATTCGCGGAACAGTTCCGCATTTAATTGCAATGCTGTCATAATGCCAATTTATTGATTTCGGCGACAAAGTTACGACTAAGCGAGTGAAATACAAAATAAAATCGCTTTTATTTTTATTTCCAAGCGAAAGTAATTTATCCAAAGTGCCTATATGCCCTTCCATCATTTCAGTCTTTTCATACTCCAAGGCATCAGCGATTGAATGTGAAGAACCACAACGGTCACCTACAAATACAGGAGGTATTAATAAAAAAATGAACAAAATATCCTCTAATAATCACAAAAAAATTACAAAAGTTTGTGAGTGTCAAGAAAAAGACATAACTTTGTACCGCATTTTGATAAATGCCAACTAATTATTAACGTTTTAATTCACTAACTAAGTTATGAAGAAATTTTTACTACTTTCTTCACTTTTGGCATCGGTGTTGTCTATCAACGCACAGGTGACGCCAAAAGTACAGCCAGAGACGCTGGTCAATGGCAAACAGTATGTGCTGGTGAACAAGGCACAAACCGCTACGCAGTACATGAGTCGCACACCATGGGACGGTGCGTATTATTTCTTGGGTGAGTCTGATTCGAAGTACGCTGACCATGCTTTTATGGCAGTGGACAACGGCGATGGCTCTTGGTCTTTCGTCATCCCCAACGACGAAGAGGAGGGTGCTTTCTATTACATGGCCATCCCTGCCGGGACTGACAATCTGAACATCAAGGCCGTTGAGCCTGTGAAGTGGACTGTGACAGCAAGTGAGGATGCTCCTGGCTTCTACCGACTGACGGCTAGTGAGGGCAACAACCCCAACTGCATGAACAAGCAACTGCACCTGAATGCGGGGTCGCAGTTCTTTGTGATTTCTGAACCTGCCGATGGTGCTCAGTGGTTCCCTGACATTGCTGGTGGTGCCACAATGACTGGCGAGTATGACGAGAATGACGATGAGATAATCATTGTCAACGACTACACTTCGTTCAACTGGGGTTTCGTGCAGGTTGAAAATATTCCTGCATACTATGCCGATGCCAAGTATTCTGCCACCATCAATAAGTTCTACGCAGACTATTGCGATTTGGACGACTATGGGCAGGGGTTCATGAACACCTACGAAATTGTAGCAAAGGCTTACAACGAGGCAGCCGACGAGGATGACCTGCTGGATGCAGGCATCCTTGAGATGATGAACGCCAAGGTGGCGCTCTATAAGGAGATTGATGCGGCCATTGCCCTCAATGAGAATGACGATGCAGTGTTGGCTGCGGCCATTGTGACAGCCAAGGCTGCTTTCGACAGCAAGACTGCTACGACTGAGGTAGAAAATGCCACGAAGACGTTGAAGAATGCCGAGGTGGCTTATTCGACGGGGACAGGCGACATCACGTCGATGGGCACGAACATGTCGTTCGAAGATCTCTCTGCACAGGATGGTGGACAGACTACGAGTGTGGCTGGAGTTCCTGTAGGTTGGAACATCTACATCAATGGCAATCAGGTGAACAGTGCCAACGAAGTGAGGGCTGCAGGCATTACAGGTTGGCATGGTGTGAACGACGACAGCGAGGGTGAAATCAAGGATGGCTCCATGTCGTTCGGCATCTGGAACACCTCTATCCCCACTTATGAGATTTCGCAGACTATCAAGGGTCTGGAGACGGGTACTTACGAAATCACCGCAGGCCTGATGGCTGGTAGCAATGGCGGTGGTTCCCGTCTGACCACTCAGCGCATTTTCGGTAATCTCAATTCCACTTATTATGCCAGCGAATACGACTACAACGTTGACGAACTGGACAAACTGGAGGTGTATGATTTTGCAGGCAATGAAATTCTGGTGACAGACCGTGAGATGCGTCCGGTGGTGGTCAATGCGTTCGTCTATGACGGCACCCTCACTTTTGGTGTTCGCACAGACGGCAATGCAAAGGCCAATGCCGAAGGTTTCGGACAGGGTGGTTCAGGCTGGTTCAAGACTGACAACTTCACCATCATCAATAAGGGCTACGTGGCTGAAGACGCAGTGGAAGTGTTTGAACACTATGCCGACCTTCTGGATGTGTATGAAGGCGAGCCAATGGCCGCTGTAGTGGCTGACCAAATGCTCGACAGCTCATTGGGCAACATCTCCACAGACAGCAAGCAGGAAGACATCGTTGCAGCCATTCTCACCGCCAAAGAGTTGCTCGTCACAGTGGATGCTTCGGTGAAGGCTTATCAGAAGCTGGCTGAGGCAATTGAATTGCATTGGGGCTATCTGGAGCAATACGACAACAAGATGGGTGCTGGCGAATACGGCGATGCCATCAGCGATGCTGAGGAAGTGTTCCAGACTGGTTCTGCTGATGACGAGGCCGCCATCGACGCCATCATCGAAGGACTCAACGAGGCACTTCAGACATGCATCCAGTCCGATGCCATCGAGGAAGGTGCCGACCTGACCGACTACATCAAGAACCACTCTTTCGAAGACCTCTCCGCTCAGGGCAATGTTAATTCTGACGGTACTTCCGCTCCTCCTGCAGGTTGGAACCTCTACATGAACGGTGAGCAAGTGACCACTGCTGCCGAAGTAGGTGCAGCCAACGGTGGTGGCTGGTGTGCCATCAATAGTGGCGACAACCTGAACGACGTCACTGACGGAGAAGGCAATCCTGTTTACGTGCAGTACACAGATGGTGAGCACCTTTGGGGACTTTGGTCGAATGCCGTTCCAGTGGTGGAACTCTCTCAGACCATCAAGGGTCTGCCAGCAGGTCAGTACACTCTCACCGCCGACATCGTGGTGCAGAACGACTGGGCAGGCATGAACCTCGGCATGCAGCACCTCTTTGCAAACGACTATGTGACCATGTTTGGAGCTGAGAGCGACTACATCCAGAACGCAGATGAGGAACTCTATGGCACCTTCCCTGCAGATGTCCGCATGGCTGCCGAAATCGACAAGCAGGTGGGCGATGTGCCAGTGAAGCACCTCACCTATGCAGAGAACTACCAGGCTGAAAGTTATGGCGCCTCCGGCATCCCTTACACCACCAAGGTTGTCTTCGGATTGGCCGAGAAGGGCGACGTGACCATCGGTTTCCGTTCTTGCCGCATCAGCGCATTCGACGGTCTGCTTTCAGACCAGGCTTCTCTGGGTTGGTTCAAGCTGGACAACTTCACCCTCACCTACGATTCTGCCACTGTTCCAGAAGGGGCCGACAAGACCTCCGACGAGACAGCCATTGCCACCATCAACACCACCAAGCAGACAGCCGTTGCATTCTACTCTGTGAACGGCACTCGCCTTGCTGCTCCTCAGAAGGGCATCAACATCGTGAAAATGGGCGATGGCAGCATCAAGAAAGTATTGGTGAAATAAGGGCATGTTGCATGAATAGATATTAATCTTATGAACAAACTGAAGACACTCATTCTTGTGTGTGTCCTCCTTATGGGAATGGCGCCAACTTCTGCTCAGGAAGGCATGGCGCCATTCCGCAGTTGGGCACTCACACCTCCTATGGGATGGAATTCATGGGACTGCTATTACTCATCTGTCACAGAAAAGGAAGTGATGCAGAATGCGCAGTACCTCATCGACCACGACCTTGTGAAGTATGGTTGGGAATATGTGGTGATTGACATCCGCTGGTATTGCAACCACCCGTCCTTAGGCGGTGGAAACTACAACCAGCGGGGCGACCAGGAGTATGTGCTCGATGAGTACGGACGCTATCTGCCATCGCCTTCGCGCTTCCCGTCGTGCATGGTGGATGGCAAGAACGAAGGTTTCAAGGCCATTGCTGACAAACTCCATCAAATGGGGCTCAAGTTGGGCATCCACCTCATGCGAGGAGTGCCCAAAGCCGTCGTTGGGTCATCATACAAGCTCAAAGGCGACGAAACCGCCAAATGGAGCCAAGTCTATAGCAGCACCACACCGGCGTGCACATGGCTGAAGGACAATCTCACAGTGAAGAACAACGAGCAGGGACAGCTTTACTATAACAGTATCATGGATCTCTATGCTGAATGGGGTGTGGATTTCCTGAAAATAGACGACCTCGCTCGTCCGTTTTACACCAACGAAATCAAGATGATTCGCAAGGCCATCGACCAAACTGGACGTCCCATGGTACTGTCACTGAGTCCAGGAAAAACCCAATACACCTACGCCCAGCAGTGTCTGGAGAATGCCAATATGTGGCGCATGATGGACGACCTCTGGGACAGCTGGAGTGCCGTTGATGCCGTCTTTGCCGAAGCTGATGCATGGAGCCAATACGCACAGCCAGGCAACTATGCCGACTGCGACATGCTTCCCCTTGGACAAATCGCCATGACCATCGCCGACCCCGGCTATACAGGAGCAGATGCAGGCAGATGGACACGACTCACCCAAAACGAGCAACTCACCATGATGACTCTCTGGGGTATCTGCCATTCACCCCTTTTCTTTGGCGGCGAAATGACGAAGAACGATGATTTCACCCTCTCCTTGCTGACAAACGAGGATTATCATCAGATGCACAAATATGGAATCGACGCCCATCAGGTGTTCAACGACAAATCGACAGGACAGACGGCATGGACATCTACCGACCCCGTCACAGGCCATCTTTACCTGGCACTTTTCCAGCGCGACAAGGGTTCCCTCTCCGATGCTGACATCGTGGCACGTTCAGGACTCATCTCACGCACAGGCACCAAGTCGAAACAGCTCGAGGCCGATGTGACAGGAGCCGAACAACTGACCATCGTGGTGAGCAATCATGGCGACGGCTTTGCCTACGACCGAGCCGATCTCATCAACCCTGTTCTTATCGATGCAGAGGGCTACGAGACTTCCCTCACCACACTCACTGCTTCGTCCTACACCTCCGAATGGGGCGACCTCCACATCAACAAGAACGTGGAAAACGGCACCTTGCGCGTGGAGGGGCAATCCTACACTACAGGCTTGGGACTCAACGCCCAATGCACTTTGGTCTATGACCTGCCATCAGGCCACAACTTCAAGACCTTCCGTGCCCTTTGTGGTTACGACTCCTCTTGCGACATCGACAATCCTTCTTCCTCTGGTACCACGATGGAGTTCATCTTCTACGTCACCAGCAAGGCAGGAGGCTACGACTTCGACCTTACCCAACTGGGATACAAGGCTGACGAACCCATTGCCATCCACGACATCTGGTCACAGCAAGATCTTGGCACAGCCACAGGCACCCTTCATGTAGACGTGCCCAATCATGGAGTGAAATTGTTCCGTCTGAGTGCTAATGAATCCGATGACATCATTGCACCCGATGTACAACAAGGCACATCAAGCTCCAACAGCACCTCATGGTATGATTTGCAAGGTCGGTCTCTTGCCCATCCTTCCAAAGGCATCTACCTGCACAGTGGTAAAAAGGTATTCGTTCGATAGCCATAAATTCAATTGACTTCATGAAAACGATTCTATGTGAAGTAAGGTATGAAAAAGGTTCTTTTTTTTCTGATGCTGATGCTCACCGTGTGTATGCAGGCGGCAGAGAGGCAAAAACTAAACTTTAACGCAGACTGGCGGTTGGCAGTAGGCGATTTTGCAGAGGCCATGAAGCCTGAGTTTGATGACGGGGCGTGGCAACGGGTGACGCTACCCTACTCCTTCAACGGCGACGAGGCGTTCCGTAAGGACATCGTGGATTTGACAGATACCATTTGTTGGTATCGAAAGGTATTCAGAGTTGAGAGCAGAGAGCTGAAAGACCAGAAATTCTTCATCGAGTTCGAGGGTGCCCGTCAGGGAGCGGATGTGTTTCTCAATGGTCAGAAGGTGGGCTTCAGCGATAATGGCGTGATGGCTTTTGGCTTCGACCTGACGCCTTATATCAGGGGAGGAAAGAACGTGATAGCGGTGCGCTGCGACAACTCGTGGACGTACAACGACCGTGTGCTGAACAGCCGCTACCAGTGGAACGACAAGAACTTCAATGCCAACTACGGCGGTCTGCCGAAGAATGTCTGGTTGCACATCACGGATAAGCTCTATCAGACTTTGCCCCTCTACTCGAACCTCGGCACGACGGGAACGTATGTCTATGCCACGGACTTCGACATTGCTCATCATTCCGCTACCATTCATGCCGAGTCGGAGGTGAGGAACGACGACGCTATACCTCACACCTTCAGGATGGAGATGCTCGTACGCGACGCGGAAGGAAAGATGAAGGTTTGCTCGATGTCGGATACTGTTACCTTACAGCCTGGTGAAACCCGCATTCTGTGGACTGCAAACACTGCCCATAATCTTCATTTCTGGTCGTGGGGCTACGGCTACCTCTATACCGTTGAGACCTCTCTCATTGAGGGCGACGAGGTCTCTGACAAGGTTATCACCCGAACGGGCTTCCGCAAGACCCGCTTCGGCGAAGGCAAGATATGGTTGAACGACCGCGTGATGATGGTGCATGGCTATGCCCAGCGCACGTCGAACGAGTGGCCGGGCGTGGGTCTGAGTGTACCTGCATGGCTGAGCGACTACTCGAACGGGCTGATGGTGGAATCAGGCGGAAATATGGTGCGCTGGATGCACGTCACGCCGTGGAAGCAGGACATCGAGAGTTGCGACCGCGTAGGTTTGCCCCAGGCCATGCCTGCAGGCGATGCCGAGAAGGACGTGGAGGGCGCTCGTTGGCAGCAGCGCACGGCATTGATGCGTGACGCCATCATCTACAACCGCAACAACCCCAGCATTCTCTTCTACGAGAGTGGCAACGAAAGCATCAGCCGTGAACACATGCTGGAGATGAAGGCCATCCGCGACCAATACGACCCACACGGTGGACGTGCCATCGGCAGTCGTGAGATGCTGGACATCGACGAAGCGGAATATGGCGGAGAGATGCTCTATATCAACAAGTCGAAGAAGCACCCCATGTGGGCGATGGAGTACTGCCGCGACGAGGGACTGCGCAAATACTGGGATGAGCACAGCTATCCTTATCACAAGGAGGGAGACGGCCCGTTGTATCGTGGCAAGCCCGCCTTGGAGTATAACCACAATATGGATGAGTTGGCCATCGAGATGGTGCGCCGCTGGTATGACTATTGGCGCGAGCGTCCCGGCACCGGCACACGAGTTTCGTCGGGCGGTGTGAAGATTGTGTTCAGCGATACGAACACCCACCATCGAGGCGAATCGAACTACCGCACCAGTGGTGTTGTTGATGCCATGCGCATTCCTAAGGATGCCTTCTTCGTTCATCAGGTGATGTGGAACGGATGGGTGGAGCCGGAGGAGGCAAAGACGTATATCATTGGACACTGGAACTATAGTGAAAGTGAAAAATTGAAGAAGCCCGTCTATGTGGTCTCTACGGCTGATGAGGTGGAACTGTTTTTGAATGGGCACTCGCTTGGCAAAGGCAAGCAGAGCTACCGCTATCTATTCACCTTCGAGAATGTTCCTTTCGAGTCTGGCACGCTGGAGGCTGTCGGTTCCGACGGCAGTCGCTATCAGTTAGAAACCGCAGGCGAGCCTCATCAACTGAAACTGACAGCTATAGAGAATCCCGAGGGGACGAAAGCCGACGGTGCTGACATGGTGCTCTTCCAAGTGGAGGTCGTTGACAAGCAAGGACGGCGCTGCCCATTGGATGACCGCATGATTCATTTTGAATTGGAGGGTGAAGCCACATGGATTGGCGGCATCGCAACCAGGAACAACAAGGAGATGCAGCAGATAGATGATTCCAACCGCGAGGGACTGCTTGATGCTGCCGCCACGAAAAACATCTCCGACAATTACGTAGGCGCCATGTCGCTGCCCGTGGAGTGCGGCGTCAACCGCGTCCTCGTCCGCACCACCACAAAGCCCGGCAAAATTCGCCTCAAGGCCACCGCCGAAGGCATGAAGCCAGTCATCACCACTGTGCACGCAGGTTCCCCCAGCGAGAACAATTTCCCATCCTTGACGCTCAAACCTCACCTCACCCGCGGCGAAACACCATCCGCCCCCTCCTACACCGAGCAAGCTCGCGGCATAGCAATCCTCTCTGCAACAGCTGGTTGTGACAATGAACATGCTTCCCGCAGCTACGACGACAATGAGCTGTCCGAATGGAAAAATGACGGTCGCCTCTCCACAGCTTGGATTACCTACAAATTAGCAGAAAAGGCCGTCGTGGATGACATCTGCCTCAAACTCACCGGCTGGCGACTGCGCAGCTATCCGCTCGACGTCTATGCGGGCGACCAGCTCATCTGGAGCGGTGAGACAGAGCGCAGCCTCGGTTATGTCCACCTGAAACCCTCTAAGAGAGTGGCGACCGACGAAATCACCATCCGCCTCCGTGGTGCCGGCAAGGATGAGGATGCCTTCGGTGGCATTGTCGAAGTCGCCGAACCCGCCGCAGGGGAGTTGGATCTTTTCAAAGCAAAGAATGGTGGCGAAACCAAAAGCGAGCTCCGCATCGTGGAAATAGAATTCCTCTCGCTCAGTCCTCCTTCACAATTGGATAGAGTTCGATGAACTCACCCTGATGGGTTTTGCCGTCGTTGATGAGTTCAGCCATCTTCTGACCCACCGTCTCGATGTCGTGGAATCCGGGCAGGCTCATGTTACCGTTCAGGTCAGTCGTGGTGGGGCCAGGATGCACGGAGAAGATTTCCAATGGCGTACCGTTCTGCTCAAACTCCATCGCCATCACACCCATCATGGCATTCTGCGCCGCTTTGCTGGTCACGTATGCCAACGGATGCCAATAAGGACTGATGTCCGACGGAACAGTCACATTCACAATCCTGCCGTTGTTCTGAACCAGCAACGGCATCAACGCCTTGGTGAGGGCAAACGTGCCAATAAAGTTCACATCCAACGTCTCCTTGATGTCCTTGATGTCCGTGTGTTGGCTGTCCACGCCCATGTCACCGGGGATGCCTGCATTGTTCACCAACAACGACACCCCTGGGAACCGTTCATTCACCTCTCTGGCTGCCTTTTCGATGCTGTCAAGGTCAGCCAGTTCGATGTTCACCCATCCCAGCGTGTCGATGCCCAACGCCTTCAGTTCATCCATCGCCTTCTCAGCGCGTCCCTGATGACGTGCGCCGACGATGACCTTCCAGCCTGTGAGTCCCAGATGTTTCACAATCCCAAATCCGATGCCCTTATTGGCACCTGTCACAAATGCAATTTTCTCTTTCATTTTATTCAAGTGTTTATGTTTGAGGGTGCAAAGGTACGATTAAACGAGCACAATACAAAATAAAAAGGAAAATTTGTTTTTATTTTTATTTTTATTGTCCCGCAGAAATAAAGGAAATAAAGGAAATGGCTAACGCGATGTTAGGATTATAAAATTTCCTTTATTTCTTTTTGGTTTTTATTTTGTCATCTCGTAAATTCTTCGTACCTTCGCACCCACTTTCCAGCCTATGCGCTTGGTGACTTTCATTTTGAATACAAATATACACAATAGCATGAAGAAAAGAATTTGCATATTGGGCTCGACGGGAAGCATCGGGACACAGGCGCTGGATGTGATTGGACAGCACAGCGACCTGTATGAGGCTTACGTGCTGACGGCCTACAACAATGCCGACCTGCTTGTGGAGCAAGCCCGCAAGTTCCGACCCGAGACGGTGGTCATCGCCAAGGAGTCGAACTACGGACGGGTGAAGGAGGGGCTGAACGACCTGCCCATCAAGGTGTATGCCGGTGCTGAGTCGTTGTGTCAGGTGGTGCAGGACGAGAACGTGGACATCGTGCTGGCCTCGATGGTGGGATTCGCCGGACTGGAGCCTACCATCGCCGCCATCAAGGCGAAGAAGGTGATTGCGCTGGCCAACAAGGAGACGCTGGTGGTGGCTGGCGACTTGATCACCCGTCTGGCGAACGAGAACAAGGTGCCCATCCTGCCTGTGGATTCGGAGCACTCGGCCATCTTCCAATGTATCGAACCAGGCAACCGCATCGACAAGATTTTGCTCACATGCAGCGGCGGCCCCTTCAGGAAGCTGTCGAAGGAGCAACTGAAGACGGTGACGAAGGCTGATGCCCTCGCCCACCCCACTTGGAACATGGGTGCGAAAATCACCATCGACTCGGCCACACTGATGAACAAGGGCTTTGAGGTGATCGAGGCCAAGTGGCTCTTCGGCGTGAAACCAGAGCAGATTCAGGTGGTGGTGCATCCACAGTCGGTCATCCACAGCGCCGTGCAGTTTGAGGACGGTGCGGTGAAGGCTCAGCTTGGCGTGCCCGACATGCGTCTGCCCATCCAATACGCATTCAGCTATCCGAGGCGTCTCTCGCTGAACGGCGACCGGCTTGACCTCTTCGCCCTGAAGGATTTGACTTTCGAGCGTCCTGATGTGGAACGGTTCCGTTGTCTTGGCTTGGCTTACGAGGCGCTGAAGCAGGGTGGCAACATGCCCTGCATCGTCAATGCAGCCAACGAGATTGCCAACCGCGCCTTCATCGACGACAAGATTGGCTACGAACAGATAGCCGACATCATCGAGCGGACGATGGCGAAGATTGACTTCACGACCGACAACGCATTGGAAACTTATTTACAAACCGACAAAGAAGCGCGACAATTCGCGTTGACATTAATTTAGATGGAAACAATTTTGATTAAGGCTTTGCAGCTGATTGTCGCCCTCGCATTGCTCATCATCCTGCACGAGGGTGGACACTTCTTCGCGGCCAAGTTATTCAAAGTAAGAGTAGAGAAGTTTTATTTGTTCTTCGACTGGAAATTCAGTATCTTCAGCACCTACAGCAACTGGTGGCGCAAACTCATGGGCAAGGCTCCCGTGAAGAAAAAGGAGAACGGTTCGTATGAATATGAAGGCACGGAATATGGCATTGGCTGGATTCCATTGGGCGGCTATGTGGCCATCTCAGGCATGGTGGACGAGTCGTCGTTCAAGGAGGACGGCAGTCAGAAGAGCTTCTGGAAACAACTGCCCCAGCTGCTGAAGAACATCATCATCAAGAACTCGGACGTGAAGGGTGAACCCTGGGAGTTCCGCACGCATCCTGCCTGGCAGCGGCTCATCATCATGCTGGGTGGCATCATCATGAACTTCATCACTGCCTTTGTCATCTATGCGATGGTGTTGTTCACTTGGGGCGAGAGTTTCGTGAAGAGCGAGGACATGTCGTATGGCATGAAGTTCTCGGAGCAGGCCAAGGCCGACGGATTCCAAGACGGCGACATCATCATCAAGACAGACGATGAGGTCATCGAGTCGTGGAGCACATCGGTGTTGCAGGAAATGTCGAACGCCAAGACCGTCACCGTGCTCCGCGAGAACCCGGAAGCGAAAGATGGTGCCCGTCAGGAGGTGGTCATCAACATGCCCGAAGAGCTCTCGTTGCTCGACATGATTGAGCCCCCACTCTATGCCTCGATGCGTGCTCCGCTCCAAATCGACAGCATCCTGCCCGGTACACCCGCCGAGGACATGGGTCTGAAGAAGACGGACAAGATTTGCTCGGTGAATGGCATCGCGGTGGAGGACTTCAACGACTTCCAGAACAGCCTCATCGCCCTGCAGAAAGCCCTGCCTGAGAATGCCAACTTCGGCGACAGTCTCAAGGCTCGGCAAATCACGCTCGTGCTCAACGACTCCGTGACCAAGCAAGTGACGCTCACCCCTGAGTTCACCTTGGGCTTTGCCAACGTGATGCCCTATCAGGACAAAATCACGACAAAGACCTACGGATTCTTTGAGTCGTTCCCTGCCGGCTTCCGCTATGGCATGCAGACCCTCGCCAGTTATGTGGATCAGATGAAGTACGTCTTCACGAAGAAGGGAGCGCGTCAGGTGGGTGGCTTCATCAGCATCGGCAAGATCTTCCCCGATGCATGGAACTGGCAGAAGTTCTGGTTGCTCACCGCCTTCCTGAGCATCGTGCTGGGCTTCATGAACGTTTTGCCCATCCCAGCCTTAGATGGCGGTCATGCCCTCTTCGCCACCTTCGAGCTCCTGACAGGCAAGCGTCTGAACGACAACTTCCTGCTCGTGGTGCAATATTTCGGCATGTATCTGTTGTTGGCCATCATGGTGCTGGCACAGATGAACGACATACTGAGACTTTTTAATATATAATATACAATTGATAATATATAATAAGCTAACGCGGTGTTCCTAAGTCGCATGGCTATTATACATTTGACATTTAACATCTGATATTTTGAAGATCCTTGCTGTCGGCATGAACTATGCCAAACATATTGACGAATTACATACTAAAGAGGAGAAAAATTCGTTATTACATACAGAGCCGGTCTTGTTCTCCAAGTTCGATTCGAGCATCATCCAGCCAGGAAAGCCATTCTTTGTGCCTGACTTCGCTGGCCGTTTCGACTACGAGACTGAGATTGTGGTGAAGATGGCACATGTCGGCAAGGACATCAGCGAACGCTTTGCCCACCGCTACTACAACGAACTGACGGTCGGCATCGACTTCACCGCCCGCGACCTGCAGAAGGAACTCCGTGAGAAAGGCATGCCTTGGGAGTGTTGCAAAGGTTTCGACGGAAGTGCTGCGTTGGGTAAGTTCATCACGAAGGAGGAACTCGGTTGTGACGTGCAAGACATCCATTTCCACATGGACTTGAATGGTGAGCGCCGTCAGACAGGACACACAGCCGACATGATTCACACCATCGACCACATCATCGCCTACGCCTCCAAGTTCTTCACGCTCAAGACAGGCGACCTCATCTTCACCGGCACTCCATCAGGCATCGGCGAAGTGAAGGAAGGTGACAAGATAGAGGCTTATATCGGAGACAGGAAACTATTAGACTTGAGGATCAAATGACACGGAAACTATACACATTATTGATTATATGGGCATTGGCCATTGGCATCAGTGCCCAGTCGCGTTATGCTGAACACTCCAAACTGGCCACGGGCAAGTGGGTGAAGATTCGTGTGGCGGATGAAGGTGTGTACCAGCTCACCCCTTCGACCTTGAAGGACATGGGCTTCAGCAATCCTGAAAAGGTGAGCCTCTATGGATATAACCTCCCCTTCCTGCCTGAAGCTTACATCGAGAACCTCGACGACGACCTCACCGAGATTCCGCTCTATCGCAAGAGCGACGGCACGGCTCTCTTCTATTCCTGCGGAACGACCCAATGGAAGCGCAAGGATGCCAACAGTCCCTACACCCATCGCAACAATCCATATTCCGAATACATCTACTACCTCCTGACGGAAACGGGTACACCCGCCACATTCGAGAAGGTAGATGCGACATCCACCGCAACGAACGTGCAGAGCACCTACTACGCCCATGCACTCTATGAGCAGGATGCTTTTTCGTTCTTGAACACAGGACGCACATTCTTCGATGCCTACGACTTTGCCACAGGCCCCACGAAGAGCTACACGCTGGAGTTTTCCAACGCTGCTTGTGGCGATGTCACCCTCGAGGTGCAGTTTGGTGCAGCAGGAAGCAATGTCTCCTCACTCGATGTGTCGATAGGCGAGAATGCGCTCGGAACGTTGTCCTTCTCCGCTTTGGCCAATTACCAATATGCGGATGTCAAGAGCAACGCCTTTACGCTCTATGACCAGACAGCCTCTTTGCTCAGCGTCACGCTGAAACACCAGCGCACCACGGGCATTGCCGGACACCTCGACTACATCCGTGCCAGTTTTGAAGCACAACTCTCGATAGCCAACAAAGACTACATGGTCTTCTCTCCCAACGAGGAGGCCAGCGCCATCGAACTGAAAGGAGCCGGCAGTGGCGTCAGCATCTGGGACGTGACCAAGGCATCCGCAACCCACGAACTCACGGGAACCCTCTCCGGCACCACCTACAAAGTGGGCGTGTCGGGCGCAAAGTTCTCCGACCAATATGTGGCAGTCAACACAAATGCCTCCTTCCCCACCCCAGAAACCGTGGGAACGATTGCCAACCAAGACCTGCATGCACTCGACAGCATCAATCTGCTCATCATCGTGCCTGCCAATGGTCTCCTGACTGAGCAGGCTCAACGTCTGGCTTCGGCTCACACACAGAAGGACAACATCCGTTGCGCCGTGGTCAATGCCGAACAAATCTATAATGAGTTCTCTTCAGGCACCCCCGATGTCACAGCTTATCGCCGCCTGATGAAGATGCTCTATGACAAGCAATTCACGGAATCGCCACTCACCGGCACACAGAAAGGAGAGCTGAACCTCCTGTTCTTCGGCAACTGCTTTTGGGACAACCGTTTCGTCACGAATGGCCTGAACAGCAAGTCGCAGGACGATTACCTGCTCTCATACGAGTCAGACAACTCATGGTCACACACCGACTCCTACGTGGTAGAAGAGTACTGCACCCTGCTTGCCGACGGCAAGGGTGTCTCTCCCCTGAAGGAAAAACCCGACTGCGGTGTGGGTCGTCTGCCTGTCTCCTCTGCGGGCGATGCCAAGGGTGTGGTCGATAAACTCATCCAGTATATCAATAATGTGTATGCTGGCTCATGGAAGAACACCATCTGCATGATGGGCGATGACGACGCGACCACCATCCACATGGAGGATGCAGAGGACGTGCTCACCAACACTAAGAAAATCTACCCCGACTATCGATACAAGCGCATCTATTGGGACAGCTATGAGCGTCAGCAATCTGCCACGGGCAACAGCTACCCGGGCGTCTTTGCAGACATCAACCAGACTATGCAGGAGGGTGCGCTCATCATGAACTATACGGGTCATGGTGTGAACTATGCCCTGTCGCATGAGGCTGTGCTCAAAACCATCAACTTCCAGGAGTGGAACTCTCCCCGTCTTCCCCTTTGGCTGACCGCTGCTTGTGATGTGGCTCCTTTCGACATGAATATGGAGAATTTGGCTTGTGAGGCCGTGCTCAACAAGCAGGGTGGGGCAATGGGATTCGTCGGTACGGCGCGTACTGTCTATTCGGCTCCTAACCGCACTATCAACCGCAACTTCATGTCGCATGTGCTGGGCTTCAAGAACAACGGAGAACACTTCACCATCGGTGAGGCGTTAGCACAGGCCAAGGCTGACATCATCGACAGCAAAACCTACCTCAGCAAGCTCGACACCATCAACAAGGCGCACTTCATCCTTCTGGGCGACCCTGCCATCCGGCTCATCACACCCACCTACAAGGTGAAGATTGACACCTTCAACGGCAAGGCGATTGACACCAACGACCTGCCCACTATCTCTGCAGGCGAGAGCGTCACCATTGCCGGACACATCGTCAACAGCAACGGTGAGGACGTTCCAGAGTTCAAGGGTCTCATCTCCCCCATCGTTTACGACACCGAGGAGCACATCGTCTGCAAGGACAACGTCGGAACGGGCAACATCTTCGAATACGATGACCGCACACGAACCCTCTACTCTGGCACAGACTCCGTGTCAGCAGGCAAGTTCACTTTCACCTTCCCTGTGCCACTCGACATCAACTACTCCGATGGAACCGGACTCATCTTGCTCTATGCCACCAGCACGGACAAGACCGCCGAGGCTCAAGGACGATTTGAGGATTTCCTCGTAGGCGGAACGACCCCAACAGTCCTCACCGACACGATCGGTCCTGAAATCACAACCTTCAGCGACGGCTTCAACATGACCGAATATCACTACACGACCACGACGCCGACCCTCTACATCCAGCTCACGGACTCCAGTGGCATCAACACCACCGGCAACGGACTTGGACATGACATTGTGGCCATCATCGACGGCAACGAAGCCACCACCTACACGCTCAACAGCTACTTCACCCAATACATCGGCGACTACCGAGGGGGCGAAATCACCTACACATTTCCAACCATCCCGGCTGGCAAGCACACACTCGTGATCCGAGCCTTCGACACGCTCAACAACATGGGAGAAGCTGCCTACAAGTTCGAGGCCGTCGAGGGACTCGTCAAAGAATATGAAATCTACGACATGGCGGGTCGCCGACTCATGAAAGTGAACGACACGGTTTCCCTGCCTTCAGGCATCTACATCCGTCGCGAACGGCTCAACTCACCTAAGGGTCTTATCAGCACCAAGGCAGAAAAGTTCATCGTCACACACAATAAAGCGAAATGATTCTCGTTTCTATAAGAGGTGCCCAGAAGTCCGAAAGGCTCATCAAGGCTCCATCAGAATCAAAAACCCATCAAACCAAGATGAAGAAAATACTTATCATACTCACATTCTTAGGGCTCTTCACCACCCTGCATGCACAGGACGTGAAGAACCAGCTCAACCCCATCTATCACGGCGTGACATCCCTCGCCATCGCTCCTGACGCACGTGCAGCAGGTCTTGGTGACGTCGGTGCAGCTACCGACCCCGATGTCAACTCACAGTACTGGAACCCCGCCAAGTACCCCTTCTGCATCAGCCGTGCAGGCATTTCGCTCAACTACACCCCTTGGCTCCGTCAATTGGTGGATGGTATCGACCTCGCCAACATCACGGGTTACTACCGTCTTGGCGACTACGACGCACTTTCCTCCTCACTCCGTTATTTCTCCCTCGGCGAAGTAACGCTGGCCGACGATGAGAACGTCAGCTTCAAGCCTTACGAACTCTCGGTCGATCTCGCCTACTCACGCATGCTCTCCGAAACCTTCTCGGCAGGTGTGGCTCTGCGCTACATCTATTCCGACCTCGCCTACAAGGGCGACGACGAGACATCGCCTGGTTCGGCTTTCGCCGCTGATATCGCCCTCTACCACAACGGCTACCTCAACCTCGGTGGACACGAGTCACAGCTTGGATGGGGTCTCAACATCAGCAACATCGGTTCGAAAATCTCCTACGACAGCGGTAACACTTCCGAGTTCATCCCCACCAACATGCGCTTCGGTCTGTCCCTGCTCGTGCCTTTCGACGAATACAACACCCTCACCATCGCTGGTGACGCTAACAAACTTCTCGTGCCCACACGTCCAACGATGGAACAGTACGTGAAACACATGGTTGAGACTGAAGGCGGTGAAGCCAAGGACTACGAGGAGAACTACGCTGACTATCGTGCATGGCTCGAAGGCGAGGGTTACTACAACGTCTCCCCCATCTCCGGCATCTTCAAGTCCTTCCACGACGCCCCCAACGGCTTCAAGGAAGAGCTGCAGGAAATCCAGTGGAGCGTCGGTCTTGAATATGCTTACGACAACCGTTTCTTCGTGCGTGGCGGTTACCACTACGAGCATCCTAACAAGGGTAATCGCACCTACTTCACCGTCGGTGCCGGCTTCAAGATGAACGTCTTCTCCCTCGATGCAGGCTACGTCATCTCCACAGCCCAGAGCAATCCACTCGACCAGACTCTCCGTTTCTCCCTTGCCTTCGATCTCGATGGCATCAACGACCTCCTCGGCAGAAGAAGAAGATAACAGCCCACGCACTGGGCTAATTATATCATGCTCATCGTTTCCACATGAAGATAAGAATTGGCTTTGGCTTTGATGTTCACCAGTTGGTGGAGGGCCGCGAGCTATGGCTCGGCGGCATCAAGATAGACCACACGCTTGGTCTGTTGGGGCACTCCGATGCAGACGTGCTCATCCATGCCATCTGCGACGCCATCCTTGGTGCCGCCAATATGCGCGACATCGGCTATCACTTTCCTCCCAAACCCGGCAACGAGTTTGAGAATATTGACTCCAAGATTTTGTTGCGTAAGACTCTCGACATCGTTGCCACTCGTGGCTACAGTATCGGCAACATCGACTGCACCGTTTGTGCTGAGCGTCCCAAACTCAATCCTCACATTCCTCAGATGCAGCAGACCCTTGCTCAGGTGATGGGCATCGATTCCGATGCCATCTCCATCAAGGCCACCACCACGGAGCATCTCGGTTTCACGGGTCGCGAAGAAGGTATCAGTGCCTATGCTGTCGTCCTGCTCGAGAAGGAGATGTGAAAAACAATGATCACACAGCTATTTACTTGATTATCTTTTTGCCGTTGACAATATACAACCCTTGTTCCAAATGATTGAGTCCTTTAGAGTCTGAACTTATTCTGATGCCGCCAAGGTTGTAGATATGTCCATTGATTTCATTGGTTTTGATGGAATGGATGGCGGTTTCTTCTATATTAGTCAGATAGCCAGGATTGTTGGAGCCTCCGTCAATGTGTGCATATTTACCGTCACTATGGTTCCAGTCATAGGCCGTTCCAGCACCACCAACAAGGCTTGTGCAAAAATAGAACATCTCATCAGAGTTTTCCACATTTGACATATTCCACTGATCGCTTGCATAGATTGTTGTCAACTTTTCATTGCCATAGAACATCCAATCCATGTTCGTCACTTTGTCCGTTTTGAATCCGCTCAAATCGAGGCTTGTCAGACCTGAACACCAACCGAACATTCTTTCCATACTTGTCACCTTGTCTGTCTTGAACTTGCTGACATCAAGAGCCTTCAATGAGGAGCCTCCATAAAACATCTCACACATGTTTCTTACTTCGGAAGTGTTCAAATGATTGATACCTGTAATGGATTCCAAATTTGTGCAATTTGCGAAAAAGTATTTAAGATTCTTTAAATTCAAATGAGCAAACGAGGAGTCAAACTCGCACTCCTTGATTTCTGCATTGTTGGATGCACACGATGACACATTGGGAAAGACTTCTCCGCTGCGATTAGCTTTTTCGGTGTCATAATAGAAGGTCATCTTGCCTTTGTCAAGAGCGGCATAGGCTTGAGGACGATTCGGCTCGCTCGGTTGAATACCAATGATAATCTCATAAACCACCCTGTCTGCGAGGAGAAAATACCCGTCTTCTTGAGAAACTTTGTCATGTTCTCCGAAGTTCATGTGGAAATACCCCTCTTTGTCATACCCGTCTATCACGAAAGCATGTCCAGGGTTTGCACACATGACAGGACGTCCATTGCTTAACTCCTCATATACTATTTGGTTCCATTCGTCAGCCTCAAAATCATCACCTTCCAAATCCTCTATTAGGCTGTCATAACCAAAATAATTCCAGAGTGCATTGGGCGTATCGGATAAATATGCGCCGCTGTTTTCCAATCCGTAATTCATTTTTACTGCCACATTGCATAGTTTCATCAGTGATGCCACGGCATCAGCTTGCTTCTTAGAATATTTTTGGGGATTGTAAGGGTCATAATAAGATATCATGTTATCCCAGTCTATTGTTGTAATAGGAATATCAGGAACTTCAATGCCCAGTGTTTCTGTAGTATATCCTGGTATGATGTCCGTAGTCTGTTTGGGCCATTGATGATAGTACATGATTTGTGCCATAGCTATTGCTACACATCCGCTGGCGGTATGTTGACCATCTATTTCCGGACATTGATTATTGTAAGGAGTCCAATGTCCCCATGTACACTCAATCATCGGTGAGATAGGTTTCCATGACGCATCATAATCTGCAGTCTTTTTTACATTGACCTGTTGATTTGCACGCAAATGAGTGACCTGTTCTGCATACGCCTCAAGCAACGCCTTTATGTTGCAAGGAATATGGTCGTTGTCAAAGTGTCCATCGTATGAATAACCTAATACATCGGGCATCCGTTCATCACCACTGACAACTACATATCCACCATTAGCCTCGTCATTGAATACGTAGAACTCGTCACGATTGTTGGCAAGAACTAATTGAGGTGCCTTGCGTAGAATATGTCTCATATTAGAGTTGGCCTCCTCAGGCTTGTGAAGAAAACGAATAGCCTTTTCCATGGCCACTTCTCTCGTGACTTGTTGGGCAGATAAAGGTAAAGCACTCAGTCCAAGGCCAATTGTAACACAAAGGATGGTAAAAAAATTTTTCATTCGAAATATGGTTTTGCTGATAGATAGATGCAGATGTACAGCAAATTTTTTTATCCGCCAAACATTTTGTCTTTTTTTCGTTGGAAGAATCAAGAAAAGGAGGGGCCTGAGAGCACCTTATCTTTGTAGCTGGCGTGGGAGTCGAACCCACGCCAGCCTGTCATCCTAAAAAAATCTTAGGGCTAATATTTATCATGTTCTATATATCAGTTTGCGACGCCATCCCCCTTCTGGGCACCGATGAACTGATTCACGAACTGAATGAGCTGGCGCACGGTGATGAGGCTTTCCTTCATGGGGTCGATAGCGTGGTCGGCAATGTTGAGAGCATATTCCATCGACTTCTGGTCGAGCACCTGCGTCATAGGAACGTAATTCTCCTCGTCGGCGAACTTGAAGGCAACCACAGCGGTGTAGTCCACGCCAAACTTATCGGTCATCAACTTCATGGGGATAGTCTGGTTCACGCCCTTGCAGGTCATAGAGCCCTTGATGAGCTTGTCCAGCTGCTGGGTGTAGCCGTCGATGGTGGCCTCGTCAGCATAGTTGCGGCGAGCCTCGGCCATCTCTGTGTTCAGCTTCATAACCTTAGACATGTCGCTGATGCTGAAAGTCGTGGTCAGGTCGTCGAGCAAGGTGATTTTGCCTTCGTCGATATTGCGGCCAGTCCAGATGGCGCCCAAAACGTCGAAGATGCTTGTGATGCTGCTGAACTGGCTAAGATCGAGATTTGCCAGACCAGGGACTTCACCGCTCTCCTTCAGACTGAGCTCCACCATCTTCTGTCCATTGTGCTCGTAGCTGACGAGGGCTGTGCCCTTATGGTTTTCCCTGTCGCTGTCGATGGAGAACTTGAGCGTGGTTTCGTCAGCTGCCTTTCCCATCTCCTGAGCAGCAGGTATGTTGGAAGTGATAGAACCGCTGACAGAGAATCCGGCATTCTCCTTGACGATGATCTTCGAGGCATCGCTGTTCTTCGTGGCATTCTTGAAAGTACCCGTGTAGGCATTGCGCCAACTGCCCGTAAATTTGTCAGCAATGGCAAAGGTGACATCTTCGGGGATGAGTGCCAACACGGCCAGTTCATCATTGGACATGCGAGCCAAGAGCCTCTTGTAAGTCTGTCCGCCAACCTTGAGGGTCAGTTTGAACGCTCCCTTTTCAACCTGCTGGGTTTGGGGGTTGTAAGAGTTGAGAATCATCTCGAATTGGTCGGCAGGCTCCACGTCAAAGCTTTTGTTGTCGTCCGTCATCGTGAAGCGGTACTTGATGTTGGTCAGGTCGATGGGGGCATAGTACTCGTAGCCCATCTCGGCCAGCTCGCTGCCTTCCTCCACGGGCTGGATGCTCTCCAGAGCCTGCTGAGCGAACAAGGGGAGAATAGCCCTTTCGAATTCAGGGTTGTTCAGCACATACTTGTTGAATAGCTGATTGATGGCGTTGGCAGCCTCCCACGAGCCGAAGTTCAGGTTCTCGGCCATTGTCTTCAGGTTTGCACGGGTGTGCTCCACAAACTCCTTGCGGTTCTGACCGCCCTCATCAGCCTTCTTGCTGTTGTTGTCGTCGTCAGACGAGCAGGCTGTAAAAACACTTGCGCCACAGATAAAGGCAGTGGCGAGCGCCAAATTAAAAAACTTTCTCATAATAAGTTTAGTTTTGTTAAATTAGTTGAACATTTTGTTATTATCTCATTTTATATTGTTAGTAAATATTGCGATCAATTCATCGATTGACAGGTGCGAAGGTACACATTTTTTTCTATTCATCAAACAAAAAGAGAAAAAAAATGTGTCATCCCTTCATTTTTTTTCGTTTTATCCTCAAAAAAGATGTTCTATGGCTTCCTTCTTCCGCAAAAACGCCCGTTGTCCGTGTCGGTCTCCTCAGTCTCCACTTCGGAGTTCTTGGCGAGGGTGGCCACGTCGATGAAGTTGGCCTTCTTCAGGAACTCCTTCTGCGAG
>CAJOGQ010000039.1 GCA_905234125.1 uncultured Bacteroidaceae bacterium | reverse complement strand
TCTGATTCGTTGAGTTCTTTAGGAAAACAGATGTTGAAGATGACAGAGAAACGATTTCAGGCCTATCAAAAGTCTGACAAGGACAAGAGGACGAAGGTGATGCTGGAACAACTGAACAAATGCGAAACATTTGATGAACAGTGTTCTTTGTTTTTGGGTTGGGCGAATTGCCAAGAGTCGGCAGACGATGACGACTGGATTGTGATGGTGGCCACACGGTTGATGCAGAGTGGCAAGTACAACCCGATGTTGTTCAATGTTTGGCTGGATTGGCGCAGTTTGACTCAGGGCATGTTGGGTGCATCACGTGATTCTGAGATTCCCAATCAGATGTACAACCAAATGCGAAAGAAGTGTTACCTCACTTGCCTGAAACGAATTGAAGCATACCCACAAGATATGCTGGCAATGAATTGTGCAGCCGTGCTGGCAGGAAGGACAAACATCCTCCGTATCGGGCATTTCATGTTTGGCAATGATGGTATCATCGAGATGCATGAGTTGATGCCCAAACGGTTTGAAGGGATGGAAGAATAGGCTTCTCTGCTTTACAACCTCATCCTTCTCCACAACCAATTGGGGACGAGACGCCAGAAGAAGGTGAGGATGCGGTAGCGGAGGTCGATGATGCGGATGTGGTGGCGATGGTGGATGGAACGGACGATGTCGCGGGCAACGGACTCTGGACGCATGAGCATGGGGTAATGAAAGTCACCACGAAGGAGAGCGGTATCGACGAAGCCGGGACGGATGTCGGTGATGCGGATGGGAAGATTCCGTTGATGTGCCTGTTGCTCCAAGGCCTGAAGGTAGGTGGATTGCAGGGCTTTGGTGGCTGAATAGGCAGGAGCGGGTCCCAGTCCCTTGGTGCCGGCAATGGAGGTGATGGCGACGATATGGCCTTCGCCACGTTCGGCAAAGTATCTGTAAGCCGTGCCTATCATGCGGGTGAAGCCGATGGCATTGGTGTCCATGGTACGCATCTCGATGTCTGGATCAAGGGTTCGGTTCTGATGGCCGATGCCTGATGCGTGGAAGTAGAGGTCGATGCCGTCCATGCGCTGGATGAGTGTCAGCAGAAGGTCTCCAGCATCGGATTGGGTCACGTCGATGGCCATCACTTCAACACGTTCAGGAGCCAGCGTCTTGATTTCCAACAGCGGTTCCATGCGACGTGCAGAGAGTCCTAAATGCCAGCCGTCAGCCAGCAGGAGAAGTGCCACTTCGCGTCCGATGCCAGAACTGGCACCCATGATGATTGCTTTTTTGTTCATCCTTGTCTGATGATTGAAGAAGTTGCATTTGGGTTGCAAATGTAGGAAAAGATTCGCATGGAACAAAAAAATGAGGACGTTTTCTCATCATTTCGACACACTCAGCTTGGATATTCCAGTATTAATCTCTAACTTTGTAGCTGAAAATGACAAGAAGTATGCATACATATCTTATAAGACTGATGACCATCGGCCTAATGCTGATGGGGGGGTCCGTAGCCTCTGCACAAGAAGACGCAGCAGGATTGGAAAACGAGATGGAAGAGTGGGCCATGACGGAATCCACGTCGGCGCTCGACTCGCTGAAAGCCATCAACGACTCGATTGTGGAATCGCTGAACCACCAAATCCAGGAACTGAAATTGCAGGGAATCATGATGCAGGAGCAGTTGGAGAGGACGGGCAAGAACGCAAGAGAGGACTCGCTGAGACAGGCGGAACGCAAGGCTCGGGTGGATTCGCTGAGGAACGTGACACCTGGTGCGCCGTTGGTGATGGATGACGACACGCTGCTGGTGATCTATGCCCGCAAGGGGGGCATGTTGCCCGAAGCCCGTATGAAGGCAGCGAAGAGCAAGATTCTGGAGGTGGGCAAACGGATGACGATGTTTGTCGATTCCATCTATGTGTTCGACAGCGAGATGTCGTCGGACGTGATGGTGGGCGAGGAGGTCATCATGAGCGTGACGGATCTCGATGCCCTGTGGATGGGTGTGTCGCGCATGGAACTGGCAGAGACCTATCGGGAGGCCATCAGCAAGAAGGTGAAGCAGTTGCACGACACCTACGGTTTGCGAAAGAAGTTGCAAAGCATGGGTTGGGTGGCGCTCATCATTGCCGTGCAAGTGTTTCTCGTCTGGTTCATCGTGTGGCTGTTCCGTCGATGGAAGTTCAGCATCACCCGCAAACTGCTACGCAGCATCAAGTCGGTGAGCATCAAGAACTACCCATTGCTCGACACACACAGATTGGGCGTCTCCATCATCTTCCTGCTCAACCTGATACGTCTGCTGGTCATCCTGCTGGTGCTCTTCGTGGGCATCACGTTCATGTTCTCGTTCTTCCCTGAGACAAAGACTGTCACCTACAAGGTCTTCAGTTTCATTTGGAACCCGCTGAGCGACATCTTTGAGGCAATCGTGGGTTATCTGCCCAACCTCTTCAAGATTATCATCATCATCATCTGCTTCCACTACCTGCTGAAGATGATTCGCTACTTTGCCAACGAGATTGCCAGCGGACGCTTGAAAATCAATGGGTTCTATGCAGATTGGGCTATGCCCACCCACACCCTATTGAGGGTGTTGCTCTACTCGTTCATGCTGGTGATGATCTGGCCATTGTTGCCCAATTCCGATTCGGAAATCTTCCAAGGCGTATCTGTGTTCATCGGTGTCGTCGTGTCGTTAGGTTCCACATCGGTGGTGGGCAACGTGATGTCAGGACTGGTGATGACCTACATGCGTCCGTTCCGCATCGGCGACTTCATCCGCTTTGGCGATACGGAGGGTGAGGTCATCGAAAAGAGCATGTTAGTGACCCGCATCCGCACACGCAAGAACGACATCGTGACCATTCCCAACTCCAACATGATGAGTTCGCAGACCTCGAACTACACTTTCTCTGCCCAACGATACGGCATCATCGTACACACGAAGGTGACGATTGGCTACGATGAACCACATCAAAAGATTGAAGAGCTGCTCATCCAGGCCGCCGAAAAGACGGATGGCATCAAGCACCACCCCAAACCTTTCGTCCGCATCACAGCCCTCGACGACTTCTATGTGGAATATGAAATCAATGGTTTGACTGAACGTGCCAAGACCCTCTCTTCCGTCTATTCAGCCCTCCATCAGCAGATGCTCGACACACTCCATGGGGCTGGAGTGGAGATCATGTCACCTCATATCGAGGCAAGGAGAGATGATCTGCCGTTGCAGATTCCGAAGAAAGAGTGAAGAGTAGAGAGTGAAGAGTGAAAAGTGAAAAGTGAAAAATCTATTTTACCAGCCATCCGGATGGGGGATACTTAGATTTTTCACTTTTCACTCTTCATTTTTCACTTAAAATGCTTTTCCAGCATTTTGTATTCTTTTTTCGTCAGCCGCATGAAGCTGCCATGCTGTGGAGCCGTGACGCCCTGAATATCAACAGGATCGTGGAAACCCTTGAGGTATTCGTCCGTCTGGCAAATGCGGTAGTGCTTAGGACGGTCGCTGTACTGGATATAGGCGACACGCCAACCCTTCTCGCCAATGATTTGGAAGGCACTGCTACCTTCACATTTCTTGGTGCCCTCGAAACTCACAAAGTCGTTCTCATCGGGTTCAGGCCATGGCCCTGTGAGTTTGTCTGACTTGGTCTGGAAGATGCCTGGATGTCCACCTTCCTTCTTGATGAGCATGTGGTACTTGTGGTCGCTCTCCAAGTAGTTGATGTCGGCATCGATGGTGGCATAACCCCAATCAAAGAGCACACGTGGTTTGGTGAGTTTGGTGAAGGTCTTGTCAGCATAGCTATAGACCATACGGTCGTACTTGTCACCCTCGTTGAAACTCCAGATGGAATAGTAGATGAAGTAACCACCCTTTTCACCATTGGGCCACACATAATCAGGATCCCAGAAGATTTGAGGTGCCCACACACGATTGATCTTGCTCCAGTCGGCAATGATGTCAGGACTCTCAGGGTCGCAGAAAATCTCGTTCCCCTTGCGGAAGTCGAACGTGGTGGATGTCCAATGGATGAGGTCATCGCTCTTCAGGAGGTCGATGCCATAGTTGTACCACTGCTTGCTCTTGGCCACACACATATCGGTGGTGACCATCAGATAGCCCTTGCCAGAATCGGACTTGCGACACACGTAGGCATCGCGTTGTCCACCCTCGATACCTGCCAACTTGGAGGCATCCATGATGGCCTTGCCTTCGTTGAGGTCGTGGTAGTGAAGACCATCGCGACTGAGCGCGTATGCTGTAAATTCACCTTGGTCGCTCATGTGGCAATAGAGATAACCATAGGTACCTTTCTGCAAGTTCTGGGCAGAGAGGAAAAGTGTGGAAAGCCCCATCAGAAGGCTCAAGAAAAGAGTTCGTGACATAGTTGACAGTTGAAAGTTGAGAGTTGAGAGTTGAGAGATTAGGGTTTAGAGTTGAGGGGGGCTGGATGCAAGCCGACTTTGTGCATCAACTTGTTGTCAGCATGGAGCAGACGCAAGATGTGGCGACGAGCCACAATAATCATCAGCACAAACACGACCAGGAAGACGGACAAGCCGACGAAGAAGAGGGTGTCGCTGAGGTCGGCCACCAGAATCGAACAGTCGAAGATGCCATGATAGAGCCATGGGACAAGGAATGCCAACAGATAATACAACACACGGCGACGACGTGAACCGTAGATGGCAAGCGAATAATAGAAGCCCATGAAAACGCCATAGAAGAAATGGCCTGGCACGCTGAACAGCGCACGAGCCACACCCCAGAAAGCGAGATCGTCAAGACTAATCAGCAAGTAGCCGATATTCTCCAGACCAGCCAATCCCATACCCACACAAGCCGCATAGACAATGCCATCCATGCGCTCGTCGAAATAGGGATTGCGACGCACCAACAACCAGAAGAAGAAGAGTCGCATGATTTCCTCCGAAAAGGCAATCACGACAAAACTGTAGAAGAGGTCGCCCTCCAAGGTATCCAAATTGCAGTCAGGCATCAGGATTTCGAGGAGGACAGCCCCAGCACAAGCCATCATGCCGTACCAGAAAGACTTGAGAATCCATTTGACAGGCTCACGACGATACTTATCCTGCCAATAAATGAACGCGATAAGTACTAATGCGGGTAGAATGCCTGAGAGGATTGCCAAGAAATACAGCATGCCGTATCATTTCATTTATTTAATTTCTTTGCGTGGATAGAAGCGACTGAAACCGAACCATGCCACAGACAGCAGGAGAATGGCCAAAAGCACGATGCCGAAGGTGGTCAAGCCGCCATCTGCATAGATGCTACGCTTGATAGCCGTCATCAAACCCTTGACAGAATGAGAGCCTCCCACATATTTGTTGTTCTCCCAGTTTCCTGCCAGTTCCGTACCACCAGGAGTCGTGTAAACACCATAACCATGACGACGGTCGTTGTGGAAAGAGCCCACATAAACTGAACCATTGGCAGAGGTGTATTTGCCTTCACCTTCGAACTTGGAGAGCGCAAAATCGCCTTCGTAAACAGCGCCATTAGCAAAAGCAAATCGTCCATGACCTTCACGCTCATCATTCACCCAATTGCCCGTATATACATCGCCGTATGCCCACTTGTAGGTTCCCTGTCCATTGCGTGAGTTGTGCTCATAGTGTCCCCTGTATTCATCGCCATTGGCAGCAAAGAAGGCACCTTCACCCGTACGTTCGTCCTCTACCCAATCGCCCTCAAAGCAGTCGCCATTGTTCCAAATGAGCTTTCCTTTTCCATTGCGTTTTCCATTGTGCCAATTGCCCTTGAACATGTTGTTCTTCTTGGCATAATAGGCCATGCCTTCACCTTCCTGAAGACCATCCTTAAAGTTGCCCTGATAGGTGTCTCCATCAGCCCATGTATAAATGCCGAATCCATCCATCTTACCATCTTTGAATTCGCCCTCATACACGTCACCGTTATTCCATGTATAGGTGCCATGTCCATGAAATACGCCCTTCTTTCGTTCACCCTTGTAGGTGCCACCAGACTTGCCTGTGAGAGAACCCACAACCCTTGAAGCATCCTGAGCTGACACAATACCAGCCATCAGAAAGAATGCCACCACAAAAAAAGCAATTTTTTTCACGATCAGAATGTTTTTAGTGTAAAATAGAATTGTTTTGCCCTTATTCTTTGAATAAATTCGTTGCAAAAATATTAAGTTTTCCGCAACCCACAAAATATTTGAGGACAAAAAGTGCTTTTCACCATCAAAATGATGCACTTTCCATCCTCTTTTTCATTTAGTTAGCGGACGTTTTCACCAAAGCATTGGCTATCGTCAAATCGAAAGGAGTGGTGATCTTGATGTTCTCACGATTGCCAGAAACGAGGGTGACTGGGTGTCCGAAACGCTCGACCACGGAGGCATCGTCAGTAAAAAACTCCGTGTAGGGTTGATGATATGCCTTGCGGAGGAGAGAGGCAGAGAACACCTGTGGGGTCTGGACAAGTTTGTAGTCTGAACGGGGAACCGTCTCGGATTCTTTTTCGCCTCTGATATGACGCACTGTTTCCACCACATCGATGACAGGCACCACGGCTTCTGAACGTTCCGCTTCCTCGTATGCGGCACGGATGGTATCGAGGGAAACAAAAGGACGCACTCCATCATGCACCCCTATGAGCGTGGCATCAGGAGAGACTTTAGCCAGTCCGTTCTTGACAGAATGGAAACGTGCCTCTCCCCCATTGGCCAAGGTGTAAGGCTGGGAGAACTGGTACTGTTCGCATAAAGAGTGCCAATACTCTTGTTGACTCTCAGGCAAGACCAATACCACCTCCATCGACGCGTCGTACTGCAAGAAACGGTCGATGGTGTGCATCAAGATGGGTTTGCCACCAATTGGAAGGAACTGCTTGGGAATGTCACCACCCATGCGAAGACCCTTGCCACCAGCCACGATGATTACCGCGTTCATTTTTCACTTATATGGCCATACATCATCCCTTGCCTCAACTGATCAGCCACCTCCTTGCCACAGAAGTGCTCGACAATCATATAGCCAAGCGCAAGAGCTGCAGCCGGACCTTTGCCTGTGAACATGAGACCATCACGCTCCACAAGAGCAGCTGTGTAGGTGGCACCAATGAGGAACTTCTCGAAGCCAGGATAGCAGGTCATCTTCTTGCCCTGAGCAAGACCAAGGTTGCCATAAACAAGCGGTGCTGCACAAATGGCTGCGAGTGCCTTACCAGCCTTATTGTGGGCAAGAATGACCTGGCGAAGTCCCTCATGCGCATCAAGATTGGTTGAGCCGGGCATGCCACCAGGCAAGAAGAGCATATCAGCATCGCTGTAATCATTGTCATCAAACATGGAGTCTGCCACAATGCCCACGCCATGCGCACCCACAACGGTGAGTTCATCAGTGATGGACACGGTCTTGACAGTCAGGCCAGCACGACGGCACACGTCGATAGGACCTAAGGCTTCCACTTCTTCGAAGCCAGTTGCGAGAAATGCGTAAATCATATTATTTACAATTTGACAATTTACTATTTACAATTTATTTTTCTATCTGAGTTTGAATCGGTAGGTAATCGTTCCACTCTCTGTCTTGTCACCTTCAGAGAAGCGCGATTGCTTGGCGGCAGCCAATGCGGCATTCTTGAGTGCGACAGATGAGGTGGTGCTACTGGTCACGCTGGCACTGATGACAGCACCTGATGCGCTGACCTGAATGGAAACGAGCACAGTACCCTCGCTGTTGGGGTCGGCATAGTTAGGTTCAGCCAAATAAACCACCAAACGATTGCCCACCTTGGCCGAGGTTCCCGTACCCAAACCTCCAGTACCCGTTGTAGAACCAGTATTGCTGTTGCCATTGGGCGAACCTTGTGCACCATTGCCTTGGGTATTGCCACTACTACCTTTGTTGCCAGAATTTCCGAAGGCACCTGCCACACGATTGTTGGCAGCTGCAGCGGCTTGACGATCAGCTTCGGCTTTCTTGCGAGCAGCTTCTTCTGCCTTGCGACGTGCCTCCTCTTCGGCACGTTTCTTGGCAGCTTCTTCTGCAGCCTTCTTACGAGCAGCCTCTTCTGCAGCACGCTTCTTGGCAGCCTCCTCTGCAGCCTTTTTACGAGCAGCTTCTTCAGCGGCCTTACGTTTGGCTTCAGCTTCTGCCTTGATTCTTGCCTCCTCGGCAGCCTTCTTCTTGGCTTCCTCAGCAGCTTTTTTCTTTGCTTCCTCAGCAGCCTTCTTTTTAGCTTCTTCAGCAGCGATGGACTTCTCCTGATCTTGTGTGATCAGAGGTTGGGTGGCTGGTTGAGGTTTCGACGCAGGCGTGGGTTTTGGAGCAGGGGCAGGTTGGGGAGTTGGTGGAGGTGCCACAGGCACAGGATCCACTTCTTCTGGAGTCTCTGGATGATCCGGAGTATCAGGATTATCAGCTTCGGATGCCTCGGCTGGCAGACCACCTAAGTCTTCGCCACCAGCATCTTCGGCCATACCCAACAACACAGGCACACCATCCTCCTTATCCTTGTCAGGATGCGCCACAGAAAGGGTCAAGACCGCCAGCAGGACGATGAGAAGCGCATGCACAACCAGTGTGGTAAGTCCCGCTTTCAGGTTTTTCTTTTTGTTATCTTCAGTCATAAGCAAACTTCAAAGAGGTCATTCTTTGGAAGATGGCGGGCGTGTGGCCAACACCATCTTGAAGTGATTTTCGTTGGCAATGCTGAGAATCTCAACAATATTCCGATAGGGTACAGCCTCATCTGCATAGAGAGAGACGAAGAGTTCGGTGGAGTCGTTCACCTGGGCATTCAGCACTTGAGGCAGTTCTTCCAAGGTGACAGGTTCCTCCTTTTCGTTGCCTGCGGCAGCGTAGAGATTCAGGTCTTTATCAATCACCACCCTCGCTGTCGCCTTCACCGTGGTCTGCTTCTTGCCCTGAGGCAGAAGCACCTTGATGGCATTGGGCGACACCATCGTGCTCGTAATCATGAAGAAAATGAGCAGGAGGAAGATGATGTCGGTCATCGACGCCATATTGAACGTCGGGCTGACCTTGGTTCTTCTCTTAAACATAGGCTATTCTCCTTCGCTGACAATATCCATGAATGTGAGCGATTTCGCCTCAATCTCATTCACCACGCCGTCAATCTTCGCCACCAAATAGTTGTAGCCGAAGAGGGCGATGATGCCGACAGCCAGACCACCCACTGTGGTAATCATGGCCTGATAGATGCCACCAGAGAGGAGGCTGATGTCGATGTTGCCTCCGGCATTGCTCATCTGCCAGAAAGCCTCCACCATACCAATGACAGTACCCAAGAAGCCAATCATGGGTGCGCCACCAGCGATGGTAGCGAGTACAGGCAGACGCTTTTCCATCGTAGCAATCTCAAGATTGCCCGTATTCTCGATGGCAGTCTGAATCTCCTGAGCAGGCTTTCCGACACGACTGATGCCACGTTCAATCATGCGAGCAGCCGCCGTATTGGTGTTGCGACAGTAGTTGATGGCCGACTTCACATCGTTGTTCTTCATGTAGTCGCGGATGCGATCCATGAAAAGTTTATCATCCTTGCCAGCACTTCGGATGGCGAGGAAACGCTCCACAAAAATATACACGGCAATGACCGAAAGGACGGCGAGCACAATCATAATCCAACCACCTTTCGATGCGAGTTCAAGAATACTGAGTTCTTCCATAATGTGTTAGTTGTTTATATAAATTATCAATTAGAAGTTACTTTTTAGGACATAAGATACGCTTTATCAAATAAAAAATGTACCTTTGCACTGCAAAAGTACGATTTTTTTCGTAAACCACACAAATAAAAACTCTTAAATATGACTAAAAGGCTGAAGTTTGCCCTTTTTGGCAACGTACATCAGGAGCGAAAGAGTGCTGCCGTGCAAAAATTCTTTGCAATTGCCACCGAACGGAAGGCAGAACTTGCCATACCTGAGCAGTTCCATCAGTTCTTGAAAGAGAACCTGAAAATACATGTGCCTGAATGTGAAATCATCAAAGATAATCAGTTCACCGCAGACTATGTGGTGTGCATGGGGGGCGACGGCACTTTTCTCGATGTGGCAAGCCGTGTGGGCAACAAGGAAATTCCTATCATCGGCATCAATACGGGTCGTTTGGGCTTCTTGGCCAGTTTCTCGCCAGACCATATTGAGGAGACCATCGCCGACATCTACGATGGAAACTTTGGTGTGGAGGCACACAGCGTGCTCAATATCTCGTGCGACGAGATGGAACTAAAGGACTATCCCTTCGCCTTGAACGAGATCGCCATTCTGAAACATGACATCTCTTCGATGATTTCCATCCACACGGACATCAACGACGAATACCTGACGACCTATCAGGCAGACGGACTCATCATCGGAACTCCGACTGGAAGCACTGCCTATTCGCTCAGTGTGGGTGGTCCCATCATCGTGCCACAAAGCGACACCATCAGTCTCACTCCTGTGGCACCTCACAGTCTGAACATGCGTCCATTGGTGTTGTGCGACAACAGCGAAATATCCCTTCGTGTAGAGAGCCGAAGCCATAGTTTCCTGATTTCGCTCGACGGACGAAGTCAAAGTTATCCTGACAACATCCATCTGCGCATCCGCAAGGCACCCTACAACGTCAAGGTGGTGACCCGTCAAGGCCAAAGTTTCTTCTCCACGTTAAGAAAAAAGATGATGTGGGGAGCTGACAGTAGGGGATAGTTGAGAGTTGACAGTTGAGAGTTGAGAGTTGAGAGTTTTGGGTTTAGAGTTGAGAGTTCATGAAGTTTAATAAGACGAAATATTCGACGAAAGAGATTGTGGGGTGGTTGTGGCGACATCACAAGCGGTGCCGGCTACAAGCCCTGCTCAATGTGCTCATCGGACTTTCAATGGTGGGATTGGGGCTGTTGAGCGTGGACACCATCCGCACGCTCACCGACATTGCCACCCATGCGAAAGAGGGGAGCATCCTTTGGACAGCTATGGTGCTCGCCGTGGTGTTTCTGTTCGAGATGGTCATGCACATCGCCTCCACCTGGGTCAGTGCCGTGTTGGGCGTGAAGACTCAGAACCTGATGCAACAGTTCTTCTTCCGACAACTCATCAGGGGCAAATGGCAAGGCATCGAGAGATACCATAGTGGGGATGTCATCAACCGACTCTTTGGCGACGTGAACGACATTGTCAACCTGATGACGGACGTCCTGCCCACTACCGTCATTGTCATCACCCAATTCTTAGCCTCTTTCATCTATCTTTATGTAATGGACAGGATGCTCGCGCTCATCGTGATCATTACATCGCCCATCTTCGTTCTTCTCTCACGTGTCTATTTCAAACGCATGCGTCGCATTGTGCGTACCATCAAGGACAGCAACTCCGCCATTCAAGCCATCATTCAGGAGAGCATCCAACACAAGATGGTCATCAAGGTGTTGGGACGTGAGACCTCGATGGTGGACAGGCTCGAACAGCGCCAAAGCCTTTTGCGCAAGCAAATCAAAGCAAGGGCACGCTTCTCCATCCTCTCAAAGACTTTAGTCAACATCGGCTTTGCTGGCGCTTTCCTTATCGCCTTGGTATGGGGACTCTTCCAATTGCAAGCAGGACTCATCACCGTAGGTGTGCTCATGGCTTTCACCCAACTCATCAACCGCATTCAGCGACCCATGCTCGATGCCGCACGTCTCCTACCTATCTTCGTCAACAGCATGACCTCCTGCGAACGTCTGATGGAACTCGAAGAACTGCCCTTGGAGCCAGAAGAAGAACCCATCCTGCTCAATGGCAATGTGGGCATCCGCTTCAACGACGTATCCTATCAATACACCACGAAAGGTCGCACCGTCATCAAGCACTTCTCCCACGATTTCCGTCCTGGCAGCTTCACCGCCATCTTGGGTGAGACAGGAGCCGGCAAGACCACCCTCATCAGAATGATGTTAGCGTTGATTAATCCGACGGAAGGGAGCGTGGAAGCGTACATACAGACCCTCCCCTCACCCTCCCCCCAGGGAGGGAGTAAAATCCATATTAACGAGCAAGGGAACTGCTCCATCCCTATAGGGAGGGCGGGGGGAGGGTCTCCTGCTCTTCGTTCCAATTTCTCCTATATACCACAAGGAAACACACTCTTTTCGGGCACCATCCGCGAGAATTTGCTGATGGGCAATCCTGATGCCACTTCAGAAGATATGCGCCAAGCTCTCCATCTTTCAATGGCGGATTTCGTATTCAACCTGCCAGACGGACTCGACACGAAGTGTGCCGAAAACGGAGGAGGACTGTCAGAAGGGCAAGCCCAACGCATTGCCATTGCACGTGCCATCCTGCACCCATGCAAAATTCTCTTGCTCGACGAAGCCACATCCGCCCTCGACGTGGAAACAGAAAAAATGTTGCTCGAGAATCTCAAGCAACATTTCGTAAACTGTACCATCATTTTTGTCACCCACCGTCTGGCCGTGGTGGATTTCACGACAGATGTCATCAAGATGGTGCGCGCTACTTGATTTGCGACGCGTTCACCGTCGAAATTTCCGTGGTCGCGTCCGATGGCTTCTGACCCTGATGAATCTCAATGTTCTCATACTTCCAGACACCCGTCAGCTTGTTACCTGCGTTCGGGTCGATAGTCTCATAGACAAGAGCATACTTGCCCTCTGGCAGGTTGGCTTTGGCAATCTCGTTCACGTTGTACGAGCTTGGAATGGTGGCATAGACCGAGGCGTCGGTGCCCTTGGCCGTGAAGTCCTCCTGATTGTAGATTTTGATGTTGGCCACCGTGATGTTGGCAGCATTCTTCAGCGCCACGACGCCCCACGGGGTGCGGTCGGGAGCAGGGATATCCTCCGTGTGGGTGAACCATCCGTCGCTACTCTTTATGTAGCCATTGTAGGTCTCTTTGTTACTGTCATATTCCACCGCAGCACGCCAGTGATACCATGACGCATAGACGGGTTTCACCGACACCTTCAGCTTGAAGCTGGTCGTGCTGTTGTCGTCCACGCCATTGGTCTTTCGTGGCACACGCCATATCCATGCGCTGGTGACCGTGAAGTCGGAGTGGCTGATGATGGGGAAGCTTCCGTTCGTCTTTGTCACGTCCTCATAGTCGAGGTCGGTCAGGGTCACGTTAGTGAAGTAGGTGTAGAGCGGAGCCTTGGTGCTGAGGTCACGCAGGAAACTGAGCGACTTGTAGTTGAAGGTTGTCTCGTGCGACCACTCCAGACTGAAGCCGACACTGGCGGAACCCTTGCCGCCCTCTTTGCCGCCTTCACCACTGATCGAGCCGTTGAGACCCCAAGTGAAGCCGTGTGTCTGACTGCCCTCCGTGTTCTCGGGGTCGGGCACAGGACGCTGGTAGTACTGGAGGTTCGACACCGCATTTCCTTTGGAGTCGAGCAGTTCATACTTTACGTCCATCTTGTCGAGCCAGTAGGCGTAGATGCGGCAGCGCCCCCAGTTAAAGAGGCCACCCTTCTTGCTACCCACCTCCCAGAGCGGCGTGTTGTGAGGTGTCACCTCGCTCCTCACCAGATAGTAGTCGCCCGCCTTGTTGTCGCCGTTGCACGACAGCATGTAGGTAGGCTCCACCCAGAAGACGACGGAAACGCTGCTGTGCTTGTTCCAACAATAGTCATCATCGATTTTGTGGTCCAGGTCGATAGGGAAATCCTTCTCAATCCTGCAGCCATCATTGGCAGGATCCAACTTCAGGTCAGCGGGGTCGTCAGTGCGTGTGCTCATCGAACGCGTATCAGCGGCTGTCTCGTTGACGAAGCTGACGAACGCATTCAGGCGAGTCTGAAAATACTCGTAGTCCTGTTCATAGTCGTTGTCATAGAGGCAAAGCGGAGCCTCCCCATCGTCCTCATCCTCGTCGGGATGCGCCTCGTGATAAGCCCTTATGGCCTCTTCTTCCTCTGCCGACATCTCCTTAATATCGTCCGTGTAGTTGCCGTCGAATTCCTCCACTTCGTACATCGTGTAGTAACGGTTGCGTTTGTTGAAGGCATAGAAGAGCTCGTCCAACTGCTCGTTGTCACTGAAGATGAAGTCTTCCATGCCCTCGGGCAGGTTTGCCATGAAAGCTCTCAGGCTCTCCTGCGGACGTATCAGCACCACCAGGCCGCCACGGTCGTAGAGCGCCTCCATTTCATCCTCGTGGGCGTGCAGCCAGTCGAGCGTTGTGAAAGCCACCTCTGCCTGAGCCGGGCTGCCCACTTGATTGGGGAAGCGGTGGCGCACCGCCTTCTGGAAGTCCTCATCCTCCCCATCAAAGCATCCGCTCGCAATGAACGTCGGCTCCGCGCACTTCACCCACTCCTGTTCGAGCAGGGAGTCAATGAGTTGGCGGTCGGTCTGGCTCTGGCCGCCAGAATTGTTGTTGTCATTGTTGTCATCGCTGCATGAAACGCATGCCATTGCGCTGACCAGAAGCGCAGCATTCAGCCAATAAAGAATCTTTTTCATTTTGTCTGTGATCTTTTGTGTTACTATAAATAATTCCAAATATATTTTTATCACCGATTAGCCTTTCATTTACTTTCCGAAGGAGCCATCAGCACCACTCCCTCCTTCTTCATACCATCAATCTTGATGATGAGAGGCATCTCTAAACGGACATGGCGGATATGCTCGGTTTCTTCCACGGCAGGAAGGGCATTGAGGAACCCTTGACGGTAGATGCCGTCACCCATAAAGTCGTTGATAGTGAAATAGCCGACGCCCATCGACGTGAGGTTCTGGAAGAAATGCGTGCCTTGACTGGGATCCACATGGAAGTTGCTCAAGCCCGCCTCAACGATGACCTTGGCCGCAGAGATGTTGGGCCACTTGACAGGAATGCCCAACCAAGAATCGCTGGAGCCCCAACGACCTGGCCCAACCAACACGTAGTTCTCGCCCCGTTGCAGGAAACCACGATTGATGTGTTCTATCTCCTCGGCAATGGCTGGATTGGTGGAGGCATTATAATCTTCCGTCTTGACATACACCACATCGAGCACATCATTGATGATGCCATGTCCAATGGCGTTGTGGCTACGCAACAGACAATCTTCGTCTGGAATCAGCGTGATGTCCTCATCGAGTTGCAACTGGTTGTCCACCATCGGTCGAATCTGCAGGAGGTAGAACTCTCCACTGCGGTCATCGTGGAGATTGATGGCGAACTCAATCTCCACAGGACGCGCCATCTCCTTCTGTCCATAATAGAGCACCTTCTGGAGCAGTTCGGGCAGAGGGAACACGCCATTTTGCAAGACGCCAGAGAAAGAGATAATTTTGCGGTTCTTCCCCTCGTAGAAACCATCATAAATGCACTGGTCATAGGGGTCGAAGGTAGAGACAATCCACTTGAGCGAACCATCGTGATCGGCATCACGCACCGTGACCTTCTTGAGGTTAAAAGCATCATCCACCTGAAAGGCTAACGAAGCACCCGTAGCTTCTTGAATGTCGTCATCCACATCCAACGCATAGAACTTGGTCTGCGTCTCTCGCAAGGCAATCTCCATCTCGCTTGTCTGCAACACCTTGTCAGGATGATGAGGACAAACACGCAAGCACAGACCTCCATCAACAATGTACTTACCCAGTCCCAAGGCCAACTCCACAATTCCTTCTTCGGCTTTCTCGTCGCCAATGGGATAATAGTTGATGCTTCGTCCCACACCCGAAATGGTGGGATAGAAACCACTCTCATACTTTTGTCCGACCACCTCTTGCAAAATGACGGCCATCTTCTCCTGGTCAATCACGTTAGACGTGGCCACCATATAGTCTTTCGACGCCCGATAGAACACACTGGCATAGACGCTCTTGATGGCATTGGAAAGCATCTCGAGTCGCACATACTTATCTATCGCACGAGGAATCATGTAGGTGGAATAGATGCCAGCGAAGGGCTGATAGTGGCTGTCCTCCAACAAGGACGAAGAGCGGATGGCCACAGGCCCATTCACCACATCCATGAAAGACATGAGGTCGTCGGCCAGTTCTTCTGGAAGACGTCCATGCAGGAAGTGTTGCAGGATTTCCTCATCAGGAATGTCAGAGAGTGCCACCTCATAGAGCGAATTGCTCTCCATGAAGCGGTCGAAGATATCCGTACAAAGCACCACGGTTTTCGGAATCTGCACCGTGGCATTCTCAAATTCATTGAGGTCGATACGACGTTTGATGATATTATCAAGGAACGCCAATCCCCTACCCTTTCCGCCCAACGAACCTTCTCCGATGCGGGCAAACTGGCTGTAGCTGTCAAAGCGGTCGCGATGGAAGATGGCCACCACACCTTGGTTCTTCATCTTACGATAGCTGACAATGGCATCGAAGATGTACTGACGGTGGGCATCCACGTCACTCTCCACCTTCCAAGTGATTTTCTTCAGGAACTCAGCCACGGGGAAAATGGCACGGGAGGCCAACCAACGGGACACGTTGTTATGGCGCAAGTGATAACTGAGCGAACCCGCAGGAAGCGTGAAGATATTGTCTTGCAGTTCCTTCAAATTGTGCACACGAGCCACCTCTTCCATCGTGTCTGGGTTGCGGAAAATGAAGTCGCCAAAACCAAAATGCTTGGTCAAGATATCCTTAATATCCTGATTGATTTTTTTTGAATTCTTGTCGATGAAGGCCGCCTTGCATTGGTCGGCGTAGGGTTTCTTGTCGCTCTCGCTGGAGTTGAGCACCAATGGCACATATTCATCCACTTCACGAATGGCACTCAACAATTTGAAACCTGCCAGTTCGTCCTTCTCTTTGCTGTCGGCCAGCATAGGAAAACGGCAGTCGCTGATGACGCCCAGCACATTGTCACTGAAGCGTGAATAGAGCGCCCACGCCTCCTCATAGGAACGAGCCAACACAATCTTGGAACGTCCACGCATGCGCAACATCTCCAATTGCGAGTTCAGCGCTTCCGTAGCAAACTCTAAACTCTGCTGAAGGACGAATTGGTAGAGGTTCGGCAACAAGGAAGAATAGAAGCGGATGCTGTCTTCCACCACCAAAATCATCTGCACACCTGCCGCGAGGTCATTCATCAGATTCATCTTGTCCTCAATCAATTTGATGATGGAGAGCAAAAGTTCCGTATTGCCCAACCAGCAGAACACATACTCGAAGGCGCTCAGATCCTCATTCTCCATGCGTCGGGTGATGCCATGCGAGAAAGGAGTGAGCACCACAATGGGCACCGTCGGGAACTTCGTCTTGATGCCACGTGCGATGTCGAAAACATTGTTGTTATCGGTTCCAGGCATACAGATGACAAGATCAAACTGTGTCTTCCCAATCAGTCCGGCTGCCTCCTCCTGCGAAGCCGCACGGAAGAAACGGGGTGGATAACGCAGACCCAACTTGGCATATTCATCAAAAATCTTCTCATCCACACGTCCGTCATCCTCAAGCATGAAGGCATCATAAGGATTGGCAATAATGAGCACGTTGAACACACGCTTCTGCATCAAATCCACAAACTTCGTCTCACGAAGCGTGGGGTATTTATTATCAGTATTCGCCATACGTCAGAAAGTTTGATGCAAAGGTAGCCAAAATATTTCAACAAACGAAGAAGTTCCAGGCATTTCTGCTTGGAACTTCTTCTTTCTTTATCATATAACCTCTAAAGAGGTCCTATAATTAGCGTGATGGTAACGTGAGATACCACGGTTTGCCCGTCATGTTGGAGGTTGGACCATACTTATCTGTGATGTAGGTTGGCATCGTGATGGTCTTGCCAATGTTCTGACCACCCTTCTTGTCCTGCATCTGATAACGCATGATGTCGTAGAAACGAACACCTTCAAACATGCCTTCAAGCGCTTCCTCTTCGAGAATCAACTGAGCCACTCGAGCCTGACGTCTTGCACGAACCTCGCCCGAAGCAAGATACTCCTCATTAGCAGCATCCACACGTGCAACCTCTTCACGATAGAGAGAATCCTTCTTAACATTGGAATCATAGACTTCCTGATAAGCGACAGAATCCTCGTGAGATGACAACGCATCGATTTCAGGCAATTCCTCCTGCTTATATTTCTCGTCATTAGGATCAGGATATTGTTCCATATTGGCTACTGTCACAGAGTCATCAAGCCAATATTTATCGTTATACTCTGTATCACCAGAACCCAGTGAATGAATACCAATATTAATACTATTACCACCATAAGTTGGAATATTATTAACTGTTACATTTCCAAAAGGCAGTTCTTGACCCAGGCCACCTGTTGTTTTCTTATATTTCATTCCAAACACATTGGATCTCCATACCACGAAAGAGCCATTGGTTTTCTTTGCAGCAATAGAGTCCATAGCGTCCATGGGTTCCTGAATGGTGAAACCGTATGATTTAATGTCGCATAGACGATCATACTCATCTTGCGAGATGATGTCACGGTTGTTCAATGTATAATAGGATAGACCATATTTCAAGATAGCATATGCCGTCTCAGGAAAACCTGCACGATTCAGAGCCTCGGCAAGATGAAGATACAACGTATTGTGACGATAATAAGGAATAAAGGACAACTTCTTATTCGTCTTATCACCGACAGAACCACCATACTTCTTATTCACATAAAGCACGGGACTCACATCGCTATTGAACTGACTTTCATCAAAATTGCTGGCAGTCTGATAAACAGAGTAGAGACGAAGGTCACCTTCCCTCAACTTCTTATCCCCTTCACCATAATGATTTGCATCATGAGGGCTATAGTAGGTGGTCGATTCGCCGATCATATCGTCATAATAATACATACAGTAGTCCTGTGACTTTGAGATTTCTTTGAGTCGTTGCGAAGGCACAACTGCAGGATAACGCTTATTAGATTCAATAGAATTGAAAACAGCACGAAGCTCTGTCACATTACCAAAATATGTCGTTGTATCCAAAGGAAGAACACCTGCAGTATAACGTGTCTCCCCTTTAAAAAGATCTACATACTCGTTAGTTTCCGGATTCTTGTCAAAGTTAAGATCTTTCCAATAACTTGCCCGGTAATCTGTACTTCTCTCTTCTCCGGGGAAGGCGAAATAATCATGATACATACGGATTGCGTTAATGTAATCTTGCTGACTATCCATGTAAGAGGCACGCCACAAATAAAGTTCTGCAAGAAGGGCACGCACAGGAATCACCAACTCATCGTATTTGAATCCCGCATAGTTTGATGTACTTGAATAAGACTGTCGAAGTTCGTTATTCTCGTCCATATAGGGATACTTCTGCAAATCATTAATGCAGAAATCGAGAATCGTCTTCATGTCTGCCTTCTGACCAGAAGCCACAATTTCTTCAGCCTTATCGGATTTTTCTACTGGTTCTGTCACGAAAGGCACCTCGCCATAATTCTTGAGCAACTCAAGGTAGCACCAAGCACGAAAGCACTTAACAGCACAAACCTCCTTCTCAAAGAACTTACGAGTACCTTGAGAATAGCGCATCGTATCCACGTAAGCAAGGTAGATATTACAGTTGTTGATGACTGCATAGTAATCTGCAGGTTTGTTGTAAACATTGCTGGCGGACACAATATTCGTCGCTAATTCTTGAATATCAGCAGGTGCATGCAAGGGATCAACCTCCACCAAGTCGGCACGAATCTCACCCAACAACACAGTACGATCGGCCAACTTTTGCATACGCTTCACAATACCCATCACTTGATATATCGTATCCTGGGGAGCGAGGTCTGTGGCAACAAGTGAATTCTCTGCTGTAAACATATCCTCGCATGAGGTAGTGGCTGCTCCAACTCCGAGCAGGAGCAGTCCACAAGCTATAATAGATTTCAATTTCATGATAAATACGAATTAGAGGTTAATCTTAACACCGAGATGGAAGCTGCGGCCAGAAGAGAGGTAGCCAGCGTCAATGCCCTGAGAGAGAACACTATTGCCACAAGAGAGTTCTGGGTCAGTGCCTAAATACTTCGTCAACGTGAAGAGGTTATTGGCTGCCGCCCAGAAAGTGAGGCCCTGAATGTACTCGTTTTGGATAGGCACTCTGTATGAGAGTGTCACATTCTTCATTTTGAAGAAAGAACCATTTTCAATCCAACGGTCAGAGAAACGGCTGTTGCCCATGGGGTCGCCATAAACAGTCTTAGGAATGTCTGTCACCTGACCCTCTGCCATCCAACGACGGTTGACAGCGGTTGTCTGGTTGATGAACTGAGAGCCACATTCAAGCATAGAACGCTGATAGTTGTAAATATCGTTGCCCACCGAATACTTGAAGCTGGTAGCCAATGTCCAGTGCTGGCCAACGTGGAATTTCAGATTGACATTACCATAGATGTCTGGATTAGGATCACCAATCACAAAGCGGTCTGCAGTATTGATTTCACCGTTGCCGTCCTTATCCACGAACTTCACGTCACCTGCACTGAAATATACAGGATTGTTCGCATCGTCACGGATAAACTTGCCATCAGCATTAGCGGTTTCAGAATCCTTATAGACACCATCAGTCTTGTAACCATAGAAGACACCTGCAGCGCGCCCCACCTCAGAGAGGATAGTACCACCGTAGAGATTTGTCTCGAAAGACTGCATGCCCTGTGGCAGACGCTTCAGCGTATTCTTGTAATGACCGATGCTGGCACCCACTTCCATCTTGAAGTTCTTCAGGTTGATGACTTTTGCATTGAATGCAGCGTCAAAACCATTGTTCTTCAGTTTACCATCGTTAGTGTAGTAGTCTGTCAGACCGGCTACATACGCCAAGGTGCCGAGTGTCACCAGATTGTTGGTATTCGAGAAGAAATAGTTAAACTTCAGGTTCAAGCGGTTGTCGAAGAAGTTACCCTCCATACCTACATTGAAACGGTTCGTTGTTTCCCAACGGAGAGAGGAATTGCCAATCTGAGACAAGCCAAGCGCCGAAATACCATTTCCAAAGATCAAGTCTGTCGACAAATAAGTTAGGGTGGCAGAATTGTCTATGGCATCATTACCCACAGACTCAAAGCCACCATTCAATTTCAACATATTGACAGCCTTAGTGGGACGGAACCAATCCTCGTTGGTCATCACCCAAGCAGCCTGCACAGATGGGAAGACACCCCATGCCACGCCAAACATCTTGAAGCCACCGCTGGCTTCCTTACCGAAGCGTGAAGACGTTTCCATAGACAACTGACCGCTCAAGTAGTACTTCTCCATGTAATTATAGTCTGCATTGGCATAGTATGCCAAGGTTCTCCAGTTTGTGTTACCACCTTTTATCTTCTTTGAAGTCTGATTCATAGTGTTGTTCGGCATCTTATCACCAGCAGTATTGTCACCATAGAGAGAAGAAGAAGTGAAGGTATCATTCATAAAGCGGACACCACCCAACAACTCTACACGGTGAGCACCATTCGAAAGGATATTCCAATCTGCACGTGTATCAGAAAAGACTGACGTGTGCTTCGAGAACATAGAATATTTCGTGTTGGTCGTCTTACCTTGACTACCTGGAATAGTATAGTCTGGCATACCGATTTCGGGGGTATAATAGGCTTCATCAAAACTCTGCATCGTGTAATTGAAACGTTCCATCAATGAGAAATCTTTAGTGGGTTCCCATGTTGGAGCGACAGAGAAGCTTATCATAGTACAATCTGAATGGTTCTTGTTCTCCCTTTCACCATTTTCCAGAATAGCCACAGGATTGGCAATAGAAGCTTTATCTCCTAAGACCTCCTTCAAATACACATCAGCATCTGCGATGAAGTCAGATTTCACACCATCCGTCGAGAAGTCAAACGGAGAGAGGAATGGAGCCTTGATGTTAGCCAACGAAGATGGCGAAGCCAAAGCTAGCAACATCTGATTGTTGGCCCAACCATCGCATCTCAAGTCACGCGTCACGTTGGTGTAGCTGGCATCAAACTGCGTATAAAACCACTTGTTCAATACGATATCCGTATTGAAACGCACATTGAAACGCTGCATGTCATTACGCTGAAGTGTCGATTTAGAATCCATATAACCTACAGACAGGTTATACTTGGCGATATCATCACCACCTTGGATGGCAATACCATAATTCTGAGACCAGGCCGTTCTCGTCACTTCCTTATTCCAATCCGTATCGTTGTGATACATATTATAATAATAGTAGTTTGGATCAGTGTTCAGAAACTTGAACTCGGTCAGTTTAGAATCCGCTGTTTGCAAGAGGTTGGAAGCATACAGACGGTACTCACTGGCATTCATCAGGTCGATGGTCTTGGGTTTCATTTCCACGCCAGTGTTGATGTTCACATCAATGCGGGTGGCCATCGAACGACAACGTTTGGTCTTGATGATCAGCACACCATTGGCAGCCTTGGCACCATAGATGGCTGTACCATTCTTGAGCACCTCCACTGATTCGATGTCATCAACATTGATGGCTTGCAACAGATTATTGAAATAACCCGTGTGCAACATTTCTGCGTCATACATCTGGTCGTAAATCACATTATCCAAGACAACCAAAGGCTGAGCATTGGAGTTGAGTGAGTTCAAACCATTGATGAACATTGACACACCCTGACCAGGGTTGGCAGAACGCTGAATAGTACGAATGTCAGCCCCCAACGTGTTCTGAATCTCCTGATCAATCGTGATGGAAGGAGTGTTCACGAAGTTGTCGGCCGTCACCGACTTGCGAGCTGTTGCATTCGTGTTGTAATCTGCCTTCAGCAAGTCTGAGTTCAGGCGGATATTCACGTCGCTTGTGCGACCGTTAAGAGACACATTATTCAGGTTATAACCCTGCAACCGCACAGACAGTGCCGTCACGAATTTAGGCACAGAGATGGTAAATTCACCATTCTCGTCAGCCATGGCGGTGTAATATCTGTTGTTGAAGGCCTGAATCTGAGCGCCGGGGAGTGGTTCGCCTGTAACAGCATCCACCACCGTACCCTTCACCTCAATGGTGGGGTAATTCTTCGCCGGCTTAATTTTCTTGACAGGAGCAGCCACCTCCTCGGTTGTAACCTCCTCTTGTACCTCATCCTGTGCGACTACGGGAAGA
>CAJOGQ010000038.1 GCA_905234125.1 uncultured Bacteroidaceae bacterium | reverse complement strand
AAAAAGTTTAGGCAAGGGGGCTTTCTCTCAAACAGGAATCTCCTCACTTGTCTTACCAAACTCATTATCCAGCATCCCCGCTAGAGCATTCGAAAAATGTTCTTCTTTGCAAAAGCTTCAAATGGGGACTGGTGTTATAACTATTGGAGACAGAGCTTTTGCAGATTGTTCAAGATTGTCTGTGGATTTATCAGATACTGACATTGATTTCGCAGAATCAGCTTTTGTTGGTTGGTACAGGCGCAAATGACGTTCCCCAAAACCAGCAACGATACTTCTTGAAGGTCAAACGGAACTGAGAGAACGGCAGTCTCTCAATAGGTCATCTAACGATTTGCGATCAGCAGGAGTCATTCTCACTACGGGAGAAATCGTCATTTTCGCACTCTTGCCCATCCGCTTTTCGATGGTCTTGAATTCTTCGTACTGCGACAGATAGAGTTCTTTGGAGGCTTCATCCAAAGGCATATCCATACCTGTTTCCCTCATCATGAAACGACTTTTGGCTGCCACAGAGAGTTCAATGTACAATTGCACATAGCAAATCACATCGAAGAAGACTACTGGGGGGAAATTTTCCTTGACTGACACTAAGAACTTGCCTGTTGCCGTATCGCCCAACTGTCCCTCACGGATAGAGACGAGCAGGTTGATTTGTGTGTCGAGTCCTGTGTCGAGCCATTGATGAATCATGTCGCAGTCGTACTGATAAATCCAAACCAACAGCAAAGCCATCACGCCAAACACAACGACGAATTGGATGAGAGGATTCGTATGGAAACTGTTGTGAAACACATGCAAAGCGGGAGAAGTGATGAACAGCAAGCAGGTCATGAGCGTATGTCCCTTCTGCACTTTCTGCCCTGTTTTGACGAGGTTGGCCAATCGGACTGCCATCATCAGCACCACTGCCAGGATGGCGCTGCAACCCATGTGGATGAGCGCCACTTCAAGCCCACGGAACAAGACGGTACCAAATCCCAAGGATTCGCCAAAGAGGAGATAGAACAGATTCTCCAAGATGGAGAACCCACCTCCGATGGCGGCACCACAAATGACGCTGTCGATGAAAAACACCATCTTCTTGCGACGAGCCATCCAAAAGAGCGAGATGGCCTTGACCCCCTCTTCCACAATGGGATCGATATAGTCAGACGTCCCTTCAGGCAGGAATGATCCAGTCCATGTGAACAGGCCGAAGCAAGCCAATGCCGCCAACATGCCCAAGAAGACCAGCGTCAATAGACCCTTCACGCTGATCAGCGAGAAGCTGTCCAGTTTATAGACCACAAAGATATAGATGGCCACAGGGAGCAAGGCTGCGAGGAAGGAAATCATAGGAGTTTAAGTGAAATCATCAGTTCATTATCATGATGTCCACCCATCGGGAGTCCCTGAGGGGCGAACAGATGTCCGAATCCGACGGAGAAGGTTGTCTTCAAATAATTCAGGAACACCAATTCGGTGGTCAACTGCACACCAGCACTATAGTACATCCGATGGGAAGGATCAGGATTCCAGGCAGAGAGTCCTGTGCCAAACATCGAACATTGAATCCATGTGGGATAGCAGAAAAGGGCACCAAAGTCGTTGAATCGGATGGGACGCAGGTTGAGTTCTGCTGTCGCCTTCATATACGAATGGGCAGGAAGGGCATCAATGTCAACTCCAGGCATGGCTTGGGGCGTTCTGTACTGGAACGAGTTCCGATAATCCAAACGGTTGTTTCTGAAACCACCGAAATAGAAATTGCCAAATGCGGATTCAGCCTTGCCAAAGGAATGTCCAGCCGCTGTGCGCAACCAGAAGGAGGTGTTGCGGTCGATGGGAACCAATGTGCCAAAGTCGGCTGTTGCTTCGACTGAAGGATAGAAACTGCCACCAGCCAGATAGCCATAGCCCTGCACCCCCAAGGCATAGCCCTGTTCCTTCATTACGCCTCCTAACGAAGTTCTCAACTTCGACATATTGGCGTAGGCAGAAACGGTCTGCATGGACTTCACGCCATCGTCCAGACCAATCTCCTGATACAGGGGCAGGGCATCCATATCGCCGTAGGCACTTACGGAGAAGCCATAATCCTTGACATAAGGAACAAAGAGGCTGTTGGTGTAGTCGTAGGCCACACGAGCCATATATCCCTTACGGCTGGTACGCATAGGACCTGCCAAATCATAAAAGTCGGTGTGGTTCCAGGCACCCGTGAAAGTCCAGAAGTAGTATTTCCATTGGAGGTCGAAGTGGAATTGGTTCTTCAGAGCGTTGGTGCTCCAAGGCGACACACCCACACCCATCTTCAGACTGCTCAGTCCCACGGGGTCGTTGAAGATGAGCCTGTAGCCCAGCACAGGAGTGACTTTGTTCCATGCCGACTTGTCCGTGAAGCCCGTCACAGTAGGATAAGCACCTGCAAACCTCATCTCCTTCAACACATTGTAGGGCGTGATGCTGTTATACACATCTCCGAAGTCGATTTTGGGAAGTGGGTTTCTAAGTTCTCCCACAGCCTCCAACGCCTCCTTGTTGTTCTCGTAAGCCTTCTGTCCATAGAGTTCCACCGCATTGGCATCATTCACCACCTTGCGTTCCAATGACACAGGTCGCATGCCATCACGTTCAAACTCCAAAGCCATCAAGGAGTCAGGAGCAATCTCGAGAGGGGCAAAAAGTCCGATGTCAGTATTGGTGAGCATCTGCATCTCGTGGGATGCCAGTTCAATCTGCCAAAGGTTGGACACGCCCGTATAGTACGAACTGCCAATGAGATAGCGGTCGTCGAGAGAGAAACGGAACTGCCCCAAGTTGCTGTCGTCCCAAGTGACTAACTTCTCAGGCTTGAAGAGCGCCATTGCCAAGTCTTCAGTACGGAAGATTTGCAAGGTGTGTTCGCCATTGTCGCCTTGGGTGGTGACTGAAATCATCTTGCCGTCGTGGCTCACATCCATATCGAACACACTCACACCAAAGGGGAACGCATAGATGACCTCTGCTTTCTCGATATCCTTGTCGTAGCGAACGATGGACTGGGTTCCTCCATTGGAGAACAATCCATAGAGACAATCTGTGGCATTGTCATAGACGATATTGTTGACACGCTGAAGCTTGCGTTTCTTGACCACCCGTTGGGTCTTAAGGTCATACACCTCTAAGCCACGCATTTTCGAGTTGTTCACGGTATAGATCAGTCGCTGTCCCTTGATGTCGAGCGCGATGAAAGCCGGATTGTACAGTTGGATGCCATTTACAGTCGCCACCTTCCGCTGCTCAAGGGTCTTCATATCCAGTTCTGTGATATGGGCAAAGCCACCTGGGGCATTCATGACGGCGTAGGCCTTGCCTGTAGTGGGGTCGAACACAAACGGAGACACAGACCCCAAAGGCTCCTTCGTCAGTTTTACGGTTTCCGTTATGGGATATTGTCGGATGGAGGCGAGATTCTCCTCCTGATGCTTCTTTTCATCTTCACGCCATTCGTCCCATACCTTTCGAAGCGATTGTCCATATACATTTTTAAATTGGTTGCCGAAGAAAGTACGGCTGTCTGCTGTACGATTATAGAATCGGATCAATTTTTCATAGCCATATTTCGAAGCCAAAAAGTTCACGAAGCGTGTTCCGTAGAGGTAGGCATTAGCTCCGACCTGAAAGTCCATCGTGGTACCTTCCGTCTCAAGACCCACGACAGAGAAAAGTTCGTCGCCACCATCGATGATGCTACGGAAATACATTTCGTCATAGCCACCCAACGAACGTCCTACGCCACCTCCGAGCCAAGTCTCCATGAAGCAGGCGATACCTTCATGATACCATCGGGGGGCATACCAACGTGGCACACTCTCATAACTCCACAAGGCAGAAATGGGATGTTCACTTTCTGTGCCCACCTTCGTTCCGAAGAATTTGCGCCAAGCCTGGTCACGAGCATTATATTTGTCACCCATCACGATATGGGTGTACTCGTGGTTGAAGAGTTGACGATAACGTTCTGAAGAGGGATTGATGTAGTAGGACATCGACAGCGGTGCCATTCCAATCTGAATCAGCGAAATGGGAAGCGGGGTCGCACCTCCATTACCATCGTCCTCCCAATCGGTGAGCAAGAGCAATGGTGCTTCTGGCTGATAGACAGAGTCTGTTGTCCAGATTTGTTCGTGATGCGCTTTGCCGTTTTGGAACATGCGCATCATGTGAGGGATATAGCGAGAGAGGTTCTTGTCGAAGAACACCAACCGTGCCTCATCTGTCTTATATTGATAGTAGGTTTGCCCCGTCATCCCGACAGGACAAACCCATACAACTAAAAAAAGGATTATTATATGTTTTATGTGAATCACGGGACTAAAAGCCTTATTGCTTGATTACACCCGATTGTTGCAGATTCTTTTCTGACATGCCAGCAAGATTGAGCAGAAAAAGGAGTGGCTACAATGCACGTTGCAGATTCTTTTCTGACATGCCAGCAATCATTGTGTTCACCGCACCAAGTACAATCTGAGGATTCGCCTGTACTGTAGGAGCAGAATTGGAAACAGCCGTTTCGAGTGCATTCACAATTTTCGGACCACCGTTGAGAACGATCGAAGCATTCAACTTCTCACTGGCATTCAGTTTCTCACTGACATTCAACTTCTCGCTGGCATTCAGTTTCTCACTGGCATTCAGTTTCTCACTGGCATTCAGCTTCTCACTGGCATTCAGCTTCTCGCTGGCAAAAACTCTGGGGCGGAGACCCAAGGCTTTGGAAACCTCGCCTGCGTTGGTGAGACTCAGTTTGGGGGTACTGTTCAACGAACCAATCATTTGCAAACTCTTCTCTTCATCGAGTTTGTAGCCCTTCTTCTCCAGATCTGCGGCAGCCTCCTTGTCTTGATTGAGGGCTGCAGTCATCTTCTGATATTCCACCCACTGGTCACGCACGAACTTCAATTTGTCATTGCCAGAGGCCGACTTCAGATAGGTGTCTGTTGTCTCAATGAACTTGTCAGCCAATCCATTCTGCTTCTGCAATGTAGCATAGGCCAAGGCTGCATTGTTCGTGTTTTGCGCCAGATCTTCGACTTGCTCACCACCCAACGTGGCATCAAGATCCTTTCCTACGGTTTCCATCTGGTCGCACACATTGGCCACCATCTGCTTCACCTTTTTCATGTCGTTGAGCACAGGCTCAAACTCCTTGATGTCACCAGCGGCTTCCATCGAAAGATCCACAAGGGCTTCGAACTGCTTGGCACGAGTCTGCATCACGGCGTAGGCCATCACGATGCCGTCCTTGTATTCCTCGTCGTTCATGAGCAGTTCCTGCATATTGGCATTGGCCTCTTCGACGGTCTTGCGCGAAAACTTATTAGACTTGGCGATGTCGCCACTCACTTGGTCTGTGTCCACTGGCCAATTGATGTAATGGGAAGTAATCATCAGAGTGCCGCAAACGGCTACGATGACACCCACAATGATAAGAGTCTTCTTTTTCATAATGTTTGTGGTTTTGGTGTTAATTAGATGTTGCAAATATACGACTTTCCGAACAAACAAAACATTCTTTAGCAAAAAAATCACCTTCAATCACAAAAAAAGTGGTTTGAGGAGGCAAAAAAGCGCGAATCTTTCATTTTCACCTCTCAATTCTCGTTATTGATGCATCAATTCCGCAAAGGTCTTCTTTCCCTTCACATAATACTGCCAGAGGAGGGAGAAGTCGGTACGTTCTGGCACACGATCCATCTTGCGAAGTTTAGCAATGCGAGCACGATCTGCAAGGAGGTCTTTTCGAATCTTGTTGAAAGCATGCCGTGCTTTGTAAGTGGCGTGAGCATTTTTGGGGTCGCCCTTCAACAAGAAGTGGAGAGCAGCGAGGTAATCGAGGAACCAGCGCATACGCATCACACTGTCCAACTCATTATCGGGCAGATTCTTGTAGAGCATCACGAGGTTGTTGCGGAAGTTGAGGAAGGTCTTGCGAGGATTGCCCTGATTGAGGCTTCCGCCACCCAAATGATAGGCTTGGCTCTGAGGGATGCAGACAATGTTGCGCCCCATGGTTCGAAGGCGCCAACAAAGGTCTATCTCTTCCATGTGGGCAAAGAAACGGTCATCCAAGCCTCCACTCGCCCGCCAGTCGTAGGCACGTACCATCAAAGCGGCTCCTGTAGCCCACATCAAGGGTATAATCTCGTCGTACTGACCCTTATCTTGTTCAATCGTGTCCATCACCCGACCTCGACAGAAGGGATAACCATACTTGTCGAGAAATCCACCGGCTGCACCAGCGTACTCATAATAGTTGATAGTTGAGAGTTGATAGTTGAGAGTTGATAGTTGAGAGTTGATAGTTGAGAGTTGACATTTGACAGTTTGAGGGGGGCAGAGGGCAAGCAATTTCGGTTGGCAGGCGGCACAGTCGGAATGTTCATCCATATACTTGAGCATGGGAGCATCCCAGTCCTTCTGCCGTATCTCCACGTCGGAATTGAGCAGGAGGTAGTACTCGTAGTCGGGCAGTTGAGCAAAGGCCTTGTTATAGCCACCAGCGAAGCCATAGTTCTGATTGAACTTGATGAGAGGCACATCAGGAAACTCCTTCATCAGCATGGGCACACTGCCATCAGAGGAAGCGTTGTCCGCCACAATCACATCGCCTACGCTGTTAGCCAACACAGAGGGCAAATACTGGCGCATCATCTCAGCGCCGTTCCAGTTCAAAATGACAATTGCAAGTTTCTTCATATAGTTCATATAGTTGACAGTTGATAGTTGACAGTTGATAGTTGAGAGATGAGCGCATCTCCTTTGGGGTTGAAATCGCCAAGGGTGACTTGCAGCATTTGGTTATCCAACTCAGGTTGGTTCGGCACTTCCACACGGATATAGTTGTCTGTGAATCCATTCATGAAGGGCTTACGGGGGGAGGCATGTTCGAGCAGGACAGGTCGTGTAGTGCCGATGAAACGTGCATAGAAATCGTGGGTCTTCTGTGCCGAGAGGTCAAGAACCCGTTGACTCCGTTCATGTTTCTCTTGAGGCATCACCACATGGGGAATCTCCAAGGCTTTTGTACCAGCACGTTCGGAGTAGGAAAAGACGTGATACTGCGACACATCCACGCTCTCCATGAAACGGAAGGCCTCCTCAAAGCGTTCAGCAGTCTCGCCACGCGTGCCAACAATTACATCCACCCCGATGAAAGCATCTGGCATCACGTTACGAATCATCTCTATCTTATGTCGGAAAAGCGCCGTATCATACTTGCGGTGCATGAGTTTCAACACCTCATCAGATCCGCTCTGCAAAGGGATGTGGAAATGGGGCATGAAAGCTCGCGACTGGGCACAATAGGCAATCAGTTCGTCCGTAAGCAGGTTGGGTTCGATGCTGGAAATACGATAGCGTTCGATGCCTTCCACCTGATCAAGTGCCTTGACGAGGTCATAGAAGGTCTCGCCTGTGGAACGTCCGAAGTCACCAATGTTCACACCAGTAATCACAATCTCCTTGCCGCCTTCCTTGACCACTTGCTGGGCTTGTTCCACCATCGACTGGATGCTCCCATTGCGACTCCGTCCCCTTGCCATTGGGATGGTGCAGTACGTACAATAATAATTACAGCCGTCCTGAACCTTGAGGAAATAACGGGTGCGATCACCTTTAGAGCAAGCTGGGGAAAAGCCCCCCGCCCCCCGAAGGGGGAGGGCTGACGCGGTGTTGGTCATACCGTGGAGGATGGCGGGTATGATTTCTCCCTTCTGCTCGTTGCCAAGAACCAAATCGACGCCCTCTGTCTCGATAATCGCCTGTGGTTTCAGTTGGGCATAGCAACCTGTCACCACGACGAAGGCTCCAGGGTGCGCTTTCACCAGACGATGAATCGCCTGCCGGCATTTATGGTCAGCCACCTCTGTCACACTGCACGTGTTCACCACCACCAAATCAGCCACCTCACCTTTGCCCACTTTCGTCACACCATAGCGCGAAAGTTCCTGCGCCACGGTACTGGTTTCGGCAAAGTTGAGTTTGCAGCCCAACGTGAAATACGCTGCCTTTTTTCCCTGTAAAATGCTCGAGTCTATCATAAATGTTCGCGTTTGGGTGCAAAGTTAATCATTTTTTTTGGATGAAAAGGGAAAAAGGCGTAACTTTGTCGGGAATTTTCAAAAACCCATAGCATTATGGCACAAGAAGAGAAAACATTGGGCAGAGAAATGATTGAAGCAATCGTTTCGGAGATGATTCACAAGGATGGCTCCCCCTACAAGCAAATGTTAGGCAAAATCGGCAGTGTGCATGTGGACTATTTCGGCAGTATCGAGATGGGAAACATGTTGGCGAAGGAACTGAACCTGGAATTGAAAGAGAAGGTGGTGAAGGAACTGGAAATGAAGTTCAAGGAACTGCTCGCTGATGCTGGAACTGTTGAAACGGTGATGAACAAGGTGATGACACTGGTAGAAAAGGCTCGAATCGATGTGGGCAAGGATGCGGCCAACAAAGAACTGATGAAGGTGGCCAACAACCTCGTGCAATATGCCAACAACCGTCTGCTTTTCATTCCTGAGCCACCCTGCCGGGAAGAGGAACTCAAAGAGAAGTATGAGCAGGCAAAGCGAATCACGGTGATGGAACACATCATGCAGAACAACGAGAAAGATGTGATTGACTTCTATCGTGCCCTCATTGGCAGAACAGAATGGGAATGCAGAAATCAAATTGAAAGACAAACCTCGCAAGTGTTGAGAGACCTTGCGGAAATAATAGAAAAAATATGACATATCTTATTGCGCTGGCCATTGCAGTCGTGCCAGCTTTGTTACTCTGGATTTACATCTGGAAGAAGGACGGGAATCCTGAACCCACGTCAAAACTGCTGAAGGCAACCCTGTGGGGTGCTGTCACCTGTGTCCCTATCGTCATCGTGGAGACGATGGTCAGTAATTTCCTCTTTGGTGAGGGCGGAGAAGCCGTGTCTGCCATCAGCCACACTGCCGATGCGTTCTTGGTGGCTGCCATCCCCGAAGAGAGTTTCAAGTTGCTGGCATTGTGGTGGGTGCTGAGAAAGAATCCGTATTTCGACGAGCATTTTGATGCCATCGTGTATTCAGTGTGCGTGGGATTGGGCTTTGCCACCATCGAAAATATCGGGTATGTGGTAGGGGATGGAAACTGGGCTTCTGTCGGCATCATGAGAGCCATCTTCTCTGTACCTGGACACTATGCCTTCGCTGTGCTGATGGGTTACCACTATGCAAGGTACCACTTCGTGAATCGTTCCTTCCTCAACAAAATCAGCATTTGGGGTGTACCTGTTCTGGCACATGGAATCTACGATGCCCTCGTGATGAACATTGGCATCAATGATTACCTCATCCTGCCCATCTTCGCCTTGCTCGTCTTCTTCTGCGTGAAGATGCACAAGATGTGCAATAAGAAGATTAAGGCACAACTGGAATTGGACAAAACAGGAGAGATAACTGCATAAAAAATAAAAAATGCACATTTGCATAATAAACTCGTTATCGGTTCGTTATTATTGATAAAGAATAAGATAACGTACAACAAAAGCAATGTGCCTATGACAGATTCTACTCCTCTGAACAAGACATCCAAACTCATCAATCTGAAGAGCAAACTTGCACGCCCTTCGAAGGATACGCTGTTTTTCCTGCAAATGTTTGCAAGAATGTATCAACCACAAATGGTGATGGGCGTGGCATAGAGACCTTTTGATATTTGGAAACAAGTAAAGTGCTATCGGCCTTGGCATCCTCCGAGAATGTCAAGGAACTTGCTAAGCGCATCAGAAACGGCAAGTTGAAACAACTGAAGGCTGACGGACTGTGTGGTTCGTCGGCCACTTTGGTATTGGCATCTATCGCCAACAGCAAAGCCGGTTGTCCCAACCTTCTGGTGGTGATGAACGACCTGGATGATGCAGGCTACGCCTATCATGATTTGACCCAAATGATGGGCGACGAACGGGTGCTTTTCTTCCCATCCTCCTATAAGAGATCCATCAAATACAACCAGAAGGATGCCGGAAATGAGATATTGAGGACGGAAGTGCTGACAAAACTGTCAACTGTCAACTCTCAACTCTCAACTCTCATCGTTACTTACCCAGATGCCCTTGCCGAACGTGTGGTGTCGAAAAAGGAGCTGGATGAGAACACGTTGAGTGTGAAGGTGGGCGACCTTTTCGATATCAATGACTTGGAGAAGCGCATCTTCGATTTGGGATTTGAACGGACAGACTATGTGTATGAGCCAGGACAGTTTGCCGTCAGGGGAAGCATCGTGGATGTGTATTCCTTCTCTTCCGAAATGCCCTATCGCATCGACTTCTTTGGCGACGAGGTGGACAGCATCCGTCTGTTTGATGTACAGAACCAATTGAGTCAGGGGAAAGTAGAGATGATGACCATTGTGAGCCCCCCAGCCTCCGAAGGGGGATTTGTTTCCTTCCTCGAGTTCCTGCCCAAAGACACATTGGTGGTGACACAGAGCATGACGTTTGTGTGCGACAAGATAGCACAGATACATGAAGAAGGCTTTTCGAGTCAAGCAAAGACAGAGGCCGAGACAAATGCCGAGACGTTGGCAGAGCAGTTCATTATTGACGAAGACACCTTCAAACGTCAGATTGTTGAGTTCAGACATTTAGAGTGGAGAATAGGCAAAGCCGACACTCCGGATGGCTCTCCCCATAGAGGGGGAGATGCCCCAAGGGCAGAGGGGGTTTGCCATTTCAACACCACTCCCCAACCCCTCTTCCACAAAAACTTCGATTTGGTCAACCAAGAGTTTCACCGACTCATGGATGAGGGGTACAAGATTCACATCTTTTCCGATAGCGAGAAGCAAATCAAACGCTTGCAAGACATCTTTGAGGAGCAGGAGGTTACTCATTGCAACAACATTCCTCTTGCCCCCAGCTCCCTGCCCCCTGCCCCTAAAATTCACTTCACCCCCGTCAACAAAGCCATTCACGAGGGTTTCATCGACCACACGTTGAAACTCTGTTTCTTCACCGACCATCAGTTGTTCGACCGTTTCCACAAATATAACTTGAAGAGCGAAAAGGCACATCGGGGTAAGGTGGCGCTGACCCTCAAGGAGATACAGCAGTTCGAGATTGGCGACTACGTAGTGCATATTGATCATGGTGTGGGACGCTTTGGAGGGTTGGTGCGTGTACCTCAAGGTGACGTGATGCAAGAGATGATCAAAATCATCTACCAGAATGAAGACATGGTCTATGTGTCCATCCATGCCCTGCATAAAGTCTCCAAATACAAGGGCAAGGAGGGTGAGCCACCTCATCTGAACAGGATTGGTGGTGGTGCATGGGAACGCATGAAGGAAAAGGTGAAGACGAAGGTGAAAGATATTGCCCGCGACCTCATCCGACTCTATGCCATCCGACTGAAAGAAAAAGGCTTTGCCTACAGCAAGGACAGCTATATGCAACATGAGTTGGAGGCCAGCTTCACCTACGAAGACACACCCGACCAGCTGAAAGCCACCCAAGACGTGAAAGCAGACATGGAGAAACCACGTCCGATGGACAGGCTGGTTTGTGGCGATGTGGGCTTCGGAAAGACGGAAGTGGCCATCCGAGCTGCCTTCAAAGCTGCCACCGATGGCAAACAAGTAGCTGTGATGGTGCCAACCACCGTGTTGGCCTATCAACACTTTCAGACCTTCTCCTCACGACTCAAGGAATTCCCCGTCCGAGTGGAATATCTCACGCGTGCCCGAACGTCCAAAGACATGAAACAAGTGCTGGACGATCTGAAGGAAGGAAAGATAGACATCATCATCGGCACCCACAAGCTGATTGGCAAACAGGTGAAGTTCAAAGATTTGGGACTTCTCATCATCGACGAGGAGCAGAAGTTTGGTGTCACGACCAAGGAGAAGTTGCGCAGCATGAAGGTGAATGTCGATACGCTCACGATGACGGCCACCCCCATCCCACGCACTTTACAGTTCTCGCTCTTGGGTGCCAGAGATTTGTCCATCATCCAGACTCCTCCTCCCAACCGATATCCCATTCAGACAGAGATTCACACCTTCTCTCCAGAAATCTTCGCTGAGGCCATCAACTTTGAGATGAGTCGCAACGGCCAGGTGTTCATCGTGAATAACAAAATCAGCAATCTCCATGAGTTGGAGGAGATGATACATAAATATGTGCCTGATGCCCGCGTTTGTGTGGGTCATGGACAGATGAATCCGCAGGAATTGGAGAAGGTGATTCTCGACTTCATGAATTACGACTACGACGTGATGCTCTCCACCACCATCGTGGAAAATGGCATTGACGTGCCCAACGCCAATACCATCATCATCAACAGTGCCCAGAACTACGGACTTTCCGACATCCACCAGATGCGTGGACGTGTGGGACGTAGCAACAAGAAGGCATTCTGTTACCTCATTGCCCCTCCATTGGCCGCCTTGAACGATGTGACACGTCGTCGTCTGCAAGCTGTCGAGAACTTCAGCGACTTAGGCAGTGGCATCCACATCGCCATGCAGGATCTCGACATCCGTGGGGCGGGCAACATGCTGGGTGCCGAACAGAGCGGATTCATCACCGACTTGGGTTATGAGACCTATCAGAAGATTTTGAATGAGGCGGTGGCAGAACTCAAGGACAATGAGTTCAGCGAACTTTTTGCGGATGAGGACAAAGACGAAGAGGGCAAGATTAGTGGTGAGCACTTCGTGACAGAAACCAATATCGAGAGCGACATTCAGGCTTTCTTGCCCGAAGAGTATGTGCCCAGCAGTGGCGAACGCATGAGCCTCTATCGCGAACTGGATTCCTTCACTTCGCCCAAGCAGTTGGAGGATTACAAAAAACGCCTCATCGACCGCTTTGGTCAGATTCCACCTGTAGGCGAATCACTCCTCAAGGTGATGCCCATCAAATGGACTGCCCAACGTCTGGGCATCGAGAAGGTGGTGCTCAAGATGGGACGCATGATTCTCTATTTCGTCCTCGAAGACGCCTATTTCCAAAGCCGAGCCTTCTTGAAGGTCATCAACTACGCAGCCTCCCACGGAAAGGCATGCACCTTGCGAGATGGGGAACGGAAGTCTCTCCTCATCAAAGACATTCACACCATGGAAGGCGCACTGAGTGTGCTGGAAGCCATGGCACAGAAATAACAATCAATTATTTCCAGAACACAAAATACACAGCGGCGACGAGACAAAGGAAGGCGGCGGCGTGGTTCCAGTGCAGGTGTTCGCCTTGGAACATGAACGAGGCGATGATGGTGAACACCGTCAGTGACACCACCTCTTGAATCACCTTCAACTGCACCAATGAATAGGGGCCACCATTGCCCACGAAACCAATCTTGTTGGCTGGCACCTGAAGAGAATATTCAAAGAAGGCGATGCCCCACGAAAACAGAATCACCAACCACAATGGCCAGCTGTTCGAGATGTTCATTTGTTGCAATTTCAGATGGCCATACCAAGCCAACGTCATAAAAATGTTGCTACCAATCAGCAACAAGATGGTGTAAAGTCCATTTAACATTATATGATCAATTTTTGTACAAAGTTACGTATTATATGTGGAAGAAAGGAGAATTAAAGAGCCACAATGACAGCCTGAAGTTTTCCGAAATGATAACGACGGAAGGCTGTGAGACTGTCCGTCTGCACACATTGGGACTGATACCACTCAAGAAGTTTGCCATTAGGGGGCAGATGGTGATGCCGCTCACAATATTCGGCGAGTTCACGACAGCGGTTCATGTACAGCCGATCACGATCATTGGCGGGATAGTCATTGGGATTGATGTCGGACATCGCCTGCTGATAGTGCTGGAATTCCTCTTCCGTGATGCTGCGTTTGTTTTTGTATTTCCTGAGTACATAATAGAGTGTGGATTCGAGGTTTGTCTTGCCCGAAGAAAATGGCCATCGACCATATTCCTCCAAGAAACGCCGCATACTGCGGACAATGCCTTCGACCGTGAGGGGAACGGGCCAGAATTGGGAGGGATACTGGCGGTCGAAGAATCCAACGTAATAGCGGCTCACTTCTGGGTTGGATGGGGTGAACTCTCCTTCAGAATCGGTGTCGAGATAGAACATCAACCGACACGCTTTGACGGCAAGATAGATGCTCGTGTTACAACTCTTTATGGTCGTGGTGGGTCTCTGCTCCAACATCTGCAGGCACAAAGCCTCAACTGTCACAGGTTCGTCGCGATCTTCCAGCAGATGCACGGCCAAGTCACCCAACGCTCCAGCAAAACGATTCCACTCACGCAGTTGATAAATGGACGTGCTGCCGACAGCCTCGAAACGATTATCACGAAGCATGTAGCTGCGAATGAATTTACTTTCCGTGTGATGGTCTTCAGGATGTAGCGTCCGGAATTCTTTGTAGATGTCATCGATGGCCATTGCCTGCCCCCTGCGTCGCAGTATCTGATATATTTCCTCCATATAATTGGTTCGGTTGGCACGGAACACGATGTTGTCATCTTCAATATCCACACCATCGAATTGGAGCAACACTTCCCGCATGATGTTGACAACGGCTTTGCTGTCTTCATCGCTGTGTTTGCCAGTGAAATGCTGGTCGACGAATTCTGATAACGACATACGGTAGTCAGTGATGCGCTGCAAACTGGCCTCATGGCCTACAATGCCCAGCGCATCCTCAAACATGAAGCACTCAAACCGACTGTCGTAAGCGAAGAGTATGTCAGGCTTCTGCCAAGACGTATCAGTCTTGAGGTGGGTGTTGGCCCTTCTGCCATCTGCCCGCATCGACACAACGCTATGTGGAGCTGGAGTCATCTGCCTGATGATGGCCAGTGCTCCATAGAAATCAAGATTATCTATATGTTCCTTCTGCCGAATCTCGTCCCAGTGAGTGTTCTTTTCTGTCAGCAGGGATTGGCCAAGAAAACCGAAGGCATTCCAACGCTCTTTATTCCATGTCATTCCTGCATCCTCAGAAGATACGATACTCTTGACGCTCAACTGCCGTACACGCTCTCGAGTCATACCGTACAGCTCGCCAATGGACTCAAATCTACGGTGACCGCCCACAATGCCATGAGCCAATGCAAATACTTGAATACCTCGTTTCTTCGTATGCTGGAAATAGCGGTTGGCAATGAAAAACACCGGGTATCGGCCTTCCTTCTTCAGAAATGACGCCACGAAAGCCAGCTCATCGTTCGTCAGGAATGGATAATCGATGGCAATCAGCCTGACTACCGTTTCCTTATGCTTTCCACGGACGATGGTCTGGTATTCCTGATAGAATCCTTTCAAAAATTGGCTGATTATCTCTATTGTGCGCTGTCCAGCTCCATGCCATTGGTAGATGAGTGACCAATCATTCAGATAATCCTCAGCAGACCTGTAATCCTTGATATGTTTGTGGACCAGATTTTGCGCCCTCATATTCTTGATGTTCGCCGCCATCCGCTGAAAAACCTCTTGGAGCAGCTTGTCATTCTCCTGATTCACAGGATTTAGTCTTATCCGCTTCATATTTTCCTTAAAAGTCCCTTTCTTCAGTTTCCCTTTCAATGACCTTGATGCCATCCAATGAGAGGAGGATGCCATTGGGGGCTTGGTCGAGCAGGGCTTTTTGTTCCTTTTGCAAATAGATGGGGTAGTCCTTACCAAGGGGGAGAATCTTGAGTTCGATGCGCTTACCCACGAGGTCGGAGAGGCGGACGAGCATAGGCTTGCCATTCCAGAAGTTGTCCTCGACAAGCTGGCCATCGGCATAGATGCGGGCTACGTCGCCACGATAGGAAATCTCGAGATAGAGGTCAAGGTTCTCATTGAGTTCGTTGAGACCAGAGATTGTCCATGTGGCAGCTTTCTCAAAGTCACTCTCGACGGGTTGTGCGGCAACCTTCTGACTGCCCATCTTCACCTCACGAAGCCCCCCGTGTTCTTTGGTCAATACATAGTTCACCTTGGTGGGAAGAATGTTCCAGGTCTCTTCCATCAGGTGGCCTCCATCTTTGTAGAGGATGCCGTCAGAGTAGTAGAGCTTGTTGCCAATCTTGTAGGCGGTATGGGCTTTCTCTCTCGAAAGGACACAGAAAGTCAAGCCTCTCTCCATGAAGGGTTTGTTGAGTGTTGGGGTGAAGACTTTGCCGTCAATGCAGACCTGGGGTTTCTTTCCTTCGATTTCAATGAAATAGAGAATACCATCGGCTTGACAGAAGGGTTCGACAGTCGCCCAGTCTATTGTAGTTGACAATTGAGAACCTTTAGCTCGGCGTAGCCAATTGACAGTTGACAATTTCCAATCACGAGGGGTGACATAAGAGGTGCCCCCTTCATTGAGTATGCGCACATAATCATTGAAGAACTCGAAACAGCCACGACGGGCATAGTGGTCGGAAAGGCTATCAACATCCATCTGACTGAGTTTGTCACCCCAATCAGCGAGGAACTGATGGAGCAGTCGGCTTTCATGCCAAGCTGTCCAATTGGGTTGTCCCATCTCTCCGAGGAGGGTCTGGAAATCGTAGGTCATGTGGGGCACGTCGTTGTAGTTGGTCACAGGACTGGCCTGTGTCTCACCCATCGTGTGCTTAGGGTTGTAGGGGTTGGTGCCTCCATGATACATATAATAACCAGGAAGGTTGGAGCCAGATCCCAACTTGCAGATGGCGAGGGGCTTCACTTCGTGTCCACTCATGTTGATGCGACGATGGTAAGACATCATCATGCCACCTCCCAACTCGCAGGTGAGGTAAGGATAGGAGAGGTCTTTCGTCTCCATCTTCGTGTCTTGATTCGCCCCCAAAGCTTCAGTGGCGATAACAGCCGAGAGACGTGTATCCTTCATGATGAAGGCCTTCTTATAATCGCCCGGCATGTCGGTCAAGACTCTGTCCCAGAAGCCGTCGGCATAGTCGCCATAGAGGGGAAGCAGCTTGCCAAACTCTTCGTTGCCATTCAGTTTGGGCCAACCTGTGCGAGTGTAGAAGGGCGTGTCGAAACCAACCTCTACGGCCATATCCTTCAGCGCCATGTAGTATGACCATGGACCTCGGCACTCGTTCTCTATCTGCACACCCACGATAGGACCGCCTTGCTTCCAAAGCAGGCCATTCACTTGAGAGAAGATGTTTTTGTAGAGGTTGCGTGTGGCATCCATAAAACCTGGTGCTTGGGTGCGCAACTTATATTGCTGAGGGTCTTTCTGAGCCTTGTCGGTCAACCACACGGGGAATCCACCTTGATAGACCTCGCCGTGACAGAAGGGACCGATGCGCAACACGACAGGCAGCCCTTCCTCCTTGCAGATTTCCACAAACTCACGGAGGTTCTTGTTGCCGCTCCAGTTCCATATTCCCTCCTCTTCCTCATGATGAATCCAGAAGACGTAAGTGGCGATGATGGTGATGCCACCTGCCTTCATCTTCTGAATCTCGCGTCGCCATTCCTGTTCAGGGACACGTGCATAGTGGATCTCACCCATCACAGGCAACACATGTTTGCCTCCGACGATGAATCCACGAGAATCCACTTCAAACTTCACGCCATCGGGGTTGACGTTCGTTCCGAACCGAAAAGTCTCTTGCGCCACAGCGATTGTGGCACAAGAGACTAAGATGCTAAACAGAAATGACCTTAATGTCATACGATGATGTTTTTTTCTATTAAAGTTTGTCCAGTTCTGCCAGATTCCTTGCCACTTCCTCATCGGTGACAGTATAATTCTGCAGGTCACCATTGATGTAGGATTCGTAGCTGGGCATGTCGATGAGGCCGTGACCAGAGAGGTTGAAAAGGATGACCTTCTCCTCACCAGTTTCCTTGCACTTCTTGGCTTCTCGGATGGTGGCAGCGATGGCGTGACAGCTTTCTGGTGCAGGGATGATACCCTCCGTACGAGCGAAGAGCATACCGGCATCGAAGGTTTCAAGTTGTGGAATGTCCACTCCCTTCATCAGACCATCCTTCAGCAACTGGCTGACGATGACACCAGCACCATGATAGCGCAGACCTCCAGCGTGGATGTTCGAAGGCTTGAAGTTATGACCCAGGGTGAACATTGGCAAAAGAGGTGTATAGCCAGCCTCGTCGCCAAAGTCGTAGCGGAACTGACCACGAGTCAACTTAGGACAGCTGTCAGGTTCAGCAGCGATGAACTCCGTCGTCTTGCCGTCGAGAATGTTGTGACGCATGAAGGGGAACGCGATGCCACCGAAGTTACTGCCTCCACCGAAGCAGGCAATCACCATGTCTGGATATTCACCAGCCATCTCCATCTGCTTCTCTGCCTCCAGACCGATGATGGTCTGATGCAGACCCACGTGGTTCAGCACAGAGCCAAGCGTGTACTTGCAATTAGGCGTGGTGGTAGCCAATTCCACAGCCTCAGAAATGGCTGTTCCGAGCGAGCCTGAGTGCTGAGGATCGCGTGTCAGGATGTCTTTACCAGCACGGGTGGACATGGATGGAGACCCCGTCACTGCAGCGCCGAATGTGCGCATGATGCTGGAGCGATAGGGCTTCTGTTGCATAGTGAGCTTCACCTGATAGACAGCAGCATCCAATCCGTAAATCTTGGCTGCGTAGGAGAGGGCTGCACCCCACTGACCAGCACCCGTCTCAGTGGTCACGTTTGTCGTGCCCTCCATCTTGGCATAGTAACACTGGGGCAGAGCCGAGTTGATCTTGTGCGAACCGAGTGGGTTGACGCTCTCATTCTTGAAATAGATATGGGCAGGAGTGCCGATGGCCTCCTCCAAAGCGTAAGCACGTACCAACGGCGTACTGCGGTAGTACTTGTATTTATTCAGCACTTCCTCTGGAATGTCAATCCAAGCATGTGTGGTGTCCAACTCTTGCACACAGCACTCGCGTGGGAAGATGTGTGCCAAGTCGTCTACTCCCAGTGGTTGTTTGGTGGCAGGATGGATAGGTGGTTGAGGTTTATTCACCATATCGGCCTGGATGTTATACCACTGTGTTGGAATCTCATTCTCCTCCAAGAGGAAGCGTTTTTGTTTTGTGCTCATTGTTGATATTGGTATTTGTTATGAATAAAAGATAAAAGTGGCCACAAAGTTACAATATAAATAGGAAAGGAGAAAGAAAAAGTCCTTCAAATACGTTTTTCCTCCCCTTTTTTCTCTTTTTGTGCATGAGTTTCGCAAGGAAATGCTTAACTTTATTTACGAAATCAGAAAAAATAATCTTTTGACTTTCCGGATCCTTATCCCTTAGCCATCCGATAGATTTTTTCCATATCTTCCGCTGCGAGTACCTTAAGGCATCCGCAGGTGCGTTGGTAGTCTCGGGAGCATTTTCTGACCATCTCTTTTATCTCGTCGTCGGTTACCTCCCGGCCTATGAGTTCCTTGATATTAATAGGCATGCCGATGCGGTGATAGAACTGCTCCATGGCCTGGATGCCGCGTTCGGCTGTCCCCTGCGGATCGGTGAAATCGTTGGGCACATCCATGACATTGACGGCGAAGCGGACGAATCTGCTCAGGTTGGCATCCATGACGTATCTTGCCCAGCTTGGCCAGACGGCTGAGAGACCTGCGCCGTGGGTCACGTCGAACATTCCCGAGAGCTCGTGCTCCAATTGGTGAGTGGCCCAATCGTCGCTGACGCCACAGCCTGTCAGACCATTGTGCATCAGGCTTCCCGCCCACATGATTTGGGCTCGATAGCGGTAATTGGATGGATTATCCAGCACAAACGTGACGGCGTTCCTCATACTCCGCAGACAGGCTTCTGCGATGTCGGTGGTCACGTCCATGTCGTCATCCTTGCTGAAATATCTCTCCATGGTGTGCATCATCATATCCGTCACGCCAGCCGCAGTTTGGTAGGGCGGAAGGGTGAAGGTACGCTCCGGATTCATGATGGCAAACTTGGGTCGGGCAAGGGTGTTGCTGTACCCAATCTTCACGTCTCCGTCATCATTCGTTATCACGCTTGCCTCACTCATCTCACTGCCCGCAGCTGGTATGGTGAGTACGGAAGCCACGGGAAGCATGGCGGTCGGAGTGGCTTTTCCAAGATAGAAATCCCAGACCTCACCCGAGTAAGGAACTCCGTAAGCAATGGCCTTCGCAGAGTCTATCACTGACCCTCCGCCCACGGCAAGAATGAAGTCCACACCCTCCTTTCGGCACAGCCCTATGCCCTGATGGACGAGTGAGAGACGTGGATTGGGCACCACGCCTCCGAGGAGGACGTATGACACGCCGCCCTGGGTGAGCAGGTCGCAAATCTTAGGGAGAAGGCCACTCTTCTGGGCACTTTTCCCACCATAGTGAACCAGTACTTTCGTGCCCCCGTACTTCTTGATGAGTTGGGCAACTTTCTCTTCTGACTCTCTGCCGAAAACTACTTCTGTCGGCGCATAGTAGATAAAGTCTTTCATAAACGATAAGTCTTGTTAAAGGTATAATGAATGTTTGGTTTGTGTATGTCAGCCTTCCCCTGCTTAGAGCATCTTCAGAGCGAGCTTTATCACCTTCTCCACAGGCGCGGAAGGCTCGTCCTTCAAGATGGCCTTGACGGTCTTGGCCACTGGCGCTGGAGGGAAGCCCAACATCTTGAGAGCCTCAAAGGCTTCGTTGTATATCTCGCTGTTCTGTACCGCAGGAGCCGTACCCCCTCCCGACGGACTTACCGCCTGCAGACCGATGGAGGCTACTTTGTCGCGAAGTTCCACAATGATGCGTTGGGCAGTCTTGGCTCCCAGACCCTTCACGGTCTTGAGCATCCGCTCGTTTCCGTCCATGATGAGACCCGCGAGTTCCGGGGCTGAGAAACTGCTGAGGATAGTTCGTGCCGTGTTGCCTCCCACGCCGCTGACGCTGATGAGCAGCAGGAAAAGCTCCCGCTCCTGCTTAGTTGCGAAGCCGAAGAGCACCCATGCGTCTTCCCGAATAGACTCATATACAAAGAGCCGTGCTTCGGACTTTCCCTGCAGGGCCGTGTAAGTGTTGAGCGATATGTTGAGCAGGTAGCCCACCCCGTGCGCCTCGATTGTGGCCTGGGTCGGAGTTAGTTCGTCGAGTATGCCTCGGATGTATTCAATCATGATTCTATGTATTATTTTTCTATTGACAATTTACTATTTAGCCGAGCGCCGTCGGCTGGTCTTAGCCACCCTCTCAGATAGCCTTCGTCACCTCTCTCAGCCACTCTTTATGCTCCTTGTCGAGCAGTGGAGCCAGCCGCTCATACACCATCTTTTGGTAGTCGTTGAACCAAGTCCGCTCTTCTTCCGTGAGCATCTCAACAAGGATAGGCTCCGTGAGGACGGGACACAGGGTCAGTTGCTCAAACCTGTAGTAGGGTCCGAAGGTGATGCCCTCGGCGAAGGGGACTACGAGCATCGTGTTTTCGTGTCGGACTCCATGGCTCCCCTCGATGTAGATGCCTGGCTCGTCGGTGATGGTCATGCCCGGAAGCAATGGGGTGGGACGCCACTGCATGCGGAACTGATGGAGGTCGATGGCTTCGTGGACTGACATGAACTGCCCCACTCCATGACCCGTTCCGTGCAGGTAGTTGATGCCATACTTCCACATGGCTTCGCGGGCGAGTGTATCAAGCTGCGTGCCGCAAGTTCCCTTGGGAAACACGGCAGACCCAAGCCGGATCCAGCCCTTGAGCACAAGGGTGTAGTCGCGTTTCATCTCCTGGGTGAGCGGCCCCAGCGGAATAGTTCGGGTGATGTCGGTAGTGCCATCCAAATACTGTCCCCCGGAGTCGATGAGCAGGAGCCCTTCGGGGAGGACGGGGATATCGGTCTCTGGCGTTGGGTCGTAGTGAACGATGGCTCCGTGATGGGCATATCCCATGATGCTCTCGAAGCTGATACCTCGGAAAAGAGGCTGCTCAGCACGGAACTCCTCCAGCTTCCTTGATAGGGAAAGCTCGGTCTGTCCTCCCAAGGGGACGTTCTCCAGCGTCCACTTCATCCACTTCACCATCGCCACACCATCCTTCTCCATCGCACGGCGGAAACCCTGAATCTCCGTCTCGTTCTTGAAGATGAGCATCTGCTCCACTACGCTCTCCTTGCGGACAGGGTGTTTAATGGCAGAGTAAATGGCGTAATTTGTCTTCTCTGGCTGGACATAGACCGGTATATCAAGCGCATGCAGGTCGGCAGTGATGTCTGCATATTCACGCAGACCCACTCCCTCCGCTTTCAGATAGTCCGCCACCTCCGGCGTCACCTTTTCTCTACATATATATAATAATATAGTATAGGGAGTGATGACCACATACCCCAGCACGAATGGGGTGTAAAGCACGTCGTCGGCACGGAGGTTGAGCGTCCAAGCCACCTCTTCAAGGCTGGAAATCACGATGGCGTTCTGTCCAATTTTCTCTCGGATTCGCCGGATCTTCGATGACGCACTCTCTCCGGCAAACTCCAGTCCCTGCACGAAGGCTTTGCTCTGAGGAATGTCAGGACGGTCAGTCCAAAGAGTGGCATAAGGATCGATGTCCGTCCGCAGGGAGAGCCCGTATGCTTTCAGCTCATTCTCCAGACTCTCCACCTCCGAAGTTGTATTGACCCAAGCATCGACAGCCACCACGCTACCCTGGGGAAGAACACTCCCCAACCACTCCGCGATGGACGGCGTTCCCTCAATCTTCTCCTTCATCAGTTCAAAGCCAGAACCTGCGAGTTGCTCGGTAGCCTGAATGAAATAACGTGAGTCAGTCCACAAGGCCGACTGGTCAAGAGTGACCACCGCCGTCCCCGCCGAACCCGTGAAACCACTGATCCATCGGCGTGATTTCCATCGTTCAGGTACATATTCCCCAGCATGTGGGTCTGTGCTGGGAGTGATGAAGGCACTAATGCCCTCAGTCCTCATCAATTGGCGAAGCGCCTCCACTTTTTCTGTTGTCTTCATCGGCGTTTGATTGCTTTTATTAGTTCGGTAATATTGCTTTTATCAGTTCTGCATCTTTGATGTTGCATACTGTAAAATTTCCACAAAGTTAGTCGTTTTTGAGTAATTTTGAAAGTTTTTCTTAAAAAAAGATATTTTTTTGTTAGATTTTTTGCAGATTTTGTGGAAAACGTCTAACTTTGCACCCGAAAATAAAACAAAGACAATTTTTTTTCAACAAACAACATTAAAAAACTGTTTTCACAAATGGACGCAAAAAAAGTATTGGAAGACCTCAAGCGTCGCTTTCCAAATGAACCTGAGTATCATCAGGCAGTAGAAGAAGTTCTCGGTACCATCGAGGAAGAGTACAACAAGCACCCAGAGTTCGACAAGGTGAACTTGATCGAGCGTCTCTGCATTCCAGATCGCGTATATCAGTTCCGCGTTACTTGGATGGACGA
>CAJOGQ010000037.1 GCA_905234125.1 uncultured Bacteroidaceae bacterium | reverse complement strand
TCACCAGGCATTACCATTTCAACTCCGTCTGGGAGAGAAATCTCACCTGTACAGTCCATGGTACGGAGATAGAACTGTGGACGATAGTGATTCTTGAATGGAGTGTGACGACCACCTTCTTCCTTTTTCAGCACGTAGATAGAAGCCTTGAAACCTTTGTGAGGAGTGATAACTCCAGGGTGAGTTATCACCATACCACGCTTCACATCCTTCTTGTCGATTCCACGGAGGAGAAGACCTACGTTGTCACCAGCCATACCTTCAGGAAGAATCTTACGGAACATCTCAACACCAGTAACGACAGACTTAGCATCTTCACCAAGACCGAGGAGTTGAACTTCGTCACCTACCTTCACAACACCAGTCTCGATACGGCCAGTAGCCACTGTACCACGACCAGTGATTGAGAACACGTCCTCAACAGGCATCAAGAAAGGCTTATCGATGTCGCGAACAGGCTCCTGAATCCAGTTGTCGCAAGCGTCCATCAACTCCATCACCTTATCTTCCCACTCTGGCACACCGTTCAAGGCACCAAGAGCAGAACCACGGATGATAGGAGTCTCTGCCTCGAAATCGTACTGAGCAAGCAGATCCTGCATGTCCATTTCAACGAGCTCGAGCATTTCCTCATCGTCAACCATGTCGCACTTGTTCATGAACACAACCAGACGAGGCACGTTCACCTGACGAGCGAGCAAGATGTGCTCACGAGTCTGAGGCATAGGACCGTCAGTTGCAGCAACCACGATGATGGCACCGTCCATCTGAGCAGCACCAGTTACCATGTTCTTCACATAGTCGGCGTGTCCAGGGCAGTCCACATGAGCATAGTGACGCTTTGCTGTCTCATACTCGATGTGAGCAGTGTTGATAGTGATACCACGCTCCTTCTCTTCTGGAGCATTGTCAATCTGGTCGAAAGATTTAACTTCCTCAGAACCGAAGCCCTTCTCATGAAGAACCTTAGAAATCGCAGCAGTAAGAGTAGTCTTACCATGGTCAACGTGACCAATCGTACCGATGTTAACGTGTGGTTTGGTACGAACGAATGTTTCTTTTGCCATAGCTAAAAAATATTCTTTAGAGTTATTAAATTTGTTTTTATTGATCTCTTATATCATTTGGAGAGCTGTTACTGAGACTTGAACTCAGGACCTCTTCCTTACCAAGGAAGTGCTCTACCGCTGAGCTATAACAGCCTTTTTTACACCTATATATTATATATAATGTGTATTTCTCTTTTTGAGCCTCTTGTCGGAGTGGCTTGCGCCGAACCGACAATCTTCTCTTTTTTGAGCCTCTTGTCGGAGTGGCTTGCGCCGAACCGACAATCCTCTCTTTTTGAGCCTCTTGTCGGATTCGAACCAACGACCCCGAGATTACAAATCACGTGCTCTGGCCAACTGAGCTAAAGAGGCTTATGAACCGTTCGCACAGACGAATCCATGCGAAACGGCTGCAAATTTAGGCATTATTTTTCAAACACCAAACATTTTTACAGACTTTTTTAAATATTTGCCTGTTTTTCTTTGTATTTGCCCAGCTGTTTTTCAATTGCAGCGAGCGATTCCATGATTGCTTCTTCAAATGTGTCGCAAATCTTCTCAGCAAAAAGTTCCGTCTTTGGCAGCCCCACAGTGATGCTTGCCTGCTTGTTCATTGCCGTTTCAGGTTTTACGACTTTCAATGACACCTCGACCTTTCTTATATCGTTGCAATACTTGTCCAGTTTACCAACTTTCTTTTGGATGAACTCTTGCAACTTTTCTGTTGCGTCGAACTTGATCGTTTTAATGTTAATGTCCATAGTCACGAATGTTTAAGTTGAACAATAAATGATATCTCACTTGCGCGGATGCGCGTTTTTGTATTCACTTTTCAGCTCTTCGAATGAAACATGGGTGTAAATTTCGGTGGTCGCGACACTTTCGTGTCCTAACAGCTTCTGAATGGACGTCAAGTCCGCATGATTGTTCAGCATCGCTGTGGCAAACGAATGGCGCAGTACGTGCGGGCTCTTCTTTTTGATGGTGGTGACCATCGAAAGACCGTCTTTCACTACTTTCGCCACTTGCGACTCGTTCATCGCCATCCCTTTTTCCGTCACGAACAACGTTGGAAATACATGTGCGCAGAACGCTTCATCACGAACCGTCTGATAGGCACGTATTTCTTGTTCCAGTTCTTCGCCAAACGGAATGATGCGCTGTTTGTTACGCTTTCCGGTCACTTTCACCTGTCGCGCCGACAAATCCACACTTGCATCTGTCATACCCAACAGTTCTGCGCGTCTGATTCCCGTTTCATAGAACATCATCAGGATAAGCCTATCCCTGATGCCTTTGAAGCTCCTGTCCTCTGAGGTCAGTTCCAACAGTCGATCCATTTCCGATTCTCTCACATAGTAAGGTAACGGACGTTTCTTTTTGGGAGCGACTACTTTTTCCATCGGATTAACATTCACTCGCCCTACCCTGCGCAGGTATTTGTAGAAGGTGCGCATGGCGCTCAACTTCCTGTTGACAGAGGCTGAGGAGAGTTTTTGCTCGTCCATCATGAAAATCACCCATTCCCTCATGTCGTCAGCCTGCACGGCCGTCCATGAGATATCGGGATTTTGTTCCTCAAGGAATTCCTGGAATGCTGACAAGTCCTTCGCATAAGACTCCACTGTTGCCGGCGAATAATTTCTTTCCGACCTCAGATATTCCAGAAATGAATCAGTCCACAGTTCCATGTTTCATCGTTTTCAGCGACTAATTTACGACATTTTCGCAAAACGACAAAATTTTCGACTAAAAAACTTTGTTAATCTTTCATTTTTTACCCATTTTCGGGTCATTCTGCCGTCAAAAGGGCTTATTCTTCCTCTCTACGGAGCTGGTTCACATACACAGCGTGCTGCATCTTGACGCGCTTCAAAACAGAAGGTTTGTCATACTGCTTACGTGTACGAACTTCTTTAATAATGCCAGTCTTCTCGGCTTTTCTCTTGAACTTCTTGAGAGCTCTCTCAATGTTCTCACCGTCTTTTACAGGTACGATAATCATTACAATTCTTTTTAGAAAATGTTTATAATTTATAAGTTAAAACCGCTGGGATTTTCCCAACGGTCGGCAAAATTACGGCAAAAAACTGTAACAGCAAAACTTTACGGCACTTTTTTCACTAAAACAGGCATTTAAACCCACTTTTGTGCCCTCTTCTGTAACTTTTTGGCACGTTCAGAACCCATATTGGCTGATTTTTCGATGAGTTCGCGTGCCACCACATTATGGTTCTCTTCCTCACCCAACAAACGGTGATACATGGCAAGCCAATAAGTAGCTTCTGCATTTCCTTTTTCCGATTTTTCCTCCAACCGACGGTTGATATAATTGATGTAGTCTTCAATACAAATTCTTGCATTGCCAGCCTGACCCGCAATCATCTCCATCAAGGCATGGCATTCCTGCTTGGAAAACACATCTTCCTTGCCTATACAAAAATGCGTCACATAATCCACTTGACGCATCGTGGCATAGTGACCAAACGCGCAGATAAGCGAATGCATCAAGAAGTGATTCACGGCCAAAACGGCCATCGTCAGCACCATTCCCACCCAGAACCACACATCGCTCTCATAATAGCCATAAAGCATCAAGGGAACAGTCCCTATCAGAAAATAAGGAACCGGTGTGCAGAAATAGCGTTGGATGGCTATGATATAGTAGTTCTTTTTCATTACACATTATTATATTATATGCGCAAAAAATCAAAATCCACCCTCAAAACTCATCTTGCGCACAAAAAACGATGCAAAGTTATCTATTTTTTTTCATTCTTGCCACATTTTCATTACTTTTGCATACCCAAAAATTCAATTAACGATGAAAATAGGCGATAAAGTAAGATTTTTGAACGATGTGGGAGGAGGCAAAATCACCGCATTCCGTTCTGGTGGCATTGTTCTGGTGGAAGATGCGGATGGATTCGAAGTACCCATCCCTCAGAACGAAGTAGTGGTCCTCGACGAAAAGAAAGGTGGAGATGTCCGTAAGGAAAAAGAGGTTCTTTCTCTTAACGGAAAGGAATACCTCAAGTCCAAGACGGTGGCTCCCGCCGAGCCTGTTGAAGAGATGGATGAGAACATGGAAGCACGCATCGTTCGCCTCGAACAGGCTCTCCAAAAGCAGATCCTCACATCTCAACAACAGGAACAGATGATCCAGCAGCAAATCCTCTCTATCCAGAAATTGGAAACACGCGTAGCCCTGCTCGAAGCAGAAAACAACCTGCGCAAGAACGAGAAATCGCTGGTTCGTTCTGCCAAACCACGCAAGAAGCCCGAGTCCCCCACCAATATTGATGGACTACAAATACTCTAACCCAATCACTCCATAAATCTAACAAATCAAATGAAAAGAGAAGCATTCAAGATGTTCCTGAAACCAGGATGCAAGGAAGAATATAAGCGTCGCCACGCCAACCTGTTCCCTGAGCTCAAAGCATTGCTCACAGAAAGCGGTGTGCGCAACTATAGCATTTATCTCGACGAAGACACCAACATCCTTTTTGCCTACCAAGAGCTGGAGGGAGAGGGAGGTAGTCAAGACCTTGGTGGCACAGAGATCTGCCAGAAATGGTGGGCATACATGGCCGACATTATGGAGACCAATCCGGACAACAGCCCCGTATCCATACCTTTGCCAGAGATGTTCCACATGGACTGAGCACCAAGGATAGGTTAAAAAGAAGTATCATCTAAAAAACAAAGCAACGTTTTGGCTAAAGCAAAAACAAGAATATTAAATCCCAGTGACTCCTCAGTCATAAGTCTGATGGAAACCACCATGTGCAAGAATTGGAGTCTTCCCGCCTACACCAACTACGGCACTGGCGAGAACTTCACCTATGGCGACGTGGCCAAGATGATCGCGCGCCTCCATCAGCTATTCAACAAACTGGGCATCGAGCCTGGACAGAAAATTGCCCTGTGCGACAAGAATCACGCTCATTGGGCCATCGCCTTCCATGCAGCTTTCAGTTATGGGGCTGTTGTGGTGCCCATCCTTTCTGAGTTCAATATTGAGCAAATTCAGAATATCTACGAGCATTCCGACTCTAAACTTATCATTTGTGGAGAGAAATATGCGGACAAGTTGCAGGCACGCATCCTTAACATCGCAGACTTCACTATGCGAGACGAAGCGCTGTCCATCGACATGGAGACATTCACAGACCTCCAGCCTGCCGATGTTCACTACTTCCGCGAGCATCCAGATGACCTTGCCCTGCTCAGTTATACCAGCGGTTCTACCGGACGCAGTAAAGGAGTCATGCTCCCTTATCGCTCCATCTGGTCGAACATGCAGTTCGCTGACGAGGTGCTCGACTTTGGTCCAGGCGACCGCACTCTCGCCATTCTGCCGATGGCACACATGTACGGATTTTCCTTCGACTTCCTCTTCGAGTTCCTCATCGGTTGCCACGTGCATTTCCTCACCAAGACACCCTCTCCACACATCGTCATCAAGGCATTCAACGATATCAAACCTATCGTCATCATCGTTGTGCCCCTCATTCTGGAGAAAATCGTGCAGAAGCAGATATTCCCCATCCTTCGAACACGCCACATTCGTGCCCTCACCGCCATTCCTATCCTGCGTGACGTGGTCTATCGCCAAATCCGCAACAAACTCTATTCGGCCTTAGGAGGACATTTCTATGAGTGCATCATTGGTGGAGCGGCCTTCAACAAGGAAGTGGAAGATTTCCTCCATCAAATACATTTCCCCTACACTGTCGGCTATGGCATGACCGAATGTGGCCCCATCATCGGTTACGAGGATTGGAAGCTTTTTGCCAAAGGTTCCTGCGGAAAGATTGTTCCCCGCATGCAGATTCGCATCGACTCCCCCGACCCACAGCACACTCCAGGTGAGATTCTGGCTAAGGGAATGAACGTCATGCTCGGCTACTATAAGAACGAACAGGAAACCCTCGAGGCCATTGACGATGAAGGATGGATTCACACGGGTGACCTTGGTACCATCGACAAGAACGGAAACATATACATCCGAGGGCGCAAGAAGACAATGCTCCTCGGTGCCAATGGCCAAAACGTTTATCCTGAAGAGATTGAGGATGCCATCATGACCCACACGCTCTTCGAGGAAAGTCTGGTGGTACAGCGAGGCGAAAAACTCGTGGCCCTCGTCTATGTGAGCGAACCCGCCCTCGAACGGCATGGTCTTACCCACGAAACCCTCCTCCAGAACCTCGACACTTACAAACGGCAAATCAACTCCTACCTGCCAGCCTTCGCCAACATCTCGGCCATTGAGGTGCAGGAACAGGAGTTCGAGAAGACCCCCAAACGAAGCATCAGGAGATACCTGTACAAATGAGTAGAGAAGAGGAATAAACGTCACATCCAAGACAAAGCGAGGTTGTACTCACCACGGTACAACCTCGCTGTTTTGAATCCTCGAATTAATTCAAATCTCATTTCTTAAGGTCAAGCGTACAATTACCCTTGGCATCGATGAAACCATACTGTCCACCACGGTTGATGAGGGCGAGACCTTCGCTCATGTCTTCCGCCCCGTCAAACTGGCAGGGGAAGATCTCCTTGCCTTCGCGATCGATGAAACCATACATCTTTGTGGCTTTGTCCCAGACACGGGCGATACCTCCCTTGAAATCGTAGCAGGGCTGCTCCTCGAACCATTCGCTCTCTTCGCTGTAGCCAGGCTCGTAGCGGAAGGGAACAGCGGTCTTACCTGTTTTGTCGATGTAGCCGAACTTACCCTCGCTGTTGCAAACCCAAGCCAATCCTTCGCTGAAGTTGGGGCAGAGATCTTCCTCACCTTCCGTGTCCTCATAAAGTCGAAGCACCTGATAGTCGCCCTCGATGACCCACTTGCCATTCTTGTCGATGAAGCCAGACTTTCCCTTACCAGATACAAAGCAGAGACCTTCGCTGAAACTTCCGACGGTAGTGAACTGATGGGGAATAACCTCTTTACCAGTCTTATCGATGAAACCGTAAAAGTACTCATCTTTACTCTCGTTGAACTTCCAAACGGCGACAAGACCTTCACTGAAATCGTCACCAAAACTGCTATTGCATTCGATGACCACCTTGCCCTTTGTGTCGATATAGACGCATTTTCCATCTAAGTTCTGACGACAGAGTCCATCGCTAAAGTTGCTGATGAGGGGACCTTCGCCCATCATAACATCGTAAGTGTCGGCTGGAATGACCACCTTGCCCTTCGTGTCGATAAATCCGGCTTTGCCCCAGTGTTGCCAATCGATCTCACCGTCTTCACCAATATCGTTGACCTCGACAAAAGCTATCAGTCCGTCGTGGAATCCATCCCCTTTATATACATAATCGAACGGAGCAATGACCTTGCCTTCGTGGTCGATAATTTGCATACGCTCATCAGTCGTGCAGACGATAGCGACACCTTCGTTAAATTCTACGGGAATATACTGATACAGACAAGGGATAACCTCCTTGCCGGTCTTGTCGATGAAGCCCCAAAGAGTCGTTTCCTTGTCGCAGACAGCAGCCAGTCCTTCGTGAAAGTTCTCCACTTGATTATACTTAGGTAGTGCCAAGGCCAGTGCCTCCAGTTCGTCCTGCGACACCTCGATTTCTTCAACCGCCTGTTCTGCTATCTGTTCGTCACTCTTTTTCTGATTGGTGCAGGCAAAGCCTGTCACGATAGTCAGCATTGCCAACAGCATTGCCCACTTATTGTTGCTCTTTCTGTTCATGATTTTAATAGTTTTTTAAGGATTTCTTACTTTTTCAGTCTTTGGAAGAGTGGAGTGATGTCATGCACATCGCCAAAGGTCTTCATGATGCGTTCGCCTTCGGCCTTGGAAAGTTCCTTACCATCTTTGGAGTAAGTGCTGACCATCTCGTCTTTCTGATAGTCGTACTCCTGATAGTCGGAGAAGCGATAGACGGGTTTGCTATCACCGAGTTTGATGTAGTCAGCATTGAAGCATCCTGTACCACAACCACCTGCTGAACCAATCACGTTGTTCTCGTGGAAAATGAGATGGGTCTTGTAGTAGGTAGAGGCCACCATTTCAATTTCGTTGGCACGAATGGCAAAGATGGCCTGATATTCGTCGTTCTCCGTGGAGAGCCACAGTTCAGGATTGCCATCCTCATCGAAATCAAAGAGGGCAAACTTCTCGAACCTGATTTTCTGCTCCATCTGATAGAGGTCATTGTACATCTTCTCCATCTTGTCGAGGTTCTCGATGGTGGTGGCAGACCACTCAGGTTCCATGCCATTCCACTTGTAAGTGTGCTTGATGGAGAAGTACCAACCCATGATGTACTCCTGCACTTGCACGTCCTTGCCTATCTGAGGGAGTTCGATGCTGACAGCATCAACAGAGGATTCATTGAAGGCTGGCATGAACTGCGACAAGGCATGATCTACAGGAGTAAGCGTCCCCTTGGCAGCATCGAAATCGTAGAAGAGGACAATGGAATGCGGAAAGACACCCACAGACTGGGTGAATCTGACAGCAAAAAGTCTGTGGCCGTTGGAACGTTTCCACACACAAGCCGAAAGGTCTTGACCGTAGTCTCCCAATTCGTTGGCACTCACATAACCATTGGGGGTATCAACCACAAAATGATACTCATTGTCTTGTGCCTCAGGCTTCGAGCCATCAGTCAAGATGGCTTTGCCCGGGTCAGTTGGCCACACCTTGTTGAAGGCTGTGAGCAGCGGGAGGATATTGCCACTCTTCACACCCGTGATGGTCTTCTTTGCCCATCCATAACGCAGGGTTTCAAGTTCTTTCAGTGGATTTTGTTCCTGTGCAAAGGAAACCAAACATACACAACTAAAAATAAATAATGTCAGTAACTTTCTCATATTATCTTCTATTGTTTAATCATTTCAATGTTATCCACTCAGGATTCAGCGCCTTGCCTTCTCCCTGAATGCGTTTCTCGATTTCCTTAGCCTCTGTTTCAGTAATCTCCGTTTCACCTTGGTAGTATTCGTGGTTATCCTCCACTTGGAAGTCCGTAAACTCGATCTCTATCGTGCTGTTCGTCACAATGGCATAATGATGGAAGTAGGAAGGGCCACCAGCAGGATAGCCAATGCCTACCCAACCTTTACCGATGGACGGGCGCTTGCCTTCGCTCTCAGTGATAATCAGCTGAGGTTCACCTTCCTCGTCGAAACCAAAGATGGCACCATCTTCATCATTCTCGGTACGTACCCAAACCTCATTGACGCCATCCTCATCAATGTCGATGAAGGCATACTTGGTCAATGGATAATGTATATCGTCCAAGTCTTCCTCTTCATACATCTCTTGGAAGCGTTCCCAATACTTCTTCACATCAATAGATTCAGTCTCCACCTTAACATCCTTTTCCTGTATATCGGTGGCCTCCACATTGACAGAATCAGTTTCCACCTCAGCAGGGACATTACCCCCCTGTTTGCATGCTTCCAATCCCCAAAGGGAGAAAGCACATACAATCATCAAAATGATCTTTCTCATATTGTCCGTTTTTTTAATTGTTAATCATCAGATCTTGAGCCTTCTTCAGATTCGCAGCCGTACGGGTGATGTAGTCCTCATCCAAGAAGGTGCCCCATTCTGAATCGACCTTCACATCCTTGTGTGCCAGCGTGCCATCCTTGTAGAAATAGAAGCGAGCCTCGTTCTTGGAGCCATTGCCGTTCTCTTCGTAGCCGTATGCGAAGACCAGTTTGTCCGTCTCCTCGTCAAAGAGATACTCCTCATAAATCTTGCGTGCTCCTGAGTTGTAAGAGTCACTGACGAAGTAGGTCGTGTATGACAAAATTTCGCCTTCGTCGGTCTCTTTCGTACTAAGGTAATATTTGACATAGTGCTTGATGGGGCCAGCGCCAGGAGCCATATAATAATAGGTGGTCTCCATGTTGCTCTTGGCCGGATACTCGTCCTGATCGTTGTATGCCATGCGCTCTTTAGCCTCAGCATAGAGTTTTCTCACTTCTGCCACACGCGCTTTCGCTTTGGCAGAGGTTTGTGCCTGAACAGCAATGGCCGCCAACAGGCATAATAGTAAAAGTTGAATCTTTTTCATCATGTATAAGTAGTATTTGATATTTGCCATCTGACTGTTTTCGCCACAAAGTTAAGGCAAATTTGTCGGTCTCTCAACTTTTCGGGTCAAAAACTTGCATTTTGGGGGTCGAATGTGCCATTTTGATGTTAAAATGACCTAAATATCCGTCATTCATCGAGTTCACAGAACGAAAGGGTGCCTATTTTCAATTAAAATCCGTACCTTTGCCCATCTAAACAGGACAAAGAAAGAAATGTCTGAACGGATTTCATACGGATGGCGCATGACGCTGATGGGTGCCCTGATGCACTTTCTGGTAGATGGGCTGTGTTTGTGTTGCCTGTGGCTGATGGCTAATCGTCAGAACCTGTTAGGCGCAGAGAGCATGGGCATGTTTGTGAATTACAACGTGTTGGCTTTCCTTACGCAACCCCTCACAGGTGCATGGGCTGACCGCATGAAACAGAAGCATTGGATGCTGTTAGGGGCAGTCGTTTTGCTGACAATGGCTGTCATGTGCGCATCCCTCTCAGAGGCCGCCTTCTGCTCTCCCCACTCATCCTTGGGGGACAAAGTGGCGAGAATGGCTGTCGCAACGCTCTTGGGACTCGGCAATTCGCTCTTCCATGTGTGGGGAGGCAAACAAACGGCCATGGAGACAGGCAATGACATCCGTGCTTTGGGCGTGTTCGTTTCGACGGGCGTGATGGGATTGACCCTGGGAGGCTTGTTTTGTTCGTGGGGACTGCTCTATGCGTTTTTGTTGATTCTCTGCATGTTGGCTGTGAGAGCGCCCCAACTCCAAAAGGTGGAGAGTTTACACGATGTGCTTGAACAGAACACCAACAATGGGCAAGTGACCAATGTTACGTCAGCCTTTTCCCTTTGGGGATTGGGAGGAGTCGCCATCGGGGTGCTGATGGTTCTGGTGATGTTGCGTTCTTACATAGGTGAGAGTTTCTCTGGCGATTTGGAGAAAAATGATTTGATGATCCTGCTGATAGGCGGATCGGCGATGTTGGGCAAGATGGCAGGAGGTTGGTTGGTGAAGGCGATGGGCATGTTGAGGGCGATGGTGACGGTGCTGTTGGTTGTGTTGGTGTGCTTGTTTGGGCGAAGCGGCGGACTGGCCATTGTGATGGCTGGAATATTCGCTGTCAACTGCACGATGCCCGCAACACTCTATTTAGCCAATGTGGTGCTGAAAGGAAGGGAAGGATTGGCCTTCGGTTTGTTGGCAGGAGCGTTGATACCAGGCTATCTGTTAGCCTTTGTGGATGGGATGACATTTGATATCTGACATTTGACACATCTATGATGGTAGAGATATTGCTGATGGCGTTGGTGCCAACCATTCTGATTGAAGGTGGGGTGCTGTGGTTGATGGGAGAGCGGAGAAAGAAAGTGCTGGGTGCATCGGTGGTGGTGAATGTGCTGACGAACGTGCCGTTGAACCTCTATCTGATTCATGTGGATGGTGGCATGGGGAGCATCTTGGCGGGAGAGTTGATTGTGGTGGTGGTCGAGACCTTGTGGTATCTCATTTTCGTGAAGCAGTTGAAGCAGGCGCTCATTTACAGCACCTTGTGCAATGCAACCAGTTTCCTCATCGGACTGCTCGTCAGTCAGGTCATCTACCTAAGTTAAACATTTGACATCTTATTACATTTTACATTTAATATTTTACATTTAACATTTCAAGAACTATGATGCAATTATTAGACATCGCTTATCCTGGACGCATCCATCATCCAGTTATCGACAAGCCTATTCTCCCCCCCGATTCCATTCCTTCGAAATCGGTTGATTCGCTGAGTGTGCCAGAACAGATTCTTGACACATTAGGTGTGGACAGCACAGTGATTGACACCCTTCGTTCTCACCTGAACTTCCTCACAGGCACTGATGGAGGTTCTAACACCGCCATGTGGGGAATCTTCTTCACGGCTGTGGCCATCGGCCTGTGCCTTTACTTCGCGTGGACTTATCGCCGTCAGAACGCCCATAGGCTCTATGCCTAACTGTCAATTGCCCACTCTCAACTGTCAACTAAAAAGTGTTCGGCTCCCACAAATCCATCAAGCGGTTGCTCGTCATGCGTTTCAGCGCGATGGGCGATGTGGCTATGACCGTGCCTGTGCTTCAGGCATTGGCCACCCAACATCCTGACCTGCGCATCACCATGCTGACACGCACCCGCTTTGTGCCCATGTTCGAGTGGTTGCCTGCCAACGTGCAGGTCAGAGGCATCGACTTTGCCGATTACGACGGCATCATTGGCCTCACCAAACTCTACAACCAACTGAAGACAGGACATTACGATGCTGTAGCTGACCTGCACGATGTGTTGCGTTCCAAATATCTGCGCACCTGCTTTGCCATGAGTGGCACGAAAGTTGCCGTCATCGACAAGGGACGAAAAGCGAAAAAGGCACTGATTGGGCATGCACAAGAGCGCACTGCCCTCCCCCTCATGACCCAACGACACGTCGATGTGTTCATGGCCTTAGGCCTACCCATCGACCTCTCCAAACCCACCCCCATCAACCTCCGGCAAGAGTCCTTTGCTACTGTGAGACAGGTGGCTGGCCATAAGCAACCTGACGAGAAATGGGTGGGTGTAGCTCCCTTTGCTGCTCATGTACAGAAGATCTATCCCCTCGACCGGATGCGTCAGGTGGTTCAGCAGTTGACTGAGCATGGATGCAAGGTGTTCCTTTTCGGAGCTGGCAAGAAGGAGGCCGACATCCTCTCCGAATGGACACAGCCGCCTACTGCCAACTGTCAACTGTCAACTAAGTTAGGAGGCTTGAAGAATGAGATGTTGCTGATGTCGCAACTTGACCTGATGATTTCGATGGATTCAGCCAACATGCACATCGCCTCCATCTTCGGCATACCAGTACTCTCCATCTGGGGAGCCACTCATCCAAAAGCTGGATTCACGGGCTATGGGCAGACACCCGACCGCGAGATCCAACTCGACCTTCCCTGCCGTCCATGCTCCATCTATGGCAAGAAACCTTGTCAGTTTGGCGACATGCGCTGCATGAACATCTCACCCGACGTCATTGTGAAGAAAGCGCTCGCCACGCTGAACCCTCAACCCTTAACTCTAAACCCTTAACCTTAAACCAAATGAAATACCGATTTGTGAAGGGACTCCTGTGGCTCGTCAGTCTGTTGCCGTTTCCCGTGCTTTACGCCTTTTCCGATTTCTGTAGCCTGTTCGCAAGGCGATTCTATCGCACCAAGGTGGTCAGGGAGAATCTGCGCACGGCTTTCCCAAACAAATCGGAAAAGGAACTGAAAGAAATAGAACGCAAATTTTACCACCAGTTCTGCGACAATTTCGTGGAGGTCATCAAGATGCTCTCCATGTCGAAAGAGGAGATGATGCGACGCATGACCTTTGGAGGACTCGACGAAATCAGGAAACGCCATGACGCTGGCCGCCCTTTCCATTTCCTCTACCTCAGCCACTTCGGCAACTGGGAATGGATTTCCTCCATCAGCTACCATCTGCTTCCCTGGAGCACGACAGCACAAATCTACCACCACATCTACGACAAGGTGATGAACCGCTTCTTCCTCGAAATACGCGGTCAGTATGGTGGCGAAAACATCGAAATGAAAGAGACTTTCCGGCGCATCCTCCAATTCCGCAAGCAAGGTGGCAACTACACCATCGGATTCATCAGCGACCAACAACCCAAATGGAGCAGCATCCACCACTTCGTGCCATTCCTCAATCACGACACAGCCGTCTTCATCGGAACTGAGCACATTGCCCGCAAAGTTGATGCCTTCCTTTGCTACGGACGCATGAGCCGACCCAGACGAGGCTACTACCACCTCGAAGTTATCCCATTAGAAGACCATCCGGCCAACGTGCCTGAAAACACGGTGACCGGACGATACTTCAAAATGCTCGAAGCCGACATTCAGGAACATCCCGAAATGTGGCTTTGGACACACAAACGGTGGAGCCGAACCAAAGAGGAATGGTTGAAACGGCAGGCCGTTACTTACGCAAGCCAAGTTTCTTGATGATTGCACGGTAGCGGTTGATGTCCTTCTTCTTGAGGTAAGAGAGGAAACGACGACGCTGACCCACGAGCTTCACCAGTGAACGGTTCGTCACAAAATCCTTGTGATTAGCCTTCACATGCTCCGTGAGGTGCTGGATACGATAAGTGAGAAGTGCAATCTGGCTCTCGCAAGAACCGGTGTCAGTGGCAGATGCGCCATACTCGGCGAAAATCTCTGCCTTCTTTGCTGAATCTAAGTACATAATTTATTGTATATAATTATTAATAATGTGTTGTTTAACGCACCAGAATCCTTTCAGCCGAATCACTGGCTCGTCAAAAACGACTGCAAAGGTAGTGAAAAGTTTGCAATCACACATCATCCATCCCCACTTTTTTCACTTTTCCACGCTTTTTGACAGATTTTCACCCCCCATATGCTCAGATTTTGAAATATTCAAGTTGATAAAACGACCATTCACATACTTAAGGCTTCAGTTCCAATTCCACACCCTCACAAAAATAATAACTCAATTTGCGACCAGTGACGCGGTGGGAGGCGGGGGTGAATTTGCATTTCACTCGTTTCACATGCTCCTTTAATCTGTAGTCGCTCTTTTCATCCACGGTTTCGCTTTCTATCGTCAGATGGAAATTGCCGAATCCATCCAATTTGATGGTGTGCCCCATCTGTAAGAAAAATTTCATTTCATGAATCAGTGCTACTAACACCCCATACACATCACTTTCCGTGACAGAGTTACTTTCGCTAATCATCTTAGCAATGTTACGTCTTGCCGTTTGACAGTTTTCCCGTACCATTTGTCGGGTTGTCCCTTTCTTTTGAGTTTCTGCACTCTTACTTGCAATGCCATATTCGTTTTCCTTTTTATAGTTAAACCTTATTCATAACAACGAACAAGGCAATCGATTATTGTGTTTTATTCATTTCAATTATAGTAATACATATTATTTTACCAAATAAAACCATAGTTATTACATGGTAAAACCACATATATTGCTCGTTGGAAACTTACTTTCTTATATCTTCGGGAATAAAAGATTGAGGACAAATTCTCACACATTTCCCAAGTACACATATTTGAAACCTTCTTCCTCCGCGACATGTTTGGCGGCTTGGAGTGTTGAAAGAGGTGTTGGGGGGATGTCTTGCATTTTATAACGGGGGAAGAAACGGCTGAAATGGAGGGGCGCTTCGGCGAGATGATGGTCAACGAGCCAATGACACATCTGACGAATCATGTCCATGTCGTCATTGATGCTGGGGATGATGAGGTTGGTGATTTCGATCCATACCCCGGCATCATGCATAGCGAGGATGGTGTCGAGGACAGGTTGGAGATGACCGCCACTAATGCGCTGGTAGATGGCGTCGCTGAATGATTTCAAGTCGATGTTGGCTGCATCGAGGTAGGGGATGAGGTCGGCCAAAGGTTTGCAGCAAATATAGCCCGCTGTGACGAGGATGTTCCAAAGACCTGCTTCGTGCGCCAACTTGGCTGTGTCAGTGATGTATTCGATGTAGGTGAGTGGCTCTGTATAGGTGTAGGCAATGCCTGGACACTTGTGCTTTCGGCAAAGAGCAACGACGGCTTCTGGCGAGAGCTCATAATGGTCAACGGCTGAGGGTGCGACTTGAGAAATGTCGTGGTTCTGGCAGTTCAGACAACGAAAGTTGCAACCCGCACAGGCAATAGAGAGGCACTGAGTGCCGGGGTGAAAGTGGTAAAGCGGCTTCTTCTCTACAGGGTCAATGGCCAACGCACAAGGTTTGGCATAGACTTCGCTGACAAGCATGCCTCCGTTGTTGCGACGGCTGTGGCAAATGCCTGTCTTGCCGTCAGTAATGTGACAATGATGGGGACATAGTTGACATTCAACGTCACCATTGTCCAGTTTCTGATAATATCTACACTCATGCGCGATCATAACTTTCAACTCTATACTCTAACCCCTATACTAAAACACAATTGCTTCGTACACATAGAGTTCCGCATCCTTCCAGCCGTTCCATCCGAGTCCTGCCTTGTCCTGTGAGCAGTGACCCACAAATTCTTCTTTTGTCCAGTCCACTTCGTCAGCCACTTGTGGGAGGAATGTGCCACTGCGGTAACCCTTTCGGATATAGATGCCGTGACGGTGCAACTCAAATTCGTCCAAACTCTTGATGCGACGCATGGGTGTAAGCACGGAAATCTCGAGGTCGATGTCTGCTAACTCTTCACGTTTGACGGGCGAAAAACGTGGGTCTTCGAAAGCGGCAGCACGAGCCATTTCCGCCACAATCTCATGCAGGGGATAGTCCTCTCCGAAGTGTCCAATGCAGCCACGAAGACGTCCGTGTTTGTGAAGGGAAACAAAAGCACCACATTTGCTGTTTAGTTTAGAGTTGAGAGGATGGGGTTGAGAGTTTCTACTATCCTTACCGTCCAGTGCATCCTTGATGCTTTGTAGGGCGATTTCTTTCAATTGTTGTTTGTCTTGTTCGGAAAGAGTAAAGCCTTTGTCGGACTGTTGTTTGCGGAGGAACGCAAAGGAATGGTAACCCACCACACGGCTATGGTCATAGTCGTCGATGTCGCCAGAATTCTGATACATCAGGTGTTTGACGTCATAGTGTCCATCGAGCATCAGCATCAACGTGATGATGGGAAACTCACCACAAGCACTCGTGTCCAGATTTTCCTTTCCACTGTGGGCATTGGCTTCGATGGTGGCGATGAACTGCTCCACATCTCCAGTCTCAATGGCTTTGCCCGTCCGAGCATCTACTTCATAGGCATCCTCATACTTCGGATAGTGGGAGAAGTCGCTACTGATAATGAAGAGATTCTCGTCATTGAAATAAGGCTTCAGCACCTCTGCCATCCGCTTCAGTTTCTCGAAGTCGTTAGTGGAAATGATGACAGGAACGATGGGAGGCACCTTTTCGAATCTGCACTGCAAGAATGGCAGTTGCACCTCTAAGCAATGCTCTTGGCTGTGGGCTGATGCTTTGTAGGTGAACACTTTGTCTGCCTTGGTCAGTGCTAAGGCTGTCTCACGATCCACTTTCACGTTGCCCAATGGCGTTGCGTAATAGTCTGCCTCCGTATTGACGGATGCTCCATTGAGCCATACGTGGTGACTGGGACCGAGCAGGAAAATTCGCTTGTACGTTCGCTTGGGGTCGAGTGTCATGTAAGCTGACGCAGCTACATTGCCAGAGAAATAATAGCCTGCGTGAGGCACAATGAGCGCCGCCACATCATTATATGTGGTGCTCTTTTTGTGGCGAGCCAAGTAGCCGTCCACTTCTTGACGGAGTTCCTTGGGGTTGCCTGTATAGAAGCGGTTTGCTTGAGTCGCTGGTCTCACCACCGCATCTTTTGTTTGTCCATTGCAAGAATTCATCATCATGATTGTTGCTATGATTGTTATGAGTATTTTCATCATTTCCATATACTGATGACAATCGGTTCTTTGTCTTTCATAACGAACTCCTCCGTCGATTATTGCATTGGGAGAAAGTTAAAATGAATATTGTCTATCGAAATTCTTGCATTCGGAAAAGAAAACGCTTAACTCTAAATGGTCAACTCTAAACTTTTTCGTAACTTCGCACTCGAAAAAGAACGAAACGGTATGTACGACGTGAAGAAAGTGCGCGAGGATTTCCCGATTCTGACGCGCGAGGTATATGGCAGGCCTCTGGTCTATTTAGACAATGGGGCGACGACGCAGAAGCCCCGGCAGGTGGTGGAGGCGATGGTGGACGAGTATTACAACGTGAATGCGAACGTGCACCGCGGGGTGCATTTCCTCTCGCAACAGGCGACGGACTTGCATGAGGCGAGCCGTGAAACGGTGAGGGGGTTCCTGAACGCCCAAAGCACCAGCGAAATCCTGTTCACGAGGGGAACGACGGAGAGCATCAACCTGCTGGCGTTCTCGTTTGGCGAGGCGATGGTGAAGGAGGGTGACGAGGTGGTGGTGAGCACGATGGAGCACCACTCGAACCTTGTGCCTTGGCAGATGATGTGTGAGAGGAAGGGGGCACACCTGCGTGTGATTCCGATGACGGACGAGGGGGTGCTGAGAATGGATGCCTTGGAGGAACTGCTGACGGAACGGACGCGCATCGTATGTGTGACACAGATGAGCAATGTGCTGGGTACGGTGAATCCAGTGAAGGACATCATCAGGATGGCGCACGAGAGAGAGATTCCAGTGCTGGTGGATGGTGCGCAGTCGGTGCCTCACATGCGGGTGGATGTACAGGATTTGGATTGCGATTTCTTTGCTTTCTCAGGACATAAGGTGTATGGTCCCACGGGGGTAGGTGTACTGTATGGGAAGGAGGAATGGCTGGACAGACTGCCTCCGTATCAGGGTGGAGGCGAGATGATTCAGACGGTGTCGTTCGAAAAGACGACCTACAATGGACTCCCCTATAAGTTTGAGGCTGGCACGCCCGACTATGTGGCGACGCATGGGCTGGCCAAGGCTCTGGACTATGTGCGTGGTTTGGGCATGGAGCAGATTGAGGCGCATGAGCAGGAACTGATGCGCTATGCGTTGGAGCGTCTGGAGGGAATCGAAGGCATGCGGATATTCGGCTTGCCTCTCACCTCGTGCTCCTCGCCTCTTGCCCCAAATCGAGGCGCGGTCATCAGTTTCTTGGTGGGCAATATCCACCATTTAGACATGGGCACGTTGCTCGACCGCTTGGGCATTGCTGTGCGCACAGGACATCATTGTGCCGAACCCCTGATGAGGAGGCTTGGCATTGAGGGAACGGTGAGGGCATCCTTCGCTCTCTATAATACGAAGGAGGAAGTCGATGTGCTGGTGGAAGGCATCGAAAGAGTGAGGAGAATGTTCTGATATTTTACTTGCAGAGTCTGCAGTCATCGCACTTCTCCAATTCGCCTCGGAAGCGCTTCTCCACTTTCACATAGAGTTTCTGACGGAGAGGCTCGTACTTGATTTGGTCGATGACCTGCCCCATGAAGGCGTTCTTGAGCAAGGAACGGGCTTCGGCTTCAGGGATGCCTCGCTGACGCATGTAGAAGAGGGCGGTCTCGTCCATCACTCCCACGGTGGAACCATGGGCGCACTTTACGTCGTCAGCATAGATTTCGAGCATCGGCTGGGTGTACATGCGGGCATCGGACGAGGCACAAAGGTTGGCGTTGGTCTCCTGCGAGGTGGTCTTCTGAGCGTCTTTCTCCACCAAGATCTTGCCAGCAAAAGCGCCGACCGACTGACCATCCACAACATATTTGTAGAGTTCGTTCGAGGTACAATGGGGCACTTCGTGACGAATGAACGTGTTGTTGTCGATATGCTGAGACCCACTGCCAATGGCACAGCCGTTGAGGGTCACTTCGGAGTTCTCACCACGCAGATAGACATCGCAGAGGTTGCGAGTCTGACCATTGAAGAGGGTGATGCTGTTGTGCTTGACGGAGCAGTCGCGTCCCTCATGGATATAAACATTGCTGAAGCGTGAACAGAGTGGCGTCGTGTCCTCTATCTCATAGAGGTCGAGACGGGCATTGTCGTGGCAATAGACCTCAATGACCTGGGTGGTCAGAAGCCTTGCCTGCTCCTCGCCCCTTGCTCCTTGCCCCTCTCTATCATTGATGATGATGGTTGCCTCTGCCCCGGATTCCATGATGATGAGGATGCGTCGGTTCATCATGGTCGGCGAGGTGCCACGAAGCCAGTTATCGACCACGATGGGATCTTCCACCAATGTGTTCTTAGGCACATGGATGAGGAGAGCATCGTGTACCAGAGCGGCGTTAAGAGCCGTGATGGGATCGTGGGCATCGGCTATCTTGTGGTAGTAGGGAGCCACATCGATGGGCGCATCCTTTATAGTATATATGTATAAGGAGGGCTTGACATCGAGGGGCGCGAGGGAAATACCGTAGTTGGGGGCAAAGGCGGTGGCGACGTCGGTGTAGCGGTAGCGCTCGGCCTTTCGAGTGGGGAAACCAATCGACATGAACTGCTGAAAGGCTTCGTCGCGCACGGCATTCATCACCTCACAACTCTTGCGCTTGATGAGGTCGGAGGCTTCCTGATAGAGTTCTATGTATTGCTGTTCACTCTTCATAGATATGCTTCAAATCCTTGTTCCTCAATCTGCTGGGCAAGTTCGGCGGTGCCGGTCTTGACAATCTGTCCGTCGATGAGCACATGGACGAAATCGGGACGGATGTAGTCGAGCAGACGCTGGTAGTGGGTGATGACGATGGCAGAAGTCTCAGGGGTGCGGAGCTTGTTGAAGCCCTCTGCTACAATGCGGAGGGCATCGACATCGAGGCCCGAATCGGTCTCGTCGAGGATGCAGAACGTGGGTTCGAGCATCGCCATCTGAAAAATCTCGTTGCGCTTACGTTCGCCTCCTGAAAAGCCCTCGTTGACGGAGCGGTTCATGAGCTTGGGGTCAATCTCGACCAGCTTGCGCTTCTCACGCATCACCTTGAGGAAGTCGGTCGATTTGAGAGGTTCCTTGCCCAATGCCTCACGACGAGCATTTACTGCCGAGCGCATGAAGTTGGTCATCGACACCCCTGGAATCTCGATGGGAGCCTGGAACGACATGAAGATGCCGGCATGGGCCCGCTCTTCCGTATTCATGGCGAGGAGGTCTTGTCCGTTGAATACAATCGACCCTTCCGTCACCTCGTAGGCAGGATTGCCCACAATGACGTTGGAGAGCGTGGATTTGCCCGCTCCATTAGTGCCCATCAGCGCATGAATCTCACCGTCGCGGATGGTCAGATTGATGCCCTTGAGTATTTCTTTGTCGCCTACCTTGGCGTGAAGATTTTTTATTTCTAACATATTAAAAACTTATACGAGGTACGATATGGTAATCGATACGAGGTACGATGTGGTAATCGATATGAGGTATCGTTTTTAACCCCTACCCGACCGTCCCTTCGAGCGAGACGCTGAGGAGCTTCTGAGCCTCGACGGCGAACTCCATCGGAAGCTTGTTGATGACGTCCTTGGCATAGCCGTTGACGATGAGTCCCACAGCCTCTTCGGTGGAGATGCCACGCTGGTTGCAGTAGAAAAGCTGCTCCTCGTTAATCTTGGATGTGGTGGCTTCGTGCTCCACGGTGGCAGTGTTGTTGTGGATGTCCATATAGGGGAAGGTATGGGCTCCGCATTGACTTCCCAACAGAAGTGAGTCGCAGGATGAGTAGTTTCGGGCGCCATCGGCATGCTTGCCCACTCGCACCAAACCTCGATAGGAATTCTGCGAATGACCTGCCGAAATGCCCTTGGAGATGATGGTCGAACGAGTGTTTTTGCCCAAGTGAATCATCTTCGTGCCCGTGTCGGCCTCCTGATGATTGTTAGTCACGGCCACGCTGTAGAACTCGGCCTGGCTGTTGTCTCCACGAAGGACACACGATGGGTACTTCCACGTGATGGCCGACCCTGTCTCCACTTGTGTCCACGAGAGTTTGCTGTTCACGCCACGGAGGTCACCACGTTTGGTCACAAGATTGAGCACACCGCCACGTCCTTCGGCATCGCCTGGGTACCAGTTCTGCACCGTCGAGTACTTCACCTCAGCATTGTCCATCACTACAATCTCCACAATCGCCGCATGCAATTGATTCTCATCACGCATCGGAGCCGTACAACCTTCGAGATAAGAAACGTAAGAGCCTTCGTCGCACACAATCAGCGTGCGCTCAAACTGACCCGTGTTCCTCGCATTGATGCGGAAATAGGTGGAAAGCTCCATCGGACAGCGGGTGTTCTTGGGGATATAGACGAACGAGCCGTCGGAGAAGACAGCGCTGTTGAGCGCAGCAAAGTAGTTGTCCTTGGGAGGTACCACACTGCCGAGATATTGCTTCACCAAGTCAGGATGATTCTTCACGGCCTCGCTGATGGAGCAGAAGATGATGCCCTTCTCCGAGAGCTTCTCCTTGAAGGTGGTCTTGACCGACACGGAATCCATCACAGCATCGACCGCTGTGCCCGACAAGGCCAGCCGCTCCTCAAGCGGAATGCCCAACTTGTCGAAGGTCTTCATCAGTTCGGGGTCAATCTCTTGCCCCTTACTCCCCTGCCCCTTCTTCACGGTCGGATCAGCATAGTAAGAGATGGCTTGGTAATCAATCTCAGGCAAATGCACATGTCCCCAAGCGGGTTGCGTCTGCGTGAGCCAATAGCGGTAAGACTCCAAACGGAACTGCAAAAGCCAATCGGGCTCTCTCTTCTTCTCGGAGATGAGACGAATCACATCTTCGTTGAGACCTTTATCGATGATTTCCGTATGTACGTCAGTGGTGAAGCCAAACTCATATTTCTTCTCAGTAAGGCTACGCACAAATGAATTAGACTCGCTCATTCTGACAAACTGGAGGGTAAGATTTTCTCCTTAGCCTTTTCCACCGCATTGTCCACCACGGGCTTCAATCCGTGCTTGGGCTCGCAACCATTGGCCTCCTCTGTGGCGTCAGTCACCAACAGCACATCAGGAATCACCAATTGCGTGCCATGCTTCAACTGATAGTAGATGGGAGCACGTTCACCCAACTTGTCAGGTTTGAAGCCTGCATTGCTGACCAAGAAATCATAGAGATTGAAAGCCACGCTGAGAATCATGGCATAGCAAACCACGCCAATCACAGCACCTACGAGACGGTTGAGGCAATTAATTTTCAGCTTCTTGAAGATGGCCGTGAGGAGGGAGGCAATCCATCCCAACAGGATAGGCACTACGATGACGATGAGCACGAAGGCAATCAGACGTCCGAAACCGACGCTGGCTCCGGTTTTGTCTGCCAAGTAGTCACCAAACTGATGATAGAGCATGGCGGCGAGGATCAGACCTGCCACCACACCCACAAAGTTCGCTATCTGCTTGAAGGCTCCCTGCTTGAAGCCAATGATGGCACCCACGAGGAGTACGATATAAATCAGTATTTCCATTTACAACTTTGCTTTCACTTCCACTTCCGTGTAGGTCTCCAACACGTCACCCTCGCGGATGTCGTTGAAATTGACGATGGAGATACCACACTCGAAGTCACGTCCAACTTCCTTCACATCATCCTTGAAGCGCTTCAGTGCCAAAATGTCACCGGTATGCACAACAATACCATCGCGCACCACACGAACTTTGTCCGAACGATGTACCTTGCCTTCCGTCACCCAGCAACCAGCCACAGTGCCGACCTTCGTGATGTGGTAAACCTGACGCACATCCACCTGAGCCGTGACTTCCTCCTTGAGCGTCGGAGCCAACATGCCCTCCATGGCATCCTTGACCTCCTCGATGGCGTCGTAGATGATGGAGTATAGACGGATGTCCACACCATACTGCTCTGCCAAACGGCGTGCAGCAGCGGATGGACGCACTTGGAAACCGATGATGATGACGTTCTCCGAAGCATGTGCCAGTTCAACATCGTTCTCGCTGATCTGACCCACAGCCTTGTGGATGACGTTCACCTGAATCTTCTCTGTCGAGAGCTTGATGAGCGAGTCGGACAATGCCTCGATAGAACCATCCACGTCGCCCTTCACGATGAGGTTGAGCTCTTGGAAGTCGCCCAAAGCGATGCGTCGTCCCAACTCGTCGAGCGTCAGACGGGTCTGAGTGCGCAGTCCCTGTTCACGCTTCAACTGTTCACGCTTGTTGCAAATTTCACGAGCCTCCTGTTCTGTCTCCATCACATGGAAAGTATCGCCGGCAGTAGGTGCGCCGTTCAAGCCAAGAATCACGGCTGGTTCGGCAGGAAGAGCCTTCTCGATGCGCTGACCACGCTCGTTGAACATCGCCTTGATACGACCGTAATGAGTACCAGCCAGCACGATGTCACCCTGATGAAGCGTACCATTCTGCACCAACACAGTAGCCACATAACCACGTCCCTTGTCGAGGGAGGATTCGATGATGGAACCTGTCGCCTTGCGGTTGGGGTTAGCTTTGAGGTCGAGCATTTCAGCCTCCAACAGAACCTTCTCCATCAGGTCTTCCACACCGATACCCTTCTTGGCACTGATGTCCTGACTCTGGTACTTACCACCCCATTCCTCCACAAGGAGGTTCATGGCAGAAAGTTGTTCCTTTATCTTGTCAGGGTTTGCCCCTGGCTTATCTATCTTGTTGATGGCGAACACCATTGGCACACCGGCAGCCTGAGCGTGAGCAATGGCCTCTTTCGTCTGGGGCATCACGTCGTCATCGGCAGCCACAATGATAATGGCGATATCCGTCACTTTCGCACCACGGGCACGCATGGCGGTGAAGGCCTCGTGACCAGGGGTGTCGAGGAAGGTGATCTTACGACCATCCTTCAGTTTCACCTTGTAGGCACCGATGTGCTGGGTGATGCCACCAGCCTCACCGGCAATCACATTGGTATTACGGATATAGTCGAGGAGCGATGTCTTACCGTGGTCAACGTGACCCATCACAGTGATGATAGGTGCGCGACGCTCGAGGTCTTCCTCCTGATCCTCCGCTTCTTCGATGGCGTTCGACACTTCTTCTGACACATAGCTGGTAGTGAAGCCAAATTCTTCAGCCACGATATTGATGGTCTCAGCGTCGAGACGCTGGTTGATGCTCACCATCATGCCGATGGACATACAGGTACCGATTACCTTTGTCACAGGCACATCCATCATCGTAGCAAGTTCGTTGGCAGTTACGAACTCCGTGAGTTTTAGCACCTTGCTCTCGGCATTTTCGGCCATTTCCTCTTCGGCCATACGTTCGTGGATAGCCTGACGCTTGTCCTTACGGTACTTCACGCCCTTCTTTTCCTGTTTGGCGGTGAGACGTGCAAGCGTCTCCTTCACCTGCTTTGCAACCTCCTCGTCAGTCAGTTCCTGTGGCTTTGGAGGAAGCTTCTTCTTGTTCTTTTTCTTGCCCTGACCTTGCTGGTTCTGGTTTTGCTGTTGGTTCTTCTGCTGGGCGTTCTGCTGATTCTGTTTGTTGCCCTGCTTCTTGCCCTGACCCTGCTGACCACCAGCCTGCTTGGCTGCTGCATCAATATCGACCTTGTTGGACTTGATCCGATTACGCTGTTTCTTCTGTCCAGTCTGAGCATCTCCACCTTGTCCATCCTGAGCACCTTGCGCACCCTGAGCGGCCATGCGCTCCTTGCGACGTTCGGCCTTGCTCTTGCGGTCAGGACGCGTCTTGCTGTTCAGCGTGGAGAGGTCGATGAAACCCACCTGCTTAAACTGCACACCTGCCTCAGCAGGGGCAGCAAGGTGATACACGCCATTCTCGTCCTGTTCCAGACGGTCAGCCGGTGAGAGCTTCTTTTTCTTCTCCGAGGATTGAGGCTTCTCTGCGACATCTTCAGTTACAGCGTCAGAAGTCTCAGGCGATTTTTCCGTCTGAGTGGGAACCTCAAATTCTCTCTCTTGGTTCTCCTGTGGCGTTGGTGTCTCCACTGTCTCAGCCTTCCCCACCTTCTTTGCTACATCTTCCTTGGTTTCAGCAGATGCAACAATCTGTGATTCAGGAGCTTCTTCCTTCGCCGGCTTTGGTGTCTCTTCCTTCTTCTCAGGCTTTGGAGCATCCTTCTTCAAGTCGTTGATGTTGCCAACTATCTTCAACTGAGGTTTCTTGGCCGCCTTTTCCTTTTCAAGACGTTCTTTTTCGAGACGTTCCTTCTCGCGTGCAGCCTTCTCCTTCTCCTGGCGTTCCTTTTTCTCCTGAATCTCCTTTTCCTTCTGGCTTTGGATCTGTTGTTTGGTGGCGACATTCTTTTTCATGTCTTCGCCAAATTCCTTCTGAAGCAGCGCATACTGCTCTTCCGTAATTTTGGCATTGGGTGTGGCATCTTGCAATGCCATACCCTTCTTCTGCAGGAATTCAGCCACCGTGTTAATTCCCACATTCAGTTCTTTTAATGCTTTATTGAGTCTTACTGCCATATTTCTTTTTAGTCTTCAAATTCTGCTTTCAAGATACGGAGCACCTCGTCCACCGTATCCTCCTCGAGGTCGGCCTTCTCCACCAGCATGGCGCGTGGAGCACCCAACACGCTCTTGGCTGTGTCAAGTCCGATTTTCTTGATGGATTCGATGATCCAAGGATCAATTTCATCTGAGAACTCATCCAGATAAATATCCTCCTCATCCGGCTCTTCGCCATTCAGTTCACGGAACACGTCGATGGTGTAGCCCGTCAGCATTGAGGCCAACTTGATGTTGTCACCATTCTTACCGATAGCGAGACTCACCTGATCGGGTTGCAGATAAACTTCTGCTTTCTTCTTTTCCTCATCGAGCGTAATGGACGACACTATTGCAGGATTCAGCGCACGCTGGATGAACAACTTGATGTTACTGGTATAAGGAATTACGTCGATGTTCTCGTTGTGCAACTCGCGCACGATGCCATGAATACGACTACCCTTCACACCTACGCAGGCACCCACAGGGTCGATGCGCTCGTTATAGCTTTCCACAGCAATCTTGGCTCGCTCTCCTGGAAGACGGGCAATTCTCTGCACGGTGATGAGTCCGTCGTTAATTTCAGGAACCTCTTGTTCCAACAAACGACGCAGGAACTCTGGTGAAGTGCGAGAAAGGATAATCTTGGGATTGTTGTTCAGGTTGTCCACCCTCAGTACCACAGCGCGTGCACTTTCTCCTTTGCGGAAGAAATCACCCGGAATCTGCTCACTCTTCGGCAACATCAGTTCATTGCCCTCATCGTCCAGGAGCAACATCTCGCGCTTCCAAATCTGGTACACTTCGCCACTCACAATCTGTCCCACCTTATCCACATATTTATTATAGAGGTTGTCGTGCTCCAAATCCAGAATCTTACTGGCCATTGTCTGACGCAGGTTGAGGATGGCACGACGGCCAAACTTTGCAAACTCCACCTTTTCACTCACTTCTTCACCTACTTCGAAGTCCTCGTCAATCTTCTGAGCCTCCGACAGTTCAATTTCCGCATTAGGGTTCTTCACCATTCCATCTTCCACCACCACACGGTTGCGGTAGATCTCGAAGTCACCCTTGTCGGGATTCACAATCACGTCAAAATTCTCGTCCGAACCATACGTCTTCTGCAACACACTGCGGAAGCTGTCTTCAATCACACTGACCAGCGTTGTCCTGTCAATGTTTTTTGTCTCCTTGAAGTCCTTAAAGGTATCTATCAAGTTGACACGATCTGTCATTTTCTTTGCCATATTATATTTTTTTATTTAAAATCAATGATACTCTTTACCCACTTCACATCCTCATAACCGAAGGTCTTATCTACCTCCACCATTTGCGGACGCTTCTTGCCCTCGATATGTTGCTTTTCCATCACCGTCACCACAAAGCCTTGCTCATCAGCTGACTTCATACAACCCTCCATCTTCTTGCCATCAGCAGTCAGCAACTCCACATCATAACCGATGGAATTGATGTATTGCTGAAGCACCTTGAAAGGCTGTCCAATACCTGCAGAACCAACCTCCAGTTCGAAGTCTTCCACATCTCGGTCGAAATGCTCCTCGATGAATCGGCTCAGTTCACAGCAGTCCTCAATCCAGACACCATCTTTGTGGTCAATCTCCACTGTGATTTTGTTCTGTTCGTCCACCGTTGCGTCCACCAGAAAATACTCCTTACCTTCCAGCCATTCAAGAGCCAGTTCCTTCACTTTTGCTTTGTCAATCATAAAATTTTTTAATAAACAAATTTGCCACGTGTCATCGGGCATTAAAAAGAGGGAACTTTTCAGTCCCCTCATTCTTTTCGAGTGCAAAGGTACGGCCTTTTCGCCACACCACCAAATTTCTCAACACATATTTTATATAATATGCTCATTTTTACACACATTTCCTCTTATTTGTGTCCCATTTTGTGGTCAAATTGACATAAAATCGAACTTTTTCACCTTGGTAGCACTTGAAGAGTCTCAAGTAGTGTATTATTAAGCTGTCTTTCTACCCAACCAGAAGGTGAAATAGATGAGGAAGATAGCGAGGAGGATTGCACCTATATAGAACCAGATGGATTCCCACCAATAAGGAGCGCAATCGAGGGTCAGTGTGTAGATATTCTGGTTCCACTGCCCCTTTGCATTGGTGGTCATCACCTGCAGAACGTGTTCGCCATTCGTGAGTCCAGAAAGGAACACCTCATTCTTTCCGAACGGGAGGTAAGTCCAAACAGAATCGCCCTCCATCTGATAAGCAAAACGCACATGCTCTGTGTTCATGTGGTCGAGCGTAGTGAAGAAGAGGTGCACATTCCGTTCTTCCTTGCGAAGTTCGATTTCGTGAGTGTCATAGCCCACACATTGCTTACCAAGATTCGTCTCATAGCCCGAGAAGACAATCTTAGTCGACTTTCTCAGTGAGTCGAGGTGCAGGGTTATCTCGTATGTATTCTTTTCACACTCCACATACACCTTTTTATCACCATCGGTATAGAGTCTGCGGAAGAACTTGGGCTCAGGATTCATGTCACCGGGGAAGATATTGCGGACAATGTGCTGTTGGGGCAAATAAGTCATGATGCGTCGGTTGAAGAGCACCCATACCTTCTTGTCAACCACCATCACACCCTGAGCAACATCGCCAAAGAGTAGACATTCTTGCGATTTATCCATGTTTGTCCAGTGTTCGACATCATAGAGAAGCAGTTTTCCGTCGGCGGTAGTCACCCAAAGATTGTCTCCATCCAAGAACAAGTCAATAGCATTGTGGAGAGTCGTATCATGCATGGCAATCGTCTCATTATTATATCCTATCAGACCTTGCCACTCCGTATCAATGTAGATACTTCCGTCAGCAGCGGGAGTGAGCGTGTTCACCACGCCGAAATTCGGTCCCACTTGCTCAGGTTCCGCATTCGGATTGTCGGGATCAGTTTTGAAGACACCCTGACTGGTGCCGATCCACTTGGTTCCATCTTTGCTTCCCCACACCGCGTGAACCTTATGCTCAGATGAGAGTCCTGAACGGCTCACCGGCAACATGCAATACAACGGCAACGTGGTCAGATCCACTTCTTTGAGCTTGATGGCATCGTATTTCTCCACCGACACAATACCGTCATCATCGATGCTCCACGTGTTGCCACGATAATCGGTAATCTTATATCGGCTTTGTGTCACCAGCGGGTTCTTCTCCACCTCCTCCTGACGGACACAGTTTCCGTTAAGGTCATAGACCAACAGATGCTTGTTGGCGTAAGCGAAGATGGAGTCTGTGGTCGCCTTCACCGCATCCATCGTCCAAATCTGAAGGGTTGCGTCACCCGTTGGATGAATGGTATAATCTTTCTTGTCCAATATGTACAGACCACGCTTTGTACCCACCCACAGGCGGTTGATGCTATCCTCACACAGACACATGATGTTGTTGTTCATCTGAATGTCAGGATGGAGGAAATCAGACCGGAATGACACAAGCTGGTAGCCATCGTCGCGATAAAGACCGTCGTTCTTCATGCCATACCACATATATCCTTCCTTGTCCTGGAAAAGCACGCGCACATGCGCTGAAAGCAATTGATTATGGTTAGGCATCGGAACCACATGGGGTGCCACACTCTCCTGACCCCTCGCAATGCTGGGGAGCAGAGTAAAAACGACCATCAGCGATGCCACAATCCACATCGTTCTCTTTTTCATGATTTTATCAGTTTTATGAAGTATCATTAAATTCAAAAAATACATGCAGGTTTGTCCTGAAAGTGCAAAGATACAAGTTTTTTCCCAAAAAGCGACTATTCTCACAAGAAAAAATCCATTCTTCACCCAAAATTCCCTCAGAAGCATGAAAAAACACTCCAAATACACGAAAAGCGGGAGCTACTTCATGTTGCGGGGATGGTGCAAAAGAATCTCCTCACGGAGGTGGGTGGTGTCGATGTGGGTGTAGATTTGGGTGGTAGCGATGGATTCGTGGCCAAGCATAGCTTGGATAGCCCGAAGGTTGGCTCCGCCTTCGAGGAGAGAGGTGGCAAAGGAGTGTCTGAAAGTGTGGGGAGAGACGGTCTTGTGGATGCCGGCTCTATCGACGAGGTCTTTGATCATGAGGAAGACCATAACACGGGTGAGGGGCTTCTTACGTCTATGGCTGACAAAGACGAAGTCCTGATACTCTGCTGGGATGGGAAGGAGATTACGGTCAAGGAAATAGAGCTGGAGTTCGTGAATGGCCTGTTGGGAGATGGGCACGAGGCGTTGCTTAGACCCTTTTCCTTCGACCTTGATGAAGCCGTCGTCGAGAAAGAGGTTGCTGAGTTTGAGGGTAACGAGTTCGCTGACACGGAGTCCGCAGGAGAATAGTGTCTCGATGATGGCCTTGTTGCGCTGTCCTTCGGGCAGGCTAAGGTCGATGACGGACTCGATGGCATCCACTTCCTCGACGGTCAGCACATCGGGCAGATGCTTGGGCTTCTTGGGAAATTCGAGCAGTTCGGTGGGATTGATTTCGAGCACGTCGCTGAGCACTAAGAAGTGGTAGAAACTGCGCACGCCAGATAGGATGCGCGACAAGGATGTGGGCTGGATGCCGATGTCGTTCATCAGGGCTGAGAAGGTGTGGAGGTCGTCGAGTTGGACATGGAGGAAGTCTTTTCCCTCGTCTTTGATGAAGATGAGGAACTTGTCGAGGTCACGCATGTAAGCCTCCACCGTGTTGGGCGAGAATCCCTTTTCCAATTTCAAGTACTGGTAGTATCGGCGCACAATACGCTGGGAGTCTTTGGAGCTGAGAGTTGACTGTTGACTGTTGACAGGTTTTGTTTCCATGGGGGCAAAGGTAAGGATTTTAAGTGAAAAACTAAAAACTAAAAACTAAAAGTTGAAGTTTCCCTTTCTTTTTTGTCGCTCAAAACATACTTTAACTTTTAGTTTATAGTTTTTAGTTGAGAGTTTTCGTACCTTTGCACGCAAATTTACATTTCGACATGAGAAAGATAGTATCACTTTTCGTTTTTAGTTTTACGTTTTTAGTTTCCTCGGCACAGACGGAGCATAACTTCACGATGGCCAAGACGCTGGATATTTTCAATGCCCTCTATCGCCAGTTGGACCTCTTCTATGTAGATACGCTACAGGCAGACAAGGTGATTGGTGCTGGCATTGAGGCCATGTTGGAGGAGCTTGACCCCTACACGGTATATTATCCAGAAGAGGATATGGGCGAGTTGAAGATGATGACGACGGGCAAGTATGGTGGCATCGGTTCTATCATCCGTATGCGGAAGGACTCGACGGTCATCATCCATGAGCCCTATCCCGACATGCCAGCCGCTGAGGTGGGTTTGCAAGTGGGTGATGTCTTGCTGAAGATTGACGACAAGGACTTGAAGGGCAAGACCACATCGGAGGTGAGTGAGCTATTGCGCGGTGAGCCCGGCACGACGTTTGTGCTGAAGGTGCAACGTCCTGGCGAGAAGAATCCACGTGACTTCAAGATCACTCGCCGTAGCATCAAGAAGTCGGCTGTGCCTTACGTGGGACTGATTGAGGATGCCGGCTACATCAGTCTCACGGAGTTCACGGAGGGATGTTCCAAAGAGATCAGGAAGGCGGTCATCAGTCTGAAGGAGAAGGGTGCGAAGAGCATCATCCTCGACTTGCGCGGCAATGGTGGCGGTCTGCTGAACGAGGCTGTCGATATCGTTAACTTGTTTGTGCCGAAGGGTCAGACGATTGTGGAGACGAAGGGCAAGCACATTGCGGCGAAGTATACTTACACGACCAACAACGAGCCCCTCGATCTGGAGATTCCTCTTGCCATCCTGGTGGATGCGACTACGGCCAGCGCTTCCGAAATAGTATCGGGAGCCCTGCAAGACCTTGACCGCGCCATCGTGGTGGGTACTGGCACGTTCGGCAAGGGACTGGTGCAGAGTTCGCGCGAGTTGCCCTACAACGGGAGTTTGAAGATGACGACGGCTAAGTATTACATTCCCTCGGGACGTTGCATCCAGAAGATTGATTACAAGAAGATGCGTGATGACGCTGAGATTTATCGCAAGACGGGCAAGCGTCCGGAGAAGGCGGACAACGTGAAGACGGTCTTCCACACGGCTGGCGGACGTGAAGTGACAGAGGGAAGCGGCATTAAGCCCGATGTGGCGGTGAAGCACGACAGCATTTCGCCCATCGTTTTCTATTCTCTCGCCGCGATAGGGAGCGTCGAGTCGAGACGGGTGCTCGCCTCCCATTCCACGCTTCTGTACTATCTTTTCGACGACGACGCGCTCATCGACTGGGGAACGCAGTATTTCCAGAAGCATGCCACGATTCCGTCGGCCAAGGACTTGGTCATCACCGATCAGGACTTTGACGACTTCAAGAAGATGCTGAAAGAGAGTGACTTCAAGTATGACCGTGTGAGCGAGAAGCGTCTGGAGGAACTGAAGAAGACGGCACAGTTCGAGGGCTACTACGAGGACGCCAAACCTGAGTTCGAGGCGCTGGAGAAGAAGCTCGCCCACAATCTCGACCGCGAGATGGAGCACTACCAGAGCGACATACGCCGGTTGATGGCGCAGGAGGTCATCAAGCGCTACTACTACATGGCCGGAAAGGTGGAGGAGTCCATACAGGGCGACGAGGACATCAAGGCCGCCATCGGTGTGCTCCACGACCAAAGCGAATATAAAAAAATACTCGGAAAAGAATAGCAGGGAAGGGGAAAATCCTTCTATATATATAAATATGAGTGTACGCAATAATAAAGCAACCCGGCTGAACCGCTACATGATGTTCGGCATGTTCTTTCTCGGCATCATTGTCTTTGCCTGCGTCTTCGCTTTCCTCTACATGGCCTACAGCAAGACGGGCACTCCCTTTGAACAACAAGAGGGCGCGGCAGATAGCATCCTGCTCATCGTCAACGACTCTACACTGGTGGAATGAAACAGAAGGCCATCATTCTCTTTTCACTTTTTGCCTTTCCGTTTCTCACGCTCTCGGCTCAGTGCCCGACCCAGAACACGGCCTTCAAGGCAGGGGAACGGCTCACGTATGACCTCTACTTCAACTGGAAGTTTATATGGGTGAAGTGCGGTTCGGCCTTCTACACGATGAAGTCGGCCAACTATAAGAACCAGCCGGCCCTGCGCAACGACCTCCTCTTCACAAGCAACAAACGATGCGACGCCATCTTCACGATGCGCGACACGCTGATCTCTTACATCACTCCCGACCTTGTGCCGCTCTACTTCCGCAAGGGCTCGCTCGAGGGCAAGCACTACACGGTCGATGAAGTTTGGTACACCTACCCCAACGGCAAGAGCCATGTGAAACAACATTTCCTGAATCGCCACGGAGAGTGGTCCGAGCATCACCATGAGAGCCAGGACTGCAACTACGACATGCTCTCCATTCTCTCGCTGGCACGGTCGTTCGATCCCGCCAACTATAAGGTGGGGCAGCGCATCCATTTTCCCATGGCCACGGGAAAGAAAGTGGAGGAGCAGACGCTCGTCTATCGAGGCAAAAAGGACTGGAAAGCCAATGACGGAAAGAAGTATCACTGCTTGGTCTTCTCCCTGCTCGACTATGAGGAGAAGAATCATGATGAGGAGCTGCTCCGTTTTTACGTCACCGACGATGCTCGCCACATGCCCGTCCGCATCGATTTCTACCTACGTTTCGGCACGGCCAAGGCCTACTTGGCGAAGAGCAACTAATCCTTAAAAAAGAAGGCGTGACGGGAAAACCGTCACGCGCAAGTACTATTTGATTGTTTCCAAGAAGTCGCGAAGCTGGTCGGGCTCTACATCGCCCATCTGGTACTCCTTCTCGGCGTCGTCTTTCACCATCTTGAGCCAGAGGGCGTAGGCTTCGTCGAGCTCTTGCTGCCAGTTGTCGCGGTTGACGAAGAGGGTGTCGCCACAGATCTGCATGAGGTGCTGGGCGTAGGCCTGCTCGTACTGCGAGTAGTGCTGGTGCAGCTGCTGGAGGATGTCCTTCAGGTCGTCGAAAGTGGCGATGGTGTTGTTGTTGATGTCGCGCACCACGCTCTCCAGCTCGCTCTTCGGCAGTAGCATACCCATCATGTCCACCCATCGGCCTCCGTTGGCCTCCTCGGTCTCGACGGCGCCCGACGTGAAGCAACGGTGGAGGAATAGCTTGAGGGTGAGGTCGTAGTACTGGATGCCCTTCAAGAGCGCACTGCGTTTGATCTTGCATCCGTGGTAAGTGAAAATCTCCGTGTCGTTGGGATGCTCCTGCTGAAGGGTTTCGAGGAGTTGCTTTCCGTCCAGCACGGACTGGATGATGTAGGGGTTGGGGAATGCGAAGTTGATGAGGTCGGTGCGGGCGCTGAGTGGACGCTTGTCGCGCTTCGGCCATTTGTTGATGTCACGCCATGTGCCGACGGTGCGGATGTTGATGCCCGGGATGATCCAGGTCTCACGGCCTTCGGCTATCACGTAGCTGAACGGAAGTTTCTGCACCTGCGGATGATTCTGCACCTTGCCCATCACCATGGAGAACGAGCCTACATGGGCAGGCCAGAGAATGTGGCTTCCGGAGGCCGTCTTGCTGCCTCGATCGAGGGTGCCCCAGTGTATCGGCCCCATCTTGTAGGCGTGGTTGCTCTGATTGGTTCCCGAACCGGCGTTGTAGAATGAGAACGCTCCGCCGATGAGCAGAGTGCTCTTGTGGTGGCTCGTGGCAAAGGGTCCGCAGAAGGCCGCGCACGACTCGCCGTTGTCCATGTAGCTGTTGGCGAAGAAGACGCTCGCCTCGGCAGAGAAGCCCTTGCCTATGTGGACGGACTCGCCGACGAAGCACGAGTAAACTTTCGCCCCGTCGATGACGCTGGCGCCGGGTGCGACGACGCTGTCCTCGATGATGACATCCGACCCGATGAGCGTGCCGGCGTCGTCGGTGCTCAGCAGCGTGCAGTTGGTCAACTTGCAACTTCCCTGCACTTCGCATCCCTCACCAATGCGGACATTGTTCATCTCCTTCACGTCGATGATGCGGGAACCGGAGCCGATGTGGGGAGTTGAGAGTTGAGAGTTGAGAGTTGACTGCTCGGCCACCAGTGTCTTCACTTTCGGGAAGTTCACCATCAGCCAAGCCAGTTGAGCGGTCAGACCCTCGAAGATGACGATGTTGCCATCGCCACCCTCGTTCAGCACCGAAATCTCCGTGCCGCATCCGAACGTGCACCCCTCCTGATTGGTGATGACGCCGATATTGGCCACGTAGCAGCGGTCGCCTATCTGCGTGTTGGAGATGTAGCCACGCACGTTCTCCACCAAGCAATCATCACCAATCGTCACGTTGCGCAACACGGCGTTCCGCACACAGCAACGGCGACGGAAGCCCTCTTCCAGCTCGACAGAACCGCTGAGACTACCGATTTCCACATGCCCGTAGAGCATCACTTGTTCCATTTGGGTGGGCACAAAAGCCTCATCCACCATGATGTCCGACCAATCTTCAGCCCAACATCCACGCTCTTCCAACTGAGCGATTTCGTTTACTGTCAGTTCTCTCATATTATCATTGTTTTGGGTTCAATTTCTTCATTCCTTGTTTCTTTGCCCCTTCCCGGCGATTCCTTAGTTTTCTATTGGATAGAGGAAGTCATTGTACGGATACTTCTGCACGTGCAGCTCCCTCACCTTCTTGTAGAGCGTCTCCCTCAGCGTGTCGATGTTCTCCTTCTTCACCGCTGAGATGAAGATGCAGTTGTCGTTCAGCTTCGCCATCCATGTGCGCATCAATTCGTCCAGCGGGATGTTCTCCTTCGTACGGGGTGTCAGGTCATCCTCCTCCTTCTCCACCCAAGTGTAGGCATCGATTTTGTTGAAGATGATCATCATCGGCTTGTCGGCACAACCCAAATCGCCCAACGTCTTCTCCACCACCTGAATCTGCTCCTCGAAGTCCGGGTGGCTGATATCCACCACATGCAGCAGCAGGTCGGCCTCCCTCACCTCGTCGAGCGTACTCTTGAATGACTCCACCAGGTCAGTCGGCAACTTGCGGATGAATCCCACCGTGTCCGAAAGGAGGAACGGCAAGTTCTCGATGATGACCTTCCTGACCGTCGTGTCCAACGTGGCAAAGAGTTTGTTCTCCGCAAAGATGTCGCTCTTCGACAGCAGGTTCATCAGCGTCGATTTGCCCACATTCGTGTAGCCCACTAACGACACGCGGATCAGTCGCCCACGGTTCTTCCTCTGCGTCGTCTTCTGCTGCTCAATCTCCACGAGCCTCTGCTTCAGGAGTGAGATGCGGTGACGGATGATGCGCTGGTCCATCTCCAACTGTGTTTCACCAGGGCCTCTCAGTCCCACACTACCGCCTCGCTGACGTTCCAAGTGCGTCCACAGCCTCGTCAGTCGTGGCAACATATATCTATATTGAGCCAGTTCCACCTGCGTCTTCGCCGCCGCCGTCTGGGCTCTCATGGCGAAGATGTCAAGAATCAGGCTCGTCCTGTCCAATATCTTCACCTGTAACGCCTGCTCGATGTTGCGGATTTGCTTTGCCGACAGTTCATCGTCAAAGATGACCATGCCCACCGTCTCCTCACCCTCTTGCTCCTTGCTCCCAGCCTCCTGCTCCTTGGCCTCTTCACGATCCTTGATGAACTGCGCAATCTCCTCCAGCTTACCGCTGCCCAGATACGTCACGCTGCTCGGGCCATTCACCTTCTGCGTAAAACGCTTGATGACTTTGGCTCCAGCCGTGTCCGCCAAGAATTCCAGTTCGTTCAGATATTCTTCCGTCTTCTTCTCATTCTGCTGAGGGGTGATAAGACCCACGATAACCGCCGTCTCCACCTTCGCCTCCTTGATGAAATCTTTCATTCTGATAATATTTTGTGCAAAGATAAGGTTTTTTCCATAAAAAAGCACTACCTTTGCAAGGGCATAAATAAAAAAACTCCATTTTTTTTGCTGACGACGTCACCTTTTCGTGTTTTGACTTGTTATATATGCAAACCGGTTCAAATAACAAAAGTTTAACATCTAAATCAAAAAGAAAAATGAAAGAATTATTGGAATTCTCCATGCTTTTAGGGTTCATCCCTGTCGCCTTGGGATGCATCATCCCCATCATGATTGTTTGGTTCATCATCCGCAAGAACATGAACGAGACGAAACAGCGCACGCAGATTATCATGTCATACATCGAGAAGAACCCCAACGCTAACCTTGAGGAACTGCTCAGCAAGACTTCCCCTAAGCCAAAACTGCTGAAAGAAAAGCAATTGAGGAAACTCACCTGGGGCATTCTGACCGCGTTGCTCGGCCTCATCTTTCTCGGCATGGGAGCGTGGATGGGATATGTGGGCGGTTCGGATCCCGATGACATCACGTTCAGCGCATTCATGGGCTGTATTCTCTTAGCGGTTTCCATTTCCTTTATCGTCACTTATTTTGTGGGCAAGAAGATGCTTGCCAAGGAGATGGAGGCTGAGGAACAGGAACTGACCAAACAGGCGTAAGACCGTGACTCGCGAAGCATTCATCACCCACGTGGAGCGCGAGCAGGAGGCACTGAGAAGTTTTCTGCTCGCCCTCTGCTGTGGCAAGAGGGACGATGCTGATGACCTGGCACAGGATGCGTTGGTGAAGGCTTATCTTGCGTCGGTGGGGTATCACGACAAGGGGAAGTTCCGGTCGTGGCTCTTCAAGATTGCCCACAACACCTTCCTCAACCACAAGGCGAGTTGTCGGACGATGAACAGCATCGACGAGGCACGGACACTCATTGGCGGCACGCCTGCCGATGTCAGCTTCGCCCACCAAGACCTCTATCTCGCCCTGCGCACCCTGCCGCCCAAGGAACGCTCTGCCATCACGCTGTTCTATCTCAGCGGATACAGTATCAAGGAGATAGCCTCCATCATCGACACATCGGAAGACGCGGTGAAGAAGCAGCTCTCTCGTGGACGTGACAAACTAAAAGAAAGACTGAAACTATGACCAAAGATAAAGCACTTGAGGATCTTTTCCTCGCTCAAAAACCCCAATTCGACGACCGTGACGACTTCATGGCCTCGCTCAACAAGCGTCTCGACGCCGTCGAGTACCTCAAGCAGTACCAGGAGGCTACGATTCGCCGTTACAAGATAGCGATGGTAGCGACATTTGTTATCGGCATCATCAGCGGAGCCGCCGGCATTCTGTTTCTCCTTGCCAC
>CAJOGQ010000036.1:14927-40239 GCA_905234125.1 uncultured Bacteroidaceae bacterium | reverse complement strand
TAACCCCCATACTGGATTACCATTGATGTCGAAAGTTATTTCTGAGCGTACAGACATCAGTACGTTCAGAAAACCTTCCCAAACTTTACGTCCTTTTGGCTTTAATGTTTCGAGGATGGACTTTCCGAATACATTGACAAAGTCTCGAAACGAGCCTGTAGCATAGATGTCCACCACAAATGTATGGAAATGGTCTCTGATTGCCGGCTGATTAAAGCTGTGCTTAATCAAGTCAGTCTTGCCAAGACGTCTTGGCGACATCAATGCTATGTTATTGCCGTTGGTCAGGAAGTCAACCAACGTCTTCGTCTCTTCAACACGGTCGCAGAAATACTCTGGTCCTACATAACCATTAGTTACAAAAGGATTCTCTATCATACATTTACTTATTATTTGGGTGCAAAGATAAGTAAATAGTCATAATTATCAAAAAATGATTATCAAAAAATGATAAATTTTCCTCGGAGTCGCCTGCAACCTGTTGAAAAGCCTCCTTTTTAGTGCGCTTCGAGCCAGTTTTCTCCCCATCCGCAGTCGGCATACAGAGGTACGGAGAGTTTGATGGCATTCTCCATTTCATGAATCACCAATGCCTGCAATTGTTCCTTTTCTTCAGGCACGACGGAGAAGTTCAGTTCGTCGTGTACTTGCAGGATCATCTTGGACTTCAGCCCCTCCTCGCGCATCCGTTGGTCGATGTGGATCATCGCCACCTTAATGATGTCGGCAGCCGTTCCCTGAATGGGGGCATTGATGGCATTTCTCTCTGCATAACCACGCACCACAGCGTTGCGCGAGTTGATGTCAGGCAATTGACATCGACGCCCCAAGAGCGTTTCCGTATAGCCCATCTGACGTGCCTTCTCGATGCTCTTTTCCATGTATTCCTTCACGCCTGGATAGGTGGCGAAGTACTCGTCAATCAGTTGCTTGGCCTCGCTACGACTCACTTCCATGCGTTCTGCCAGTCCAAAGGCAGAGATGCCGTAGATGATGCCGAAGTTGGCTGTCTTCGCCTTGCGACGCATCGTGGAGGTTACTTCTTCAAGAGGCACTTTGAAGATTTTAGAGGCTGTGGCCTGATGAATATCGTGCCCACTATTGAAGTCTTCGACCATGTTTTTGTCCTGACTGAGATGAGCCATCAATCGCAATTCTATCTGACTGTAGTCGGCTGAGAAGAAGAGCTCTCCTTCGTCAGGAATGAAGGCCTTTCGTACCTCTTTTCCGTTCTCGTCACGGATAGGGATGTTCTGCAGATTGGGATTGCTCGATGAGAGTCGCCCTGTAGCTGTAACCGCTTGATTGTATGATGTGTGGATGTGTCCTGTACGTGGATTGACCAGCAAGGGTAGGGCATCAATATAAGTGGAGAGCAACTTCTTGTAGCCACGATAATCGAGTATCTTTTCCACAATGGGATGCTTGCTCTTCAGGGCGAGTAGGGTAGCCTCGTCAGTAACATATTGTCCTGTTTTCGTCTTCTTGGGTTTGGAGTCGATTTTGAGGCGGTCGAAGAGGAGTTCGCCAATCTGTTTGGGCGAACTGATGTTGAGTTCCTGGCCTGCCATTTCGCGTATCTCCTTTTCGATGGCTTCCATCCGTTGGGTGAAGGTCTTGGAGGTCTCTGCTAATGATGCTTCGTCGATTCTTGCACCGTTCCTTTCCATCCTTGCCAACACGGGTACGAGTGGCATCTCCACCTCCTCGAAGAGTTTGTAGAGTCCCTTCTCGTGCAACTCCTTTTCTAAGATGTTTTTCAGTTTCAGCGTCACGTCTGCATCCTCAGCGGCATACTCATATACCTCCTTGGGATCGAGTTCGTGCATGGAGCGTTGTTTCTTGCCTGACCCAATGAGGGCATCGATGTGAATGGTGCGATACTTCAGATAGACCTCTGCCAAGTAATCCATGTTGTGACGCAACTCGGGTGCAAGTATATAATGTGCAATCATCGTGTCGAACATCTTCCCTTCGAGATGGATGCCATAGTTGGCGAGCACCATCATGTCGTACTTGATGTTCTGTCCAATCTTCAAGATTTTCTCCGACTCATACACCTCCTTGAACTTGTTAACAACCTTTAACGTTTTCTCGAAGTCATCGCCCTCCCATTCCTTATGATAGGGCACTGGTACGTAGAAAGCCTCTCCTTCCTCGACTGCAAAGCTCAATCCCACCAGTTTTGCCGATATTTCGTTCACGGAAGTGGTTTCCGTGTCTAAACAGACAAACCCGAAAGTCAAGATTTTTGCAATCAGTTTGTCTATTTCTTCATCAGAATCAATCAGTTGGTAGTTATGAGGTGTCGTGCTCAAGTCGCTGAGATTCGAAAAAAACAAATCGCCTGACTCGGTGGTCGTGAATATTTGATTCTCGGAGGCTTGAGAAGGGGCGTTTTGAGGGGCAGGAGTTGATGATCCTCCAAAGAGGTCGCCGCTGAAGAGGTCGTTCATCTGATTCTTGCCTTTGTTCTTGCTGACGGATGGCGATGGGGTAGGAGAGGGGGTCGAGACATCGCCGCCTCCAAAGAGTCGCTTGTTCAAGGAGCGAAACTCCAGTCGCTCGAAAATCTCCTTTAGGGCAACTTCATCGATGGATTCGCGTTTGAGGCTGTTGAGGTCGAGGGTGATGGGTACGTCTGTCTTGATGGTAGCCAAAAACTTCGATAACTTGATGTCCTCCACATGTTCCTCCACTTTCTTCTTCATGGCTCCCTTAAGTTGTTCTGTATTGGCCAGTAGCCCCTCGATGCTCCCAAACTCATTGATGAGTTTCACAGCCGTCTTCTCTCCCACACCTGGACACCCAGGGTAGTTGTCTGATGCATCGCCCATCAATCCCAAGAGGTCAATCACCTGCTTCACATCGCTGATGCCATACTTCTCTTTCACCTCCTTCTCGCCCAAGATGTCGAATCCACCATCATGACGGGGCTTGTACATCTTCACATTCTTGGTCACCAACTGTCCATAATCCTTGTCTGGTGTCATCATAAAAGTTTCAATTCCATCGATGGATTCGCTCTGTTTGGCCAAAGTGCCAATCACATCGTCTGCTTCGAAACCAGTCACCTCCAACACAGGAATGCGGTAGGCCTTCAACACATCTTTAATAATAGGGACAGCGAATCGGATGCCCTCTGGGGTCTCTTCGCGTTGTGCCTTATACTCAGCGAAAGTCTCATGACGGAAGGTGGGGCCATGAGGGTCGAAAGCCACTCCAATGTACTCAGGATTCTCTTTTGTGAGGATCTCTTCGAGGGTGTTCACAAAGCCCAACACAGCCGACGTGTTTTCGCCTTTGCTGTTGATGCGTGGGTTCTTGATAAAGCCATAATAGGCTCTGTAAATCAATGCGTATGCATCGAGAAGGAACAATTTTTCCATGTCTTTTTGGATTTGGTTACAAAGGTACGATTTTTAGTTAGGAATTAGGAATTAGGAATTAGGAATTGTTACTTTTTTATGGAAAAAGCATGCTGAAAGTCAAAAAATTCCTAATTCCTAATTCCTAATTCCCAATTCTTCACTAACTTTGCACTTGTTTTTCATAAATATGGACGTATTAGCGCAAATAAGAAAGCCAATTGAGACAGAAATGGGTCAGTACAAGCAGGTATTTGACTCCTATCTCGTACACCCTAATCCCATCCTGAAGGAGGTGCTTGCTGGCATCGCCAGTAGGAGAGGGAAGATGATGCGTCCTATCCTCACGCTTCTTTCAGCCAAGCTGGTTGCAGGCGAGACGAACGACAATTCCATCTACACGGCAGCCACGTATGAGTTTTTCCACACGGCCAGTCTGGTACACGACGATGTGGTGGATGAGAGTGAGGAACGTCGTGGTCAGGAGTCTGTGAACAACGCCTACGGCAATCAAGTGGCTGTGTTGGCAGGCGATTTCATCTTGGCAAATGCCCTGCTTTGTGCCACCAAGACGAACAATACTGAGCTGATTGAGATTGTTTCGATTGCTGCTCAGGATCTCGCTTGTGGCGAACTTCTTCAACTCAATAACGTGAAGAATCAGGCCATCACGGAGGATGTTTACTTCGACATTATCCGCAATAAAACGGCTGCACTCTTCGCTGCCTGTGCTGAATCTGGCGTTCTTTCTGTCACTTCTGATAAGCAGGTGAGGGCTCTTTTGCGTGATTTTGGCGAATCCATCGGCATTTGCTTCCAGATTCGTGACGATATTTTCGACTATCACCACGATCCATCCATTGGCAAACCCACAGGCAACGACATGAAGGAGGGTAAACTCACCCTGCCTGTCATCCATGCACTTTTGGCTACTGGCAACGAAGAGATGTTGGCACTTGCCCGTAAGGTGAAAGCTCGTCAGGTGAGTCAAGCCGAGATTGATGTTTTGGTTGATTTCACCAAGAAGAATGGGGGTATTGAGTATGCAGAAAAGGTGATGAACGACTATGCCCAGAAAGCAAAAGGCCTGCTTGCACCCTTCCCTGATTCGGATGCCAAACAAGCCCTTTACACGTATGTAGATTATGTAGTTGGTCGTTCGCTTTGACCCTCCTTTTCTTCTTCTGAACCGTCTGATAAGGCTGAGTTAGAAGAACTTAACCTCTTTTCCTTCGATTTCTGATAAAAGTTTATTGGCCAACGAACTGGTGCCCAAACGCAACCATCGGTTGGTCAGCCATTGTTCGCCCAACACTTCCTTCACAATTGTATAGTAGGTGAGGGCATCTTCCACCGTCTTCATTCCTCCAGCAGGCTTGAAACCAATCTGTATGCCCGTTTTTTCGTAGTATTCCTTGATGGCTTGACACATCACAAAGCCTGCCTCTGGTGTGGCAGCAGGTTCCAATTTGCCTGTAGAGGTTTTGATGTAGTCAGCACCTGCATACATGGCGAGGATGCTGGCTGTCTTGATATTCTTGGCTGTCTTCAAGCATCCCGTTTCGAGGATGGTCTTCAGTTTCTTGTCCCCACATACTGCCGTCATCTCCTCGATTTCATCGCACATTCCCTCATAGTCTCCAGCCAAGAACTTGCCTACAGGTATCACCATATCAATCTCTGTGGCACCATCGTTGATGGCGAGTGCTGTCTCTGCAATCTTCACTTCGATGAATGTCTGTGCTGATGGGAAACTTCCTGATACACAGGCTATTTCCACCTCTTCGTTCTCTAAAGTGTCGTGACAGATCTTTGCGAAGCAGGGATAGACGCATACTGTGGCCACATGTCCTAATTCAGGATAGACATCATCGAACTTGTTCACCTTCTCCACAAACTTCAGTACGCTGTCTTCGCTGTCTGTCGTCTTGAGGGTGGTGAGTTCCACGCTGTTCAGCAGGAATCGTTTCACTTCCGTTGTGTTGTTCTCTGCCAGATGCTCCTTCAAGAGCAGTTCCACTTGACGTTTTACCTTCTCATCGTCGAGTTCCAAATCATATTGCTTCAGAATCTCAAAGTACTTGTTTTCTTCCATATTATTGTTGTTTTATTCTTTATTCTTCGTGTCCATGCAGATGGTGACGGGACCATCGTTCAGCAGTTCCACTTGCATTTCTGCACCAAATTCTCCTGTGCTGACGGGTTTACCCAAGTTCTCCGATAAAACCTCACAAAACCGTTCGTAAAGTGGGATAGTGACCTCGTGACTACCAGCCCTCAGATATGAGGGACGGTTACCTTTCTTATAACTTGCCCAAAGGGTAAATTGGCTAACCACCAAGATGTCGCCACCAGCATCGAGAATGGACTTGTTCATCACGCCATTCTCATCGTCAAACACTCTCAGGTTGCAGATTTTCTTTGCTAACCAAGTTATATCTTCCTCATTATCAGCATTTTCGCAACCGAGAAGCACTAAATAGCCCTTCCCAATCTCTGCTGTCTTTTCCCCCTTGATGGTGACAGACGCATGTGTTACTCGTTGTATGACTGCTCTCATTTTATTCTATTAATTGTTCTTCTTATTCTATTAACTATTCTTCGTTGAATGATTCTCTTATCAGTTGTGCTTTCGATGCGCCAATTACCTCTTTAAGTGTCTCATAATCAGCTTCTTTAATACGCTTAAGGCTCTTGAATCTTTGAAGTAAAAGGGTCTTGGTGGCTATGCCGATGCCTTTGATGTGGTCAAGTTCTGATTCCGTGTTATGCTTGGCTCGCTTCTCCTTATGGAAGGTGATAGCAAAACGGTGTACCTCGTCCTGAATCTGTGTGAGCAGTTTGAAGAGAGGGCTATCCATCTCGATTCCTACTACCTGTGCAGGGAATCCAAACAGCAGTTCGTTAGTACGGTGGTGGCTGTCTTTGGCGAGTCCTGCGATGGGAATGTCCAAGTGCAGTTGGTCTTCAATGACCTTTCTCACGACCTCCATCTGTCCCTTACCACCATCTGTGATGATGAGGTCGGGTAGGGGAGTGTCTTCCTCGATGGCACGGCTATATTTCCTATAGACAACCTCACTCATCGAGGCATAATCGTCAGGACCAATCACCGTTTTGATATTGTACTTTCGATAATCGTTCTTTGATTTCCTTCCTCCGATGAATACGACGCATCCTGCTACGGCGTCCTGTCCCATGATGTTTGAGTTATCGAAACATTCAATACGCATGGGAATCTTGGAGAGTTTCAGTTTGCGTTGCAGTTCCTTGAGGATATTCACGTTTCGTTGGTCAGGATTCAGTCGTTCTGCCTGTTTGAGTGCATCGATGCGATACTGACGAACATTTGACTCTGACAGCAACAATAGCTTCTTTTTGTCTCCTGCCTTGGGGACGATGAATTGGGCATCTTTAAGGGTGAAATCCAGTTCGAAGGGCACCACAATCTCCTTTGATTCGTTTCCATATCGTTCGCGCATATCGACAATCGCCAAAGACAGGATTTCGTCTGCTGTCTCATCCAATTGCTTCTTATATTCATTAGTGAATACACGCGTGATACAACCATTCACCACATGCATATAATTAACGTAAGCCTTGTTTTCATCGTCCTCTATGCTGAATACATCGATGTTTTGGTTCGTACTGGTGATGACGCGGTTCTTGCTGTCAAACTCTTTGGCAAGGATGTATTTCTTCTTCACAGCTTCTGCTTCGATGAAAAGCTCTTGTTCTGCCAACCTCTGCATCTCTTCATATAATTTCTGACAGAGATTCCTGGTGTTTCCACTTAAGATGTCCTTGATTTCATCGATTTGATGTAGGTATTCTTCTCTTGTCTGAAGTCCAATACAGGGTGCCTTGCATTTGCCAATGTCGTAGTAGAGACATTTCTTCATTTTTCCCTGTTCCAACTTTTCTGGAGTGATGATGGTGTGGCAAAGACGTACCTGATAGATTTTGCTGATGAGTTCCATCATTGCATTCAGCGTTCCTCCATGACTGAAGGGACCATAATAGGTGCCTGCCTTTTTATCGATATTTCGTGTCTTGATGACGCGAGGAAAATACTCGTTGGTGATGCATACAGAAGGGTAGGTCTTCCCATCTTTCAGCAGGATGTTGTAGAAAGGTTGGTGTGCTTTGATGAGATTGTTCTCTTGAATGAGTGCGTCTTCATCGGTAGGAACCACCACATATTTGATGTCCTCAATCTTGCTGACCAAGATATGCGTCTTCCGATTCTTGTACGAATTGTTGAAGTATGAACTCACGCGCCGTTTCAGGTTCTTTGCCTTACCCACATAAATCACGGTGCCATCTTTGTCTAAGTATTGATAGCACCCTGGTTCTTCCGTGAGGCTGTTGACAATCACCTTGAGCCGCTGGAGTCTTTCTTCGTCTTTCGTCATGTGTCTTTATGCAGTTCCTTGTCTGTGTTACTTCAAGTGTTACTTTTGTTCCACGTGAAACAATTCGAGGCTAACTGTCCCATTATCAGTAAGTAACAAAGAAGCACTTGATGTGTGAGATGAGTCAATTCTTGTGAAACGGGCTTTAGACCTTGATGAGGGTTGTTATCTCAATCCCTTCACCGATATACTCTCTTCCCTGCAGTCCTTCATCGCGAATCTCAATGAGGAAGTTCATGTAGCATTTCTTTGGATTGAGTTTCTTGACGAGGTTCCATGCGGCCTTGATGGTGCCACCTGTAGCTAAGAGATCATCGTGGAGAAGCACAACATCGTTTGAGTTGATGGCATCCAGATGAATCTCAATGGAATCTTCTCCGTACTCCTTTGTGAAGTGTTCTCTGATAGTTGTGGCTGGGAGTTTGCCTGGCTTGCGAGCCATCACAAATCCAGCATTCAGACGACGGGCAAGGATTGCTCCCATCACATAACCACGTGTTTCGAGACCCACCACTTTGGTGATGCCCTTGTCCTTGTAGAGTTCGTACAACTCCTCTTCCATGATCTCGAGTGCTTTTGCATCCTTGAAGAGGGTGGTCACGTCGCGGAAGTTGATTCCCTTCTTGGGAAAGTCTTGGATGCTCCGCAGATGGTCTAACAGATACTGGTTGTTTAGTTCCATAATATTGTATGTTTGATTTGTTTGTTTCTTCTAACTTGTTGGTTTAGTTCCACATATACGCAAATTGTTTCACGTGGAACAAAAGTTCTACTTTAATCTCAACTGTCAACTGTCAACTCTCAACTCATCTACCTTCCCATCAGCACCAGCATGATATTGATGTCAGAGGGGGAAACCCCAGGGATGCGAGAGGCTTGTGCCAGCGTGACGGGTTGGATGGCTTGCAGCTTCTGACGTGCTTCGATGGAGATTTGGGTCATGTTGGGGTAGTCGAACTTGCCCAAGATTTTGATGTTCTCCAAGCGAATCATCTTGTCTGCCATCTGCTGTTCGCGATAGATGTAGCCCTTATATTTGATTTGTATTTCTGCTGCTTCGATGATTTCCTCACGTCGTGGGTCATCGCCCAAGATGCGATCGAGTTCCTTGCGGAAGGTGTCGATATGGGGAGCGATGTTGTTGATGTTGATCTGAGGGCGTCCCAAAAGTTCCTCCAACTTGCAGCCTTGACGGAGTGGGGTAGTGCCCAGCTCTTCTAAGGCAGGATTGATGAGCGAAGGCTTCAGGGAGAAGTTCGCCACAAACTCCGTGATAGCATCAATCTTCTCCTTCTTCGTCTGCATCAGTTGGTAGCGTTCTTCTGATGCCAACCCCAACTCATAACTGCGTGGGGTCAGACGCATATCGGCATCGTCCTGACGCAACAAGATGCGATACTCAGCACGTGAGGTGAACATGCGATAAGGCTCATCCACCCCCTTCGTCACGAGGTCGTCAATCAGCACGCCGATGTAGGCTTCGTTTCTGCCAAGAATGAAAGGCTCGCCGTTGTTGAGAAGGGCGCCTGATTCACCACCTTCAGAACGATTCATGATACTGCAATTGATGGCAGAATTGATGCCGGCAATGATGCCCTGTCCCCCAGCTTCTTCATAGCCCGTCGTACCATTCACCTGACCTGCAAAGAAGAGGTTCTTCACCACCTTCGATTCGAGAGAATGTTTCAACTGCGTGGGGTCGAAGAAGTCATATTCGATGGCATAACCAGGACGATAAACCTCCAGATTCTTGAAGGCTGGAATCTTCCTGAGTGCAGTCAATTGGATCTCCATCGGCAACGAAGACGAGAAGCCGTTCAGGTACATCTCGTTCGTGGTCTCTCCCTCTGGTTCGAGGAAAAGCATGTGCTCGTCCTTGTCAGGGAACGTGTGAAGTTTGGTCTCGATACTGGGACAGTAACGGGGGCCGATGCTCTGGATTTGTCCGTTGTAGAGAGGCGAATCTGGGAGTCCAGAACGCAACACTTCATGCACATCCGTGTTCGTGTAGCAGATCCAGCAAGGCAGGTTGTTGCGTTCGCTGACAGCCGTTCGTTCCGTTGGCAGGTATGAGAACTTGTGGAAATCGTGGTCACCATCCTGCTTCTCCATCAGCGAGAAATCTACACTTCGCTTGTCGATGCGCACGGGCGTTCCAGTCTTCATCCTCCCAGCACGGATGCCATATTTCGTGATGCTCTCCGTCAGTTCCAGCGAAGCCGATTCAGCACATCTGCCACCAGGAATCTTCACCCTGCCGATGTGCATCAAGCCGTTCAGGAACGTGCCAGCCGTGATGATGACACATTTGGCACGAAACGTCGCTCCATAATATGTCTCTACTCCTTGAACTGTCTGATTTTCAACGATTAACGACCTAACTTGGTCTTGCCAGATTTGCAGATTGGGGATGTTCTCCAGCACTTCTCGCCACGTCCAGATGAACTTGGCACGGTCGCATTGTGAACGGGGACTCCACACGGCTGGCCCCTTCGAGAGGTTCAACATCCTGAATTGCAGGCTGCAACGGTCAGTCACGATGCCCGTATAGCCTCCAAGCGCATCTATCTCCCTCACAATCTGTCCCTTAGCGATACCACCAATGGCAGGATTGCACGACATCTGCGCAATCTTGTTCATGTCCATCGTGATGAGACACGTGCGAGCACCTAAATTAGCAGCAGCGGCAGCAGCCTCACATCCTGCGTGACCTGCTCCCACCACAACCACATCGTAGTTGAAAATCATCTTTTTACGCGTAATTGATTTGCAAATCTACACATAATTCTTGACTTATCGCCTCTCCGTCACCCAAAAACCTCACTTTCCCCATCCATTTTTCTCTTTTCGTGTGGCAATTGGGGCAAAGGACTGTACAAAATCACATATTTTGGGTATTGTGGCATTGTGGAAAAGTCCGTACCTTTGCACCGCGAAATGAAAGTGAAACTTTACTCATAATAATAATGGATAAACGTGTGTCGTGAGACACTTTTCTAAGAATTACGTAAACCATAAAGATGTTAGAGACAAAACAAACCGCTTTCCTTGCTCGTGACGAGTGGGGAGGGCGGTTTCTCTTTTTTAGGTGTCATTTTGGGAAGAAAATGGAGCAAGTGGTGGCAAAAGAAGCAAAAAAAGTGAAATAAATAAGAAAATCCTTGGATGTTTCGAAGAATCTTTGTTACTTTGTCGCCGATTATTTACTATCTATTAACTAATATCTAACAACTAACCAGAACATGAAGAAGAAAACGATTCCCAAAGCTTGGGCGATGCTGACAGGTGCATTGCTCGTTTCTGCTTCAGCAGCTGCTGTGAACAGTTGGGGAGCAAGCCGGGCATCAGAAGATGCTGGCGAGAAGAAAATGTGTGTCGTCATTCACGAGGCACAGCGTTCAACGTCTTTCGATTTGGAGGACAGGCCCATTGTGTCGTTTACGGACACGGATGTGAAGTTGGAGTGTGCCGGCATGACCGTCCTTTATCCCTTGGACAACTACCTCAAGATGACCATCGAGGAAGTGGATGTGGCGACGGACATGAAGACGATCTCTACGGAGGCCTTCAAGATTACAGGCTCTGTCATCACGGCTCAGGGATGCGAGAGTTTGTCGCTCTATGGCATCGATGGCCAATGTCTCCTCAAGGGGAAGGCCAATGCCGAGGGTGTGGCCACACTCTCCATCAGCCAGTTGCCAGCTGGCACATATATAGTAGTCATAGGAAATCAATCATTCAAAATCAATAAGAGAAGATGAAAAAGTATATCATTAGTGCCCTGCTGCTTTTGGGTGGCGTGGCTCAGCAGGCTAATGCCCAAGGTTATTATATCTATAAGAACGGCGTGAAGCAAACCGTCCTTGCCACTGATATGGACAGTCTCGTTTTCTTCAAGGAGACAGAGAAGGCTCCAGACCCAGACCCTGTCGATCCTGACAAGCCCCTTGCCGCTAAGGATGCCACTCAGAAGACGTCAGACTTGAACAAGGAGTGGTACGAGCGCCTGGACTTCAACGATAAGTCTGAGTTGGAGAATGCCAAGCGTGGTCTCATCGAGGCAACCCCAGACCTCGTCATCACCAACGATCGTGGTGAGGTGTGGAACATGGCTGAGTTCCAGTTCCTGTTGGCTGAAGGGGAGGCTCCCTCCACCGTCAATCCCAGCTTGTGGCAGAACTCCCTCTGCAACGTGCAGACAGGTCTCTTCAAGGTGTGCGAAGGCATCTATCAGGTGCGTGGCTATGATATGGCCAACATGACCTTCATCAAGACCAAGAACGGATGGATGATCTTCGATGTGCTGATGTGCAAGGAAGTGGCTGAGGCTGCCATCAATCTTTTCAAGCGCAATGTCGATTCCAATCCTCGCATCGTGGCCGTCCTCATCAGCCACAGCCACGCTGACCACTATGGTGGTGTGGGTGCTATCGTCAACGCCCAGAACATTGCTGATGCCAGTCTGCCCCTCGCTGAGCAAATCAAGCCAGGCAAGATTGCTGTCATCACGCCTGCTGGTTTCATGAAGCACGTGATTGCTGAGAACGCTTATTGCAACGCTGCGATGTCCCGTCGTGCCGCTTATCAGTATGGCGCCAACCTGCCCAAGGGTGTGACGGGTCGTATGGCGATGGGTATCGGTATGGGTCAGAGCACCAACTCGCCCCTCACGCTGATGCCACCAACCTACGAAGTGAAGGAGGATGAGACCGTCACTATCGATGGCATCACCGTCACCTTCCAGCTCACGCCTGGCACAGAAGCTCCTGCCGAAATGAACGCTTACTTCCCTGACTATCGTGCCCTTTGGATGGCTGAGAACTGCACAGGAACCCTCCACAACCTCTACACCCTGCGTGGTGCCGCTGTGCGCGATGCAGAGGCTTGGTGCAACTACATTCTTGAGGCTGAGAGCAAGTTCGCTGACAAGACCGATGTGGTCTTCCAGAGCCACAACTGGCCACATTGGGGCACGGAGGTCATCAAGGAATACATGGAGAACACCGCCTCCATCTATAAGTTCATCCACGACCAGACGCTCCACTATGTCAACCTCGGCTACACCTCCACAGAGATTGCCAACACCTTGCGTCTGCCTGAGAAGCTCGACAAGGTCTGGTACACTCGTCAGTACTACGGCACGCTCTCCCACAACATCAAGGCCGTCTATCAGCGCTACATGGGTTGGTACGATGCTAACCCCGTCAACCTCAACCTCTTGACGCCCGAAGAGACAGCCAAGAAGATTGTGGAATATATGGGTGGTGATGCCAAGCGCATTCTCGAAATGGCTCGTATTGACTATGCCAAAGGCGACTACCAATGGGTGGCTCAGGTCACTAAAGAACTCGTCTATGCTGACCCCTCCAACATGGAGGCTCGCCGTCTTTGTGCCGATGCTCTCGAACAGTTGGGCTATCAATGTGAGAGTGGCACGTGGCGCAACGCCTACTTGACGGGTGCGATGGAACTGCGTGCAGGCACACCATCTGACAAGCAATACGGCACAGGAGAAGGCATCGCCAACATGCTGGGTGCTGGTAGCATCGACATGATTTTCGAGTATGCCGCCATCGCCACCGACAGCCACAGCGTGGAGAACAACGATGTCACCGTCAACTTCATCATCGGCGATGAGAAATGTTGCGTGGTGCGCCGCAATGGTGTCATCCTCACCTACATGAATCAGACCTTCGATAAGGTGGACGCCACAGCCAAGGGCACCAAAGCCGCTCTTGTCAACTACCTCAATGGCAACTTCACGGGTCTCAACATCACAGGCAACGAAGATGCTGTCACGACCCTCTTCTCAGGTGTCAACAAGCCTGTGCTGAACTTCAACATCATTGAGCCATAATCATGTAACGTTAGGTTGGCACGCTTCCTGACGGCAAGCACTTCCTAACGAGCCGGTAGCTCAACGCCCTTGAGCCACCGGCTCGTCGCCTTTGAGCTACTGGCTCAATGCCTTAGGGGTACCGGCTCTCCAACCTTGAGATTCTTTCAGTTACCCTCGGCCTTCCTCAGGCGTACCTTTGGTTTAGCTTTAGGTTCATCACCCCTTGCTGACCCATAGCTATCCTATCGCCACTCCATCGATGGGTCTTGGTCACCCCCTTGGTAAATGGGAGTTAACTCAGAGGAAACCCAAGGGTACTATAGAGTTGGTATAGAGTTGGTATAGCCTTAGTATAGAGTTGGTATAGAGATGGTGTTTGGGGTGTTTGGGAAGCTATGGTTTCTGAATATAAATAATGTGGAAACCATAGCAATCCGAGTGCAAAGTTACACATTTTTTGGGGTGATATCAAGCTTTTTGTGGGAAAAATCGTGCCTTATTGAAAAAAATGAGGAAAAAGTTTGCGTGTTCCACATATAATCACTTACTTTGCCAACGAGAAAAGGATTTTCCGTATGAGCACCAAGACAATGACAAAGATGATAGCCGAGTATTTCAAGACACAGCCCGTCTTGAAAGCATGGCTGTTTGGCTCCTATTCAAGAGGTGAGGAGAGACCAGACAGCGATGTGGACATTCTGGTCGTTCCAGATAAGAGCAAGCATTTCAGCTTGTTCATTTTGGGAGGGATGTATGAGGACTTGAAAGCATTGTTGGGGCGAGAAGTGGACTTGATTACTGATGGTGGATTGCTCCCATTTGCTCGTGAAAGTGCAGACCGTGATAAAATACTGATTTATAACAATGACAATAGAAACTTGTTAAAATAATATGCGTGGATAGGACATAACATAGAACGACATAAGAAGCGTTGACTTTTTGATTCTTATCTTAGAAATTTCGCCAAAACATTTCCCGAGAAGAAAAAGGTTGATGCTCGCGTTTAGGCGCGGGCTGGGACTGTATCTGGGAAAACGGCGTTTGGCGATGCCTCTAAGATAGATACAATATCAGACTTGCGCCTTCTTTATGCCTCATTAAAAAACATTAAAATTATGGAACAGAAATTCAATGCACATGTTCATGGCATCGACCTCGGACTTCTGCACGACTTCTGCGAGCGAGAGGGAAAATGCGTGGAGTACAAGAAAGGGGAGTTGATGGAGCGTGAAGGTGAGCCGACGCGATGGTTCGGCTTCGTGGCCGACGGATGCTTCAAGTACGTGACACAGGGCATCAGCGACGGGAGGGAACACATCACTTGGTTCTCCTTCGAGGGAGAGTTTGTGGGTGACTACCCTCATTGCCTCTATGGCAAGCCGTCGCAAACCACCATCGAGGCAATGGTGTCCAGCCGTGTGCACCAAGTGAACGACGAGCAGATGATGCAACTCTTTCGCCAGAATATGCAGACGATGGAATTGCGTGGCATCATTGCCGAGCACCTGCTCAGCCAAGCCCGTGCCCGTTACCTCGATTTCCATCGCACCACAGCCCGCGAACGCTACGACTTGCTGTTGCGCCGCTGCCCTGGCATCGTGGAGCATCTGTCTCTCAACGCCATCGCCTCGTTCCTCAACATCACCCCCAAGACCATCTCGCAGATTCGCCGTGACATCACCTTTGGCGACAAAAGCACTCTATCCCCCTTTACCTAAGTTAAGACCCTCACCCCCAGCGTTCTTTTTTCAGGTTCCTCCGAAGGTTCTTTTCCGAAGAACTCATACCTTTGCATCGTTGATTGGGCTCTTAAGAGTCCATCAGCGATTCTTTATGTGATTAGCTTAGACCGGTCAAATCCCGTGAGGCTGTGAAGCTCCACGGGATTTTCAAAGTTCTCATGGCACATAAAAAGATGAGTCTCAGAATCGTAGACCCATCGGCAAAACACAAAAGCACTCCCCTGATTCAGAGTACTGCTTCCATCTATCAAAGCCTCTGGCGCCTCTTTTTGCAGATAAAACGAAAAAAGTGGGGGAAAAGTTTGTTGGATAACATAATTGCTTGTATCTTTGCACCCACATTCGTATTAAACTAACTTATTATTGATTATTTATTCTTTACTCAACATGAACAGATTTACGTTATTTGTGGCATCTCTGTTGATGAGTGTGGCATCTTTTGCCCAATGGACAAAGCCTGCAGCTCCTGCTGTGGCTCCGATGACGGTGGGTGCCGAGTTGTATCTCTACAATCAGGGTGCTGATGGTTTCCTTGTGGGAGCCAATGACTATGGTACTCGTGCCAGTGTCAGTCCGACGCTGGGTCACAAGGTTTACATCGAAAAGGGTACGGCCGATGGCTCGTACTACATTTCCAACTACGTGCTCGAAGGCTGGATGGCCGGGGAGGTAGGTTATATGTTTATGGACGGAGAGGCTGTCTGGGTGGACAACACCAAGGATGGCAAGACCAACAACCAGTACACCCTTGAGTCGCAGGGTGGCAACACTTACAAGATTGGTCTCTCTGAGCAGAACACGGACAATAACCCCAGTGAGTATCCTGATGCTTATCTGGGTGTGATTCCTGCCAAGCAGGACACACGCATTTGTATGTGTGACCCTGAGAACTCAGAGGGTTACAAGATGGAGGACTGCCAGCTGACTTGGTATTTTGTCACTCCTGAAAACTATGCCACTTATTCTTCGGCCATGAAGCTGTATCTGGCTGCTGTAGCTTTGGGCGAGTCCATCGCCGAGGCGGAGAAGGTAGGTGGCGTGGATGCCGATGTGCTGAAGAAAGCGAAGGATGCCTACGCCAAAACTTCCAGCACTGCCGAGGAATTGGAGGCTCAGAAGAAGGCGCTTGATAGTGCCATCTTTGATGCCAAACTGAATGTGGCCACTCCTGAGAACCCTGTGGACGTGTTGATTCCTCTTGGCATCGCTACTGATTTCAACGACAGCGATTTCACGGGTTGGGATTCAACGACGGGTGCCAGCAACAAGCAGGCATCGAACGGCAACAACGCCAAGGACTACAGCGTGACGGGTAACCACTACGAGAACTGGAACTGGGATGCCTTCTCGATTGGAAAGGTGTCTGCCAAAGCTACAGGACTGTCAACAGGTGTTTATCACCTTAATGCTTTGGCTTATACGACTACTGTCGGGGGCACGTACCTGTATGCAGGTGGCAACCAGAAGTTGGTGACGACTACGCAGATAGACATTGAGAAACCTATGGATCTCTATGCCGTTGTGGATGATGGTCAGTTGGAGATTGGTTTGGATGTGCAGACTAAGGGTACCAATTGGATTGGTCTCGACAACGTACATCTCTATTATATAGGCCAGTCTTATGATGCATGGGCTACGTTGAGGGATGAGACGTTGGCTGCAGAACCTGACTATGAGTCTATGTTGGCAGAAGGTGAGGCAGCTTGTCAGACGTCGGTATATGAGGCCTATCAGAAGGCCAAAGAAGGGATGGAGAATATCTATGCTCTCGGTATTGCTGGTCAGCCGGGCTTCTCCGTTCCTGCTGCCAAAGAGGCGCTTTCCGCTTTCAACGCGGCATCCAAGGCGATGGCTCAGAGTGTGGCTGCCTACGATAAGTATGTGAAACTCTTTAACGAGGCTTTTGAATGGCTGAAAACCACCACCAGCGAGAGTGACGAAGTGGCATTGCTGTCCGACTATCTGATGGATGAGACGGCTGCTGCAGGCGAATACAATAAGAATGGTGGTGCGCTCTACATTCTGGAAGAGGGTCTGCTCGACAACACCCAGATTGCTGCTGAGGCTGAGTATCTGGAGAAGATCTTGAAGGATGCGATGGCCAATGCGATGTCGGATGGTGATGACTGCACGGCTCTGCTGAAGAATCCTAAGTTTGCAGAAGAGGGTGGATGGCAAGGTGTCACCAACTCCAATATCACTTGGCCGACAGGCAACACAGAGGTTTATCCTGTGATGCAGGCAGATAACGTGGCTTGCAATATCTATCAGGAATTGACTAATTTGCAGAATGGTCTTTATGAGTTCAATCTCCAGGCTGCTTTCCGTCCAGGCGATGCTTACAACGAAGACAACGAAGCTGTGGCTCAGGCATACGCCTATCTCAATTCTTACGAGACCAAGATTCCATCGGGTCAGATTGAGGAAGAGGTGACCATCAATGAACCTGCAGATGCTTCCACAGCCTTTGCTGATGGCAAGTTCCCTGTGAAGGTGTATGGTCTTGTGATTGATGGCACGATGAAGTTGGGTGTGACCAACAAGGTGCGTTCCATCGAGGGTTGTCGCCTTTGGGCTGGTGGCGCTTCGCTCATCTTCCGTGGGAAGAATGCTGAGGTGCTGGCTACCGTCATCGAACAGACCATCCCTAATGCTCAGGCTCTGCTCAGCAATTATGCTGGTCAGCCAGAACTCGATGCGCTCTCTGAAGCCATTGCTGATGCACAAGGCTCTGACGATGCATATCATGCGCTTGTTGACCTGAAGAAGGCTATGGAGGATGTGGAGGAAGGCACAACGCTCTACGCAAACTTTGCTGTGGCACTCAAGACACTCTCTGATGCCATCGAGAACAGCACCAATGCAACGGCTTCCACCCTTAGCGATGCGAAGAAATTGCTCACCAAGGCACAGGCAGCCTACGATAGTAAGTCTTACAACAATGCAGAGGTTGAAAAAGCCATCTCTGACCTCAACGCCGCTTCTGTGGCTGTGAAGATAGGTGGTGGAACGGCTTCTGAGGATAATCCAGAGGACTATACTTCTGCAATCGTCAACAACGACTTTGATCCAGCTCGTGGTGACAAGAACACTTCCACTATCGAGGGTTGGACAACGACCACACTCAATGGTTACAAGGAGCACACCGCTTCTTACAATAAGAACACCTTCTCCCTCAGCCAGGCACTCTCTGGTCTGCCAGAAGGTACTTACAAGGTGACAGTTCATGCTTTCTATCGTGCTGGTAGTTACGAGGAAGAAGAGGCCAACATCAACAGCGGTGTTGACACACATCTTGCCAAGTTCTATGCCACTACATCAGAGCAAACTTATGAGAAGGCCGTGATGAACCTCTCTGAGGGTGGTCTGAAGAACGGTGAAGCCGTACCAGAAGGTGTCAATACCAAGACCATCAATGGTGTCGTGGTTCCTGATGGAACGAGTGCTTCTGTAGCCTTCTACAATGCAGGCTACTACATCAACGAACTGCCATTCTATGTGGGCACAGACGGCACAGCCACTATCGGCATGCACCTTGACCAAACCATCGGTTCCAACGACTATGTGGTGATTGGTGAGTGGAAACTTTACTACTATGGTGCAGGCAAGAACGCTGACATTTTGGGTGGTGATCCTGATGCTATCAAGCAGATTGCCAATGATGCTGTAGAGGACGCTCCTGTGGCTTACTACTCACTCTCTGGTACACGTCTTGCTGTTCCACAGAAGGGTGTGAACCTCGTGAAGTATAAGAATGGAAAAGTACGTAGAGTGCTGGTGAAATAAATGATGAATTGGACTCCTGAATTGCGCGATTTCATTCAAGCGCACATCAATGACGATACCGCTGAGTTGCTGTTAGCAGCTCGGCGGTATGCCAATGTTGATGTTCCTTTTGCTGTGGAACAGATAGAGGCAAGGCGACGGTTGAAAGGGAAATTGCCTGAGTGGTATGCAAACCCAGAACTCATCATGGGAGGGCGTGTACCGGCTGAGCAATGCAGTTCGGAGTTGACGGCAAGATATAAGCAGGGGATTGTAGAGGGGCTTCGTAGCCTTTGTGATATGACGGGTGGAATGGGTGTGGACTTTTGGTATATGTCAGAAGGGATGGAACGGGCTATTTATACGGAGAGGAATGAAGGGCTCTGTGAGGTGGCGAGGCATAACTTTCAGGCGCAGAAGGGAAGGAATCCGTCGGGAGAACCGACGGGAACCAACCTCGATGAGGGAGGATTGGCAGATACGAACATAGAAATACGGTGTGGGGATGGACGGAAATTGCCGATTCCATCGGTGGATGTGATTTATCTTGACCCTGCTCGAAGGGCTGGGGATGGGAGCCGTGTGTATGCAATGGAGGACTGCGAACCGAACATTGTGGAATGGCAGGATGAACTCTTGAAGCATGCGAAGATGGTATTGGTGAAGCTGTCGCCGATGGTGGACTTGACGGATGTGTTGAGAAAATTGAAAGGCGTGACGGACGTGCATGTGGTAGGGGTGAAGAACGAATGTAAGGAGGTGTTGGTGAAACAAGCCCCCCAACCCCCAAAGGGGGAGGGCATTCGCAGTGGGAATGAGAATGTGCAGATTCATTGTGTGGATTTCTTGACGGATAATAGGAAGGTCGAATACACTTTCAGTCTATCTGACAATGTGCATTGCGTTAGCCCTTTCCCTTTTGGGGTCAGGGGGCTTCTCTATGAGCCAGATGTGACTTTGATGAAGGCTGGGGCGTTTGGGAGTCTTTGTGAGCGCTATCCTGTGTGGCAGTTGGACTATGACACCCATCTGATGACTTCTGACGAGTGGATTCCTGATTTTCCTGGACGTGTGTTTGAAGTGGAGGAACGGATTCCATTCTCGTCGAAGGTGCTCAAACGGCTGAAGAAAGAGATGCCTCAGGCTAACATCGCCACACGCAATTTTGTGATGACGGCAGACGAATTACGGAGAAGAACAGGCATCAAAGATGGGGGAGAAGTGTATCTCTTTGGGGTAAAAGTGAAAGATGAGGGGCAGATGTTGCTGAAGTGTAGAAAAAAAGTCGTACCTTCGCACCCATGAAACGTTCTGATTTTGAAATAATGGCTCCTGTGGGCAGTCGCGAAAGCCTCGCTGCGGCCATCAAGGCTGGGGCAAATTCCATATACTTTGGCATTGGAAAACTGAACATGCGCAGTCATAGTGCCAACGCCTTCACCATCGATGACTTGAAGGAGATTGCAGTTATCTGTCATGAACATGGGGTGCAGTCATACCTGACGGTGAACACCATCATCTATGGCGAAGATATTCCCACGATGCATGAAATCATCGATGCGGCGAAGGAAGCGAAGATTTCAGCGGTGATTGCCTGTGATGTGGCTGTGATGACCTATTGTCGAGAGGTGGGTCAGGAAGTGCATCTGAGCACACAACTGAACATCTCCAATATCGAGGCGCTGAAGTTCTATGCGCAGTTTGCCGATGTGGTGGTGTTGGCGAGAGAACTGAATATGTGGCAGGTGCGAGACATCTACCAGCAGATTGTGGAGCAAGACATTCGAGGTCCTAAAGGCGATCTCATCAGAATAGAGATGTTTTGTCATGGAGCCTTGTGTATGGCGATTAGTGGCAAGTGCTATCTGTCGTTGCAGAACGCCGGCAGGAGTGCGAACCGGGGAGAGTGTGTGCAGATTTGTCGAAGGGGCTATGAGGTGACGGACTTGGAGACGGGCACGCAGTTGAAGGTCGATAACAAATACATCATGTCGCCTCGTGATCTGAAGACCATCCGCTTTATCGATGTGATGATGAATGCAGGGGTGCGGGTGTTTAAGATAGAGGGAAGGGCACGAGGACCTGAGTATGTTTATACGGTGGTGAAATCGTATGATGAGGCTATCAGGGCTGTGTGTGAGTTTGATGAGAAAAATGGAAATGATGGGAAGACATGGGCAAGCGAGGAGCAGTTGGAGGCGTGGGATCGAGAGCTGAGCACCGTGTTCAATCGTGGATTTTGGGATGGTTATTACCAAGGAGCGAAATTGGGCGAATGGTGTGAAGTGTATGGAAGCCGTGCGACGGAAAAGAAGGTGTATGTGGGCAAGTGTATGAAGTACTTCTCGAAGATTGGGGTGGCAGAGTTCTTGATTGAGAACGAGGATTTGCATGTGGGAGACAAGATACTCGTGACGGGCACTACAACAGGTGCGCTCATTCAGCCATGCGATGAGATACGCTTCGATTTGAAGCCTGTGGAGACAGCAACGAGAGGACAGCACATCAGCATCAAAGTGAATGACCGTGTGCGTGTGAATGACAAACTCTATGTGCTCCAGCCTGCAGATAGGTTGACACAGATGGGGTAGTTTAGGGTTTAGAGTATAGGGTTAAGAGTTTAGAGTTAAGGTTAAAATAGATGGAAGAAGATTTTGACATAAGAGAACAGCGGAACAAGAAGGACAAGGACTTTGAGAATGCCTTGCGCCCCCTTCGTTTCGATGACTTCAGCGGACAAACCAAAGTGGTGGAGAACCTGAGTGTGTTTGTGGAGGCTGCCCGATTCCGTGGTGAACCCCTTGACCACACGCTTTTGCATGGTCCTCCAGGTCTGGGAAAGACAACCCTCTCCAACATCATTGCCAATGAGTTGGGCGTAGGGTTCAAGGTCACATCTGGCCCTGTGTTGGACAAGCCTGGTGATTTGGCGGGCATCCTCACTTCGTTGGAGGAGAACGATGTGCTCTTCATTGATGAGATTCATCGTCTCTCGCCAGTGGTGGAGGAATATCTGTATAGTGCGATGGAGGATTACCGCATCGACATCATGATAGACAAGGGGCCTTCGGCACGTAGCATCCAGATAGACCTCAGTCCGTTCACGTTGGTGGGAGCCACTACACGAAGCGGACTCTTGACAGCTCCACTTCGTGCTCGTTTTGGTATCAATCTGCACCTTGAATATTACGATGCAGATGTGCTCACGAAAATCATCCTTCGTTCTGCCCATCTGTTGGGCATTCCTTGCGACTTCGATGCGGCTGGTGAGATTGCCTCCCGTTCGCGTGGCACTCCTCGTATTGCCAATGCCTTGTTGAGGCGTGTGCGTGACTTTGCTCAGGTGAAGGGTAACGGCACCATTGACCTTCCCATAGCCCACATGGCACTCGAAGCCCTCAACATCGACAAATTTGGTCTCGATGAGATTGACAACAAGATTCTCACGACTATCATCGATAAGTTCAAAGGCGGTCCAGTGGGACTTGGAACTATCGCTACAGCCATTGGTGAAGACACTGGTACGGTGGAAGAGGTCTATGAGCCGTTCCTCATCAAGGAAGGCTTCATCAAGCGTACCCCTCGAGGACGTGAAGTGACCGAATTGGCCTACAAGCATTTGGGACGTAATCCGTGGGTCAATCCCAACGATAAGACGGGCATGGGAAGTCTTTTCGACTGAGAAAGAAGTGGTTTTTCTTGTCTTTTTTGAAAAAAAGTACACATTATATATATAGGGAAATAAATATTTTATTTACCTTTGCACCCGATTTTATAAAATTGAAAGGTTGAAAAGAATTCTTAGACAAGAATATATGCAGAAAAATTTAGTGATTGTCGAGTCGCCTGCCAAGGCTAAGACGCTGGAGAAGTTTCTCGGCAAGGAGTATAAAGTGATGTCGTCATACGGACACATCCGCGACTTGAAAAAGAAGGAGATGAGCGTGAGTCTGAAAGATTTCTCGCCTGAATATGAGATTCCTTCTGATAAGGAGAGTGTGGTAAAAAGTCTTCGTAATGAGGCGAAGAAAGCCGATACGGTTTGGCTGGCTTCCGATGAAGACCGCGAGGGAGAGGCTATCTCTTGGCATTTGAGTCAAGTGTTGGGGCTGGATCCCAAGGCGGCTAAACGAATTGTATTCCATGAGATTACGAAGACGGCTATTTTGAAGGCTATCGAGACACCACGCACCATCGATATGGGACTGGTGAATGCCCAGCAGGCGCGTCGTGTGTTAGACCGCTTGGTGGGTTTCAAACTTTCGCCTGTGTTGTGGAAAAAACTGAAGCCAAGCCTGTCTGCAGGACGTGTACAGAGTGTGGCTGTGAGACTGATTGTGGAGCGTGAGAAGGAAATCGAGAATTTTAAGAGCGAGTCGAGCTACAAAGTCAATGCCATCTTCATGGTGAATGAACAGCCCATCAAAGCTACCTTGGGGCATGGCTTCAAGACTGAGGCAGAGGCAGAGGCTTTCCTGTTGTCGTGCAAGGACAAGGAATTTGTCATCACTGACGTCGACAAGAAGCCTGTGAAGAAGAGTCCTGCTCCTCCTTTCACCACTTCGACCCTTCAGCAGGAGGCTGCCCGTAAGTTGGGCTTTACCGTGAGCAAGACGATGATGGTGGCACAGCACCTGTATGAGTTAGGACATATCACCTATATGCGTACGGACTCTGTGAACCTTTCTTCGCTCTGCATCAACACGACGAAGGAGGAAATCGTCAAGTTGCATGGTGCGAAGTATTCCAAGCCTCGTCAGTTCCACACCAGTTCGAAGGGTGCCCAGGAAGCGCATGAGGCCATCCGTCCTACTTACATCACAGAACATGAAATCTCTGGCAGTTCGCAGGAGAAGCGCCTCTACGATTTGATATGGAAGCGCACTGTGGCTTGTCAGATGGCAGACGCTGTGGCAGAGAAGACGACACTTACCATCTCTGCTGATGATGTGAACTTCACCGCTGTGGGTGAGGTTATCACGTTCGACGGTTTTCTGAGAGTATATCGTGAGTCTTACGATGATGATGTGCAGGTGGATGAGGCTGAGGGCTTGTTGCCTGCCGTCAAGAAAGGTCAGAAATTGACTATGAAGGAGATGGTGGCAACCCAGCGTTTCACCCAGCATCCCTTGCGTTATACGGAAGCCAGCCTGGTGAAGAAGATGGAGGAATTGGGCATCGGACGTCCTTCCACTTATGCTCCCACCATCTCGACCATCCAACAACGTGAGTATGTGGAGAAGGGCGACAAGAAAGGAGAGGAGCGCATGTATGGCATCCTCAAACTTTCGAACGGAAAAATCAAGAAGTCCTCGAAGAAGGAGGTGTATGGAAATGAAAAAGGGAAGCTCCTTCCTACTGATATAGGCACCGTGGTCAATGACTTCCTCATCAATTCCTTCCCTGAGATTGTCGATTACAACTTCACCGCCAATGTGGAGAAGGAGTTTGACGAGATAGCTGATGGGCGTGAGAATTGGCAACAGATGATGCGTGATTTCTATGCCAAGTTTGAACCGTTGGTGGATGCGACAATGCAGGAGAAGAATGAACATAAAGTGGGCGAGCGTATCTTGGGTGAAGAACCTGGCACGGGCAAGCCTGTCAGTGTGAAGATAGGACGATTTGGCCCGATGGTGCAGATAGGTGTCGCCAACGAACAAGAGAAACCTCGTTTTGCCCAGTTGAACAAGGGACAGAGCATCGCCACTATCACCTTGGAAGAGGCGCTCGAACTCTTCAAGTTGCCACGCACTTTGGGAGAATATGAAGGTTCTCCCGTGTCAGTGGGTACAGGTCGTTTTGGCCCATACGTGTTGCATCAGAAGAAGTATGTGTCCATTCCGAAGGATGTGGATCCCATGAGCATCACCCTTGAGGATGCCATGAAGCTGATTGATGAACGTCGCAAGAACGAAGCTTCTGCACACTTGAAGACCTTTGAAGAGGATGCTGAACTGGAGGTGATGAATGGTCGTTTCGGTCCTTATCTGAAGTATCAAGGCGCGAACTACAAGTTGCCGAAGAGTATCAAAGACCCGGATAGTCTTACCTACGAAGAGTGTATGGCCTATATTGAAAAGGCTGACAAGTCGGAGGATGAAGGAAAGTCTGCATCCAAACGTGGACGTAAAACGGCAAAGGCATGAGAAGCATCATCCTGATAGGCTATATGGGAGCCGG
>CAJOGQ010000036.1:0-14796 GCA_905234125.1 uncultured Bacteroidaceae bacterium | reverse complement strand
ATGTTGCATGAGGTGGCGGAATTTGAGAATATCGTCCTCTCCTGTGGAGGTGGCACTCCCTGCTTCTTCGACAACATGGACTACATGAATACTTGTGGCGAGACGGTCTTTTTAGATGCCTCGCCTGCGGTGTTGAAAGAGCACCTGCACATGGGCAAGACCGTGCGTCCGCTCATTCAGGGAAAGAGTGATGACGAACTCATTGCCTATATAGAAGATTCGCTTGTGAAGCGGTTGCCCTACTATCAGAAAGCAAAGCACACCTTGAAGATTGAGGTGATTCATACCAAGGAACAAATCAAGAACTACGTAGACCAAATCATCGGTTTATTATGAGAAAATGGCGCATTGAAGACTCCAACGAACTGTATGGCATCAATGGTTGGGGCGTGAACTATTTCCGTATCAACGACAAAGGAAATGTGGCTGTGACTCCTCGCAAGGACGGCGTGGAGGTGGATTTGAAGGAAGTGATGGACGACCTCGCTTTGCGCGATGTGTCCGCTCCTGTGCTGGTGCGTTTTCCTGACATCATCGACAACCGCATTGAGAAGACGTCCACCTGCTTCGACAAGGCGGCGAAGGAGTATGGCTACAATGGTGAGAACTTCATCATCTATCCCATCAAAGTGAACCAAATCAGTCCTGTGGTGGAGGAGGTCATCAAGCATGGCAAGAAATTCAATTTGGGTCTGGAAGCCGGTTCGAAACCTGAGTTGCATGCGGTCTTGGCGGTCAATATGAATAGCGACTCCCTCATCATCTGCAATGGCTACAAAGACCAGGATTATATCGAACTGGCCTTGCTTGCTCAGAAGATGGGCAAGCGCATCTTCATCGTGGTGGAGAAGTTCAATGAACTGGAGATCATCACCCGCACAGCGAAGAAGTTAGGTGTGCGTCCTAACATGGGTATCCGCATCAAGTTGGCGGCATCAGGCTCTGGCAAGTGGGAAGAGAGTGGGGGAGATGCCAGCAAATTTGGCCTGACTTCAGGTGAACTCCTGACCGCCCTTCAGTATATCGAAGAGAACGAGATGAAGGACTGCCTTAAGTTGATACATTTCCATATTGGTTCACAAATCACGAAGATACGTCGCATTCAGAATGCTCTGCGTGAGGCCAGCATGTTCTATGTGCAGTTGCATCAGATGGGCTATGGCGTGGAGTTCGTCGATTGTGGTGGTGGCTTGGGCGTTGATTACGATGGTAGTCGTTCGAGCAATAGCGAGAGTTCGGTCAACTACTCCATCCAGGAGTATGTGAACAACTGTGTCTATACTTTCGTTGAGGCTGCCAAAGCCAATGATATTCCTCACCCCAATATCATTACAGAGGGTGGTCGTTCCTTGGCGGCGCACCATTCCGTGCTGATTATGGAGGTGCTTGAAACGACTGAGGTGCCCGCTATGCCTGATGAGTTTGAGGTGGGCGCAGATGACCACCAACTGGCTAAAGACCTCTATGACATCTGGTGCAACATCAATGTGCGCAATATGTTGGAGAACTGGCACGATGCCCAGCAGATACGCGAAGAAGCTCTCGACCTCTTCTCCCACGGCATGCTCGATTTGCGCACACGTGCAGAAATAGAGAGAATGTATTGGGCGGTGGCTCGCGAAATCAATACGCTTGTCCACACGATGAAACATGTTCCAGAGGAGTTCCATTCACTCGACAAACTCTTGGCAGACAAATACTTCTGCAATTTCTCCCTCTTCCATTCTCTGCCGGATGCTTGGGCAATTGACCAGATATTTCCCATCATGCCTATCCAACGACTCAACGAGCGTCCTGACCGCAATGCAACCCTGCAGGACATCACTTGCGACTCCGATGGAAAGATTGCACAGTTCGCCACAGAGACGGGGGTGAGTCACTTTATTCCCTTACATTCGCTCGACAAGAAGAAGGGCTCCTATTATATTGGTGTTTTCCTTGTTGGTGCTTATCAAGAGATATTGGGCGACATGCACAACCTCTTTGGTGACACGAATGCCATCCACGTCACCACTGACAAGGACGGTTACCACATCAAGAACATCATCGATGGCGAGACCGTTGCCGATGTGCTCAGTTATGTGCAGTACGAGCCTAAGAAACTTGTCCGTAGCCTCGAAATCTGGGCCAAGCAAGCCATCAAGGAAGGCAAGATTACGCTCGACGAAGGAAAGGAGTTCTTGGACACTTACCGTTCAGGTCTCTACGGATACACTTATTTGGAATGATGTTAAATGTAAATTGTAGAATGTTAAATATAAAATGTGGGCTGAAGCGATGTAAGCAAGCCGCATGGTACATTTGATATTTGACATTTTACATTATCTATTGATATTATGGCCAATCTCAAAGGTTTAGCGAAGGATACTGCGATTTATGGGATGAGCAGTATCGTGGGCAGGTTCCTCAATTACCTGCTGGTGCCCCTTTACACCAACTGCATGCCGAAGGAGTCGGGTGATTATGGTGTGAGCGTCAACATCTATGCCTACACGGCATTGGCATTGGTGTTCCTCACCTTTGGTATGGAGACCACCTTGTTCCGCTTTGCTAACAAGGAGGATGAAACGCCCGACACCGTTTTCTCTACGGCAATGACGGTGGTAGGTGTGTTGTCCGCTATTTTCTTGGCATGTGTCTTTGGTTTCATCACGCCTATCAGTGATGCGTTGGGCTATGCTGACCATCATGAGTACCTGCTGATGATGGCAACCGTTGTAGTGCTCGATGCCATTCAGGCGATGCCGTTCAGTTACTTGCGGTTCCAGAAGCGACCCATCAAGTTTGCGTCGCTCAAGATGCTGTTCATTCTCTTCAACATTCTGCTGAACGTCCTTTATTTTGCGGTGTTGGGCAAGACAGAGGTCTTCTATGTGTTCTGCATCAACCTGTGGTGTACAGGAGCCATCACCTTCTTCTTCATTCCAGACTTCTTCAAGGTGAAGTGGCAGTTTGACCCTGCCTTGCTGAAGCGTATGTTGGGCTATTCGTGGCCTATCTTGGTGTTGGGTATAGCAGGTGTGCTCAACCAGACGGTCGATAAAATCATTTTCCCATTGGTATGTAGTGAGGCAGATGCCAAGGCGCAGTTGGGCGAGTATGGTGCTTGTGTGAAGGTGGCGATGATTATGGCGATGATTACGCAGGCATTCCGTTATGCCTACGAACCCATCGTCTTCTCTAAAGCCAAGGACAAGGACAGCAAGGAGTACTATGCGCAGGCCATGAAGTACTTCATCATCTTCACCCTTTTGGCCTTCTTGGGCGTGATGGGTTATATGGATATTCTCAAGTTCATCATTGGTGAGGAGTATCGTGACGGACTCATCACCGTGCCGATTGTGATGTCGGCTGAAATCATGATGGGCATCTATTTCAATCTCTCTTTCTGGTACAAACTTATCGACAAGACGATCTGGGGTGCTTGGTTCTCTTTGGCTGGTTGTGTTGTGTTGGTCGCTGTCAATGTCATCTTCATTCCGAAGTACGGCTATATGGCTTGTGCTTGGGGTGGCGTGGCTGGTTATGCCACCTCTATGCTCCTCAGTTACTTTGTGGGTCAGCGTCTCAATCCCATCCAGTACGACCTCAAGGGCATCTTCCGCTACATCCTCCTGGCCGTTATCCTCTTTGTGGCAATGACTTATCTGCCTGACACTTGGCCCTCCTGGCTCCGCATCATCCTCAACACCGCCCTTATCTTCCTTTTCCTCTACGAGATCATCCGCAAGGATCTTCCTCTGCACAGCTTGCCTATCATTGGAAAGAAGTTTGCAAAAAAATAGAAGGTTGCGGCAAGCCGCCGAAGGAAAAATATAAAAAAATAAGGAAAAATATAAAAAGACAAATTATGTATATAGGACAATTAAGTGAGGGGGCGCTGAAAGAGAAGTTGAAGAAGTTTGTTTATGATATTGTAGGTTGTTGTCAGGATGTTCATCGTGAGAAAGGTCCTGAATTAACTGAGTACATTTACCAAGATTGTTTGAAAATAGCATTGGATGATGCCCATATAGCATATAAGAAAGAATATCATTTTCATCCTACATTTCGAGGGCGTGAGATTGATTCCACTTTAAGAGTTGACTTTTTCTGCAAAGATAAAGTGTTTTTGGAATGTAAGGCAATAGAAGAAGTTTCTTTGCATGAAAGAGTACAATTGACCAATTATATGCGTAATGCTGGTGTGAGAATAGGCATACTTTACAATTTTGCCCCCGTCATGGCTGAATGTGAGAAGTTCTATCTTGACATTGACACCAATAAAGTTTACTATTTCTGATTTTTTTTACTATTTTTGTTTATTTTTTTATATTTTTCTTTCGGCGGCTTGCCGCAAAAAACAATGAAAAAGATTTTATTATGTTTGTTGTCTCTTCTGTGCCTCTCGGCTCGTGCTGACGAGGGCATGTGGGTGATGGGCAACATTTCGGAGAAGACCGATTCGGTGCTCCGCAGTTTGGGTCTGGAACTCAGTCCAGAAGAGTTGTACAGCACGGAAACACCGTCGTTGAACGATGCTATCATCCAGTTGGGGGGCTTCTGTTCTGGCGTGGTGGTGAGTGACGAGGGATTGGTGTTCACCAACCACCATTGTGGTTTCGATGCCATTCAAGATCACTCGACTCCCAAGCACGACTACCTGAAGTATGGCTTCTTTGCCAAGTCATACGAAGAGGAACTGCCCAATGAGGGGCTTTATGTGCTCTTCCACATCAAGACGGTGGATGTGACTGACCTCATCTTGGGCGCTATACCTGCTGGTGCTGGCAAATGGGAAAGCGATTCCATCATCGATGCTGTCTCAAGGCAGTTGATGGAGATGGTTGATTACAGCGGTAAGGGCATCGAGAGCGAGGTGAACCCCTTCTATAAAGGGAGCAAGTATTTCCTCTCTGTCTATCAGCGTTATGACGATGTGCGCCTGGTTTATGCACCCCCACAGTGCTTGGGCAAATATGGTGGCGATACAGACAACTGGATGTGGCCCCGCCAGACCTGTGACTTCAGCGTCTTCCGCATCTATGCCGACAAGGACAACAACCCTGCTGAATACAGCAAGGACAACGTGCCTTACCATCCTCGCAAATATGCCCATGTCAGCACACAGGGCTATTATGAGGGTTCTTACGCTATGACCCTTGGTTATCCTGGCAGTACGGATCGCTACCTCTCTTCCTACGGTATCGAGAACACCATGCGCACCACCAACGATGTGCGCTATCAGGTGCGTGGTGTCAAGCTTGCCATCCTCGATGAGTCCATGAAGCAGAGCGATGCCCTCCGCATCATGTATGCCTCCAAGTATGCCAGCTCGTCTAACTACTGGAAGTTCTCCCTTGGACAGAACACGGCACTTGATAACCTGAAGGTCATCGATGAGAAGCAGAAGACAGAGCGCGAACTCTTGGCGTGGGCGATGGAAGATACAGTGGCGAGAGGCCGTTACATCGGCATCACCGACTCGCTGAAGGCCATCTATCAGGAGGAGTACGACACGAACTATGGCTACACCCTTTGGGTGGAGTCTTTCTATAGTGGTAGTGACATCCTGAATTTTGTTCTCAGAAACATGTTGCGTTCTCGTGATGACTTCAAAGAGCGTGTGGAAAAGGCTTATCGCGACATTGACGTGGCTACCGACAAGAAGGTGTTCTTGGCTATGCTGACGAATTATCTCCAGCACATCCCTAACGAGCGTTATGCCCTTTCTGCTCTTCAGCACAAGGTAGATTCCATTTATGGAGGTGACTACAACAAGTTTGTGGACGATCTCTATGCCAAGTCCATCTTTGCGCGTCCTGATGAGCTGAAGAAGGTGGATGACTTTGCTGAACTGGGCGAAGACCCCATGGTGGATGTGACGGCTGACGTGATATCTGTGCTCTATACGGCCATTATGCGTGGCGGTAGTCGTGCAGAAGCTTTTGAGCGTGTGTTGGGCGACGGCATCCGTGAGATGAACCACGACAAGGAGTTCTATCCTGACGCCAACTTCACCATGCGACTGAGTTACGGACTCTGCAAGCCTATTGATTTTGCTCCTGGCACCACAGGTCTGAAGGAGGAGGCAACAGAGATGATCACCTCTCCCCGTTCATTCCTCAACAAGCATGAGCAGAACCCCAATGAGATGGATTTCGAGCTCATTCCAAGCGTCTATAAGTGGATGAAGAGTGGTAAGTTCTCTAAGCAGTACATTGACCGTCGTTCTGGTCAACTGCCCCTTTGTTTCCTTACCACCAACGACATCACGGGTGGCAACTCGGGTTCAGGCATGTTCGATGGCAAAGGTCGTCTCATCGGTCTCGCCTTCGATGGCAACTGGGAAGCCATGTCGGGCGATATCAAGTTCGACAATGCCCTCCAGCGTTGCATTGGCGTAGATATCCGCTGGGTACTCTCCGTCATCGATGACTATAGCCACGCCAAGCGACTCATCAAGGAATTAACTATTGAATAACATCATTCAAGTTTGATTTCTAAGTTAGAAGATTGGGATATTGTGTTGCGGCAGGCCGCCGAAGAAAAAATAGGTAAAAACAAGTAAAAATATAAAAAAAAGAAAAGATTCAGTCAGACGAAGTCCTTATTATTTTTCCTTATTTTTATCTATTTTTTATATTTTTCTTTCGGCGGCTTGCCGCAATAATTTTTGTAACAAAAAGAATCCCCGGGGCCTCACGGCTTCGGGGATTCTGACTAAATAAACTAACCAATATCTATCCTAAATCTTATGATGTATTTCTCGCTTAGAAAAAGTTTTTGTTACCTTTCTTCACTTTACCAAACGACGACGTGGTAACGGTGTGGAGGTGGCGGAGGATATCCATACCCATAGTCTGGACCAAAGAAATCATGCTCGCAGAAGCAGGATTGCATGAGAAGCGAACCAAAGATCGCTGTGAGGAGGATGATGATAAACTTCTTCATAAGGCTTCAATTTTTAATTGTTGATGAATTAAGTTTGAGTTCTCTGAAAACGTTCGCCCATCGTGTGGGTTTTTGTTTCTGGTGCAAAGGTATGGGCTTTTTATACGTCACGCAAGGTCATTTTTCCTAAAACGGAAGGAGAAATGCCTATGGGCGTTAGGCTTTTCCCTTTTCCGCTTTTTCTATTCTTTTTGCCCTCGCACACATGCGTTCATCCGTATAAAAGGACTATTTCTGTTAAATAGTGTTAACGGGGGGGGGTAAAAGTGTTTTTATGCCTTGGTATTTAGTTAAAAATCCTTACCTTTGTGGGTTAATAACGCAATTCTTCTAATAAAAAAGTGATTTTTTCTAAAAAAAGAAACATTGGATATTAAAAGAATCATATTAGCATTCGCCCTATTATTGGTAGGAATTATCTTTAGCAGTAGGGCTTGGGGACAACAGAATGTCGCAGTGCGTAACAATCTGGTTTATGATGTTGCGCTCACGCCCAACATAGGTTTTGACGTTCGCATTGCTCCTAAATGGACACTCGGTCTCAATGCTGGTTATCGTCCTTGGCCTACTGACGACTCGAAGACTCGCAAGTGGAAACATTTGCTCATTGCGCCTGAATTGCGTCATTGGAACGACAGCATTTTCCATCGTACATATTGGGGTCTGAACCTCGTTTATAGCCACTACAACGTGGGCAACGTGAAATTCCCGTTTGGCATGTACAAGGCTGTGCGTGATAATCGCCTGCAGGGTGACCTCGCTGCTGTGGGTGCTTTCTACGGACGCTCTTGGCGCCTCAATCGCTTCTTCCGTTTGGAGGCTGAGTTGGGTCTTGGTGTTGGTTACGCCTGGGCGAAGAAATACGACTGTCCTCATTGCGGTTCCTATTTGGGACGTGATGACAAGCTGTTCCTGATTCCGAAAATCACGCTCAACATCGTTTATCAGAAGATACCGAAGAAACCTCAAGTGCCAGAAAAGCCAATGATTATTGAACCTCCGATTAAAATGCCACCACAGCCTGTGCTGACGTTCCATCCTGTGACAGACAACACCGGCAAGGCAGGAATCCTGCAACACGACAACCCTGTCTTGGCACACATCTCTGAATATCGTCCATACGACCGCACACGCATCCTTCGCAAGGAAAAGGGAGCGCTCTACGTACACTTCCCTGTGGCCAAGAGCGACCTCACTCGTGATTTCCGCAATAATGCTGATGTGCTCGACCGCATCATCGACATCACGCGTCAGGTGATGGCCGACACCACCAGCAGCGTGCGCCGCATTCAGATTGTGGGCTTGGCCTCCATCGAGGGTACTGTGGATGTAAACGAACGTTTGGCAACCAATCGTGGTGAAGCCCTCAAGCGATATATCCAGCAACAGGTGCCACAAGCTACCGATGACCTCTTCGATGTGGCGAACGGTGGTGAGGCCTGGGCAGAATTGCGCGACCAGATGAACGATGTGGTGACAGAGATGACAACCAGTGGCGTGGAAGCCGATGGCGCTCGTCTGGCTGGTTTGCGCGAGGCGATCAACATCATCGATACAGAAGCCGACCTCACCCGTCGCGAACAGCGTCTGCGCCAGTTGAATGGCGGTCGCACTTTCGATTACATCAAGGAGCACCTTTTGGCCGACCAGCGCAACTCAGGCTACATCCGTATCTACTACGATTACGTACCCGATGCCGCTGCCGCCACCATCAACCAGGCCAGCGAATACCTGCAGCAGGAGCGCTACAACGAAGCCCTCCAGTTGCTTCAGGGTGTGAAGAACGACCCACGTGCCCAAAACGCTCTGGGCGTTGCCCTCTGGCATACCGGCAATCAGGGTGAAGCCTTCGAGTGTTTCCGTCGTGCCGCCGAACAAGGCGATGACGATGCCCGTGAAAACTTTAGACAATTGGTGAAACAGATAGAAAGATGAAGTACCCAATAGGCATACAAAGCTTCGAGACGTTGCGCCAGGGCGGCTACGTCTACGTGGATAAGACCGACTTGATTTACAAGTTGGCCGAAGGGCATGTGTATTTCCTTGCCCGTCCTCGTCGCTTTGGAAAGAGCCTGTTGGTGAGCACATTGAAAGCCTATTTTGAGGGGAGAAAAGACTTGTTCGAGGGTCTGAAGATGATGGAATTGGAGCATGAGTGGACGAAATATCCAGTGTTGACATTTGACTTCAATGGACTGATAGACAAGGATAAGAATCCGTTGCGTAGCTATCTTTTCAGTCAGGTGGAGGCTGCAGAAAGGAAGTATGACATCACACCTGAGCATACTGATGATTTGGGATTGCGCTTCCGCCGTTTGCTGCCTGCCATCCATGAGAAGACAGGACAAAAGGTTGTAGTACTCGTCGATGAATACGACAAACCGCTGCTCGACTTAGTGGAGACAGGGAATCCTGATGACGAGAAACTGCTCGCATACAACCGTGAACTGCTCAAGGGCTTCTTCTCCATTTTCAAGGCTACTGACGACCATCTGCGCTTTGTCCTGCTCACGGGAATCACCAAGTTCTCGCAAGTGTCTATGTTCAGCGGCTTCAACCAGCCTGATGATATATCATTAGATAAGCGCTTTGATACACTGTTGGGCATCACAGAAGAGGAATTATATACCATATTCGAAGACCCCATCAGTGAAATGGCAGAGGAACTCGGCACAAGCGTAGAGGATGTAAAGGAACAGCTGAAGCACCGTTATGACGGCTACCACTTCAGCAAGCGGATGAAGGATGTCTATAATCCTTTCAGTATCATCAACGCTTTCTCAAAGCTTGACATGAAAGACTACTGGTTCGCTTCTGGCACACCGTCGTATATGATTCGTTTGCTGTCGAAGTGTCAGGAAGACGTGATGACCTTCACGGGTCGCTATTACGATGAGCAGACCTTTGTCGATTATAAGGCCGACACGGAGATGCCGCTGCCTATGTTCTTCCAGAGCGGGTATCTGACCATCAAGGATGTGGATCGTCGCTTCAATACCTATCTCCTCGACTATCCTAACAACGAGGTAAAGCAGGGAATGGTAACACTTCTGGCCAACACTTATCTACAGTCGAAGCAAGACACACCTTCATGGGTAAATGAAATGATATATGCCTTGGAAGATGCCAATCTCGATCAGGTGCGCCGCCTCTTCACCTCCTTCTTGGCTGAGACGCCCTACAGCATGCGTCCGAAGAAAGATCAGAAAGCCCGGGAGTTGTATTTCCACTATACGTTCTACCTGCTGATGCGGCTCATCTCATGCTATACCATCTATACGGAGAAGCAGTTGAGTGAGGGACGTGCTGATTGCATAGTGGAGACAGGTGGTTATGTGTTTATCTTTGAGTTCAAACTCGATGGCACTGCCGATGAGGCTCTGCAGCAGATTCATGACCGAGGTTATGCCAAGGCATACGAGGCATCCACGGCTCCTATATATATAATAGGTGCAAGCTTCTCCAGCAAGACGGGCACCATCGAGGACTGGAAAACAATAGAACTTTCCAATCAATAAACATTGAGAAGAAAAAGTAAAGATGAATAAAATACAGTATTAACAAATAATAATTGCAATTATGAAAAAGAAAAATTTAATTTTTAACCTGATGAGCGCGATAGCACTCGTCGGTTCGGTAGGATTCACTGCTTGCGCAGACGACACCAGCATGGCAGATGTAAATCCTGGGTACAATCCTGAAACAGGAGAAGTACCAGTAAACCTTGTATTTAATGTGTCTATGGCCAATTCTCCTACTACCCGTATGACGGCTAATGCTGTGCAAGCGTCAGTCCCAACAAATCCTTTCCGAGGCATCGACAATGCGCAGATGATGTCTTTCAAATTAGGAACAACTATAGGAACTGGTGATGAAGCCGTTTTTTCTCCTACCGATGGTCAAACCGTCGCTACTCCTATAGTAGCTGATAAAGTTTACAACTTCGGTACCATTCTGGGACAGGGTAAACTTGACCCCACCACCTCTGTAACGGATGAAAGTGTTACTAAGTCACATCGTATTGTAGAACTTAGTTTGCCAACAGAAACCAATACATTAATGTGCTGGGGTAAAGCAATCAAAGATGGCTCAAATAATGAACAGGGAAAGATAACGTGGAATGTGAATAAGGATCTTTCCCAAACATCTTTTTCACTTTGTAAAATTATTGAACGAAATGCAGAGAGCGCAGATCCTACAACTCCATTGGCTTATGAAGCAGCCTTTTTGCAGTATCAAACGGTGATAGCTGGTGTTTTGACAGAAATTGTACGGAGTAAGGTTGAGGTAGGAACGAGTATTACTTATGGATCTGAAACAAAGTCGCTTCCTGAAGATTTGGATTGGAGTGACTTTGTGAATGTTGTAGTTGATAAAATAGTAGAAGGGAAAACTTATTACAAACTGGAAAAAAGGACTACAGATCCATTGACTCCTACAGCATCTATGTGTGCTCTTGGTGAGGTGTTGGGGAATGCCTTTTTCACGTTGAACACTATCTATCCTAATGAACTTCGTTCTGGTTCAGGAGGTTCTATTGCCCATATGATGAAAGACCTGATGGTTCTTATTAATAGTGTTTGTGAAACGGAACCAGTTTCTTTGGAGGAGGTCGCTTGTAAAAAGTTGGCGATAATAATTAAAACTAATGTGGAGAAATATTTTGATAAAGAGAATGAGTATAAGTGGAAGAGTTTGGGGGCATCTGGAGACTATGCAGGTATTTTGGCAACCCTTATTTCTGTGCTTGATTATCAAAAAAATTTGGTAAATTCTTCAAGCAATCTTAATGTATTCCCTACAGATTTTAATCTGCCATTGGGTTCTGTCATTCTACAATTTCACATTGAAGATGATAAGAACTCTCAGAATGAGGTAATAGGAAAAAAATTCTTCTATGCCTACAAAGGTATGGTTGAAACGTATGCCATGGGAGACGGCAATGATGGATTTTATCCATTGAACTACGTTTATCCTGCAGAACTTTGTTATTTCGGCAATAGTCCTATCCGTGTGACGAATGAAACAAAAGTGGCAAACAACTATCCTGATGGTGCAGCACAATGGAACAATGAAGGAGAAGGAACAAAATGGACTACTGATTGGACTAAGAACGGACATGTTCTATCTACCACCCGAAGTGTTGCCATGCAATACAACATCAACTATGGAACAGCTCTCCTTGAAACCACTGTACGCTATGGTGCACAGACTCTATACGATAATAATCATGCTATTCAGGCGAGAAACACTGGTGCCAATGAGCCGGACAACACTATTAATGTTTCTACCAGTGATGAGCATTTTGTCTTGACTGGTGTGCTTGTAGGTGGCCAGGAAGCAGAAGTGGGATGGAACTATATTGCTAAGGCTGCATCACCAGGATTTGGTATGATGGTGTATGACAAGGTGGAAAGTACAATTAGTGGTAATAAAGTCTCATATATTCAGATTCCCGCAGCTTCATCTTCTACTGGAGGTAACATGTCTCAGAAAAACTATACCCTATTGTGGGATAACTACCAAGCAAGTCTCAAAAACACGAAACAGCGTGATGTATATGTCGCTCTTGAGTTCAAGAATAACTCTAAAGACTTCTGGGGCGAAAATAACCTGATTCGTAATGGTGGTACGTTCTATATTGTCGGTAAGTTGGATCCAGATAAAAATGCTACTGGAGACGTACCTGGTGATGGCGCAACAGATGCACAATTGGATGCATATTATGGTGCAGGAATTGATTGGCCTGGAAATCAGGCACTGCCTCCTTACAACGAAGATGGCACTACTATCAAGCGTCGTCGTGTATTTATGCAGGACTTTAAGACAACAGCTAATTTCGTGATTGGTTCTACTTCTTTGCAGCATGCACTCGTAGCGGTGCCCGACCTGCGTTCAGGCCAGCTTTCATTGGGTCTTTCTGTCGATTTGGACTGGCAGACAGGTCTCACTTTCGATGAAATCGAACTTGGTGCGCAATAATTCCCCACGTGAGGATGCCCGGTATCCGGGCATCCCTCACCCTCTAATATAATATATAATGTACGCGCGATAATAAAAAAGATATGAAAAGGTATAGAACGATAGGAAATGGGTGTGGCAGGGCGATGGCGTCTTGCTGCAAGGGGGTGTGGTGCCTTGTGCTGAGCGCCCTTTCGTCGTTGTGCCTTTTCACTTCGTGCAATACGATTGATGAGGACATGAGTGATTGCGGATCGACGGTGACGTACGACCTGACGCTGGTGACCAATATCAATACGGAAATAGAGACGCAGCTGGAGACGGAGTTGAGTACGGAAGTGGAACTGGAGATTGCTAAAAGGCTGCGTGAATATCTGAAGAATATCTTCACTGACCATGCCCATGACGTGAACCTTTCTTTCTACGATACGGATGGAGAGGGGGAACGCTTGCATCATGACGAGCACATCATGGATGCCAATCAGGCCAGTTATACGCTGAACCTGCCAATGCGTGAGTATATGCACTTGGCATCTGCAAACTTGGTGAACAACAAGGAGGTGAGCCTTGAGGATGACAAGCTCTGCCGTACATCCATGCTGCGTCAGGTGGAGGGTGATACGGTGAAGAACCATACGACGGGTTTGTTTACGGCTCGTCAACCGATGAAGGTGTTGGAGGGCATCAACCAGCAATTCAAGGTTCATCTGTATATGGCCAACTGCGCTGCCGCATTGATTCTCGATCCGAGGAGTCAGAAGGTGAAGGACGTGAAGGTCTTTTCGACGGGCTTTGCGACGAGGTTCCATATCAATGACAGTACGTATTATTATCCTGCCAATCCGCCTATGGTGCGGACGGATGAGTTGAGGGTGCAGAATCAGCGGGTGTTCTGTTCGGTGAACTTCCCCTCGAAGGAGAAAGACGATACACGTATTGTGATTGAGGATGCGGAGGCGTTTGATGCAGAGGCGGGCGATGTGTCGCTTTGGAGTTTTGATGTGCAGGTCACGTTGGTGGATGGTTCTATCACGAGAACAATGCTGAATTACAAGAATCCGCTGAAGGCTGGCCAGCTCCGAGTGGCGAAGGGTTGGATAGGTGATGATGGAGTGGTTTATACGGAAGACAGCGAGGTGGCCACTGCGGTCACGTTGGACTGGAAGGGAGGATTGGTGATAAATAATTAATCCCGCGCGCAGGAGACGAAACGAAAAAGAGACGAAACGAACACGAATTGCCCGAATTACCACGAATCATTCGTGCAGATTAGTGGGATTGGTGTTCGAATAAAGAAAAAGAGACGAAACGAACACGAATTGCCCGAATTACCACGAATCATTCGTGCAGATTAGTGAGATTAGTGTTCGATAAAGAAGAAAGAAAATGGGAGTATATTATAAAGAAGAGAGCTTTAAGATAGTCGGTGCTGCTATGCATGTGTATAACGTGCTTGGGCCAGGCTTTTTGGAAGCTGTCTATCAAGAGGCCTTGGAGATTGAGTTCCAGCGTCGTGATATACCCTATGAGCGTGAAAAGGAAATAGATGTGTATTATGATGGCGTGTTGTTGAAGAAAAAATTCCAGCCAGACTTTGTCTGCTACGGAAAGATTATTGTTGAACTGAAAGCGGTGATGGAATTGGACGACCAGAATAGAGTACAGGTTTACAACTACCTGAAGGCGACGAACATGAAATTGGGATTGCTTCTGAACTTCGGCCATTCTGACGAATTAGAGTACGAAAGAAAAGTAATATAGTATTAACCCGAACACGAATCTACCGAATTGTCACGAATCATTCGTGCAGATTAGTGGGATTAGTGTTCGAATAAAGAAAAAGAGACGAAACGAACACGAATTGCCGGAATTACCACGAATCATTCGTGCAGATTAGTGGGA
>CAJOGQ010000035.1 GCA_905234125.1 uncultured Bacteroidaceae bacterium | reverse complement strand
TGGCATCCAAATCATCTCGTCGGAGGAAAAGAACGCCTCCGCCCGACTGAAGGCCGACACCCAAGCCTTCATCAAGCAGGGCAAGTACGAGCTCCTCATGCAGGTGGACGACGACGAGGAGAAGGTGCGCATCTACCATCGGGAGGGTAAACAGCAATCGGCCGTCGTGATGCTCTCCGACGACGATGGCGAAGTCTCCGTCATTGTCTTCTCAGGCAAGTTCACTTTGGAAGATGTGATGAAGATGACGGAATAGAAGTTACGCCCAATTCACCTGATCGGCTGTGAAGGGAGAAGACAGCATTTTCAAGTATTTGTTGAACTCGTCAAGCACACATTGCGTGGCGAGTTCTACGTTTTTCACCCTACCAAAGTCTTCGGTAAGGCAAATGGAATGAACATCGTGTTCGCTTCCCCATGCCACCCATATCTCCACATCATGCCCTTCCCATGCTTCGGCATAACCTGTAGAGGCCAAAGCGTAATCGGAATGGAACAGCCTGCACGCCCCCTTGACCATCTGCTCTGCCACCTGACGAGACACCACACCATAAGTGGCAATCATCTCGTGGGGCACACCCAACATCTCTTCCTTCACATCATTCTGATAGGCCACCAACCCGCCACGAAAGTAGTTGCTGGCACCACTATGGGCTGTGATAGCAGCAGCAATGCGGCCACCCGTACATGATTCTGCTGTAGATAACGTCATAAGTCTTTCTTTTTATTCTGTCGTTAGATATCCGATATGCAAGTTTCCCTTCGTGAGCAGTTGCTGCAAATGGGATTTGAGCGACGCTGGAGTGACCTGCTTGATGTAGGTGACATCTCCTTGCTTCACAACGATGCCATTGAGTTCACGCATCACGTATTCATTACGCAAACTGGCTTCGGTATCTTTGAACATGTCTTTCCGTTTCTCACACTCCTTCACATAATTGTCGATGAGTTCCTGCGTGATGAGGTCGCCCTCTGCCATCTGCTGCATCAGTTGGACAACGTCCTGAGCAATGCGTTCTCGCTGGGTAGGATTGCAAGTGTAGGAAATGACGCATTTCATGCGAGGGAAAGGCAAAAGGTCATCCTGCACCCCACAGCTAGGTGTGTAGATATCGCTATGCTGCACACGCAAGGTGTTGAACAGCAACGTGCCAAGCACACTCTGCAAAACCTGATTGTGGGCATGTATCTCCTGGGTGTAGGCGTAGTCATTCTCCCAAGTGTAGTAGAGGTTCGTGGCACAATAAGGCGCTGCGTTCTCTATCTTCTCCACCACTGTCGAGTTGGTGGTCTTGTAGTGGTCAGCAGGCCAAGCCATCCGCTTGACAGGTTCAGGCTTCGACGGCAAAGCTGCCACATACTTGAGGATGGAAGGCATGATGCTGTCAGTGTCGTATTCGCCCTGCACCACCAACACGGAGCCATTGTAGTTAGAATAGTAGTCCTTGACCACCTCTCTGAAGCGGTCGAGGGTGTAGGACGTTTCCAGTTCCTCCAGCGTGGGAGGCATGAGTCGCTTGGCAGATACGGCAGGCAGATGCGCAATCCTCAGTTGCGCTTGCGCCATAGGGGTGCTTGTTGCCACTGCCCCTGTCTGTTTTCCCTGCATCCATTCCTCAAATGCCGCAACATCCACCTCAGTAGAGGTCAATGTGGCATAGAGCATCTTCAGAAAACTCTCCACCTTGTCCTTTTCATACACAGGCCTGTCGTAGATATCTTCGAATGGCTTGACCATCAGACTGGTTGACCCATTCCAATTGCAATATCTCCTGACCACAAAGGCGAGCATGTCATGAAATTGGATATCCTCGTCCTTCAGCACAGAGAAACCAGAGGGACGCACAAAGGTGAAGTTGATGGCATTGCCATCCGTCGTTTTCTTCCACAACACCACCTTCACCCCATTGGAGAGCATCACTTCGCTGATGCTGTCATTGAGCACCGTCGTCTTCACCACAGTGCCAGGAACAGTGGGGATGTCGAGGGTATCGACATCCAACATCTCCAGTTTCTTCGGCTGTTCCTTCTTCTCATTGATGTCAGCCAATTCTTCGTCCGACAGGTTCTTCACACGATTAAAGATTCCCCTCACCCGCTCTTCATTGGGCAGGGTGGCACTTTCTGGGAACATGAGTGCTAAGAACATGTTGTGCCCATTGGTGAGATTTCTGAATTCCTGATTGAGTTGCTCTTTCGAGATGGTGTTTCCGACGTGACGCTCAGCCAATTGCTTGGCCATATCCCACATGATAGTTTTGCCTTCAAAGAAGTTCACAATGCATTCGTTCGACCGATACTGATTGGGATGAGGGAACTCGCCTATCGTAAACGTCGTGTCATTGAACACGATGGCGGTAGAATCCTCGTTGTATGGAGGACTCGGATAGTTATAGTTTTTGCTGTCCGCATCCGTAAAGACCTCTTCCACCGTGTAGGATACATTCGCCTCCATCGCCACCTTTTCTTCTTCATCATTGATGCTTTGACGGCGCATGAGTTCCACTTGCTTAGCCAGCCATTCGAGTGTTTGTTCCCAACGATTCGTGGAAGCATCGAAGCCAAAAGCCAAGAATTGGGTGCCTGTCAAATCGTTGACTTGCATGAATTTAGCGGTACTTTCGTAGATTTCCCGATGTTGTTGCTTCAATGCGCCGAGTTTCTTCTCCAAGACCTTTCTCACCTTCTCACGCAGCGTTCCTTTCCTGATTTCCCCCACAGCATTCTTCTTATCGGCTTCCACCTCAGGCATCTTCACCAACATATACACAGAGGCAAAGGGCTGTTTGGCGTGTTGATAGATGCCCACTCGCGGTTGCTCCCAATCGGGAATCATCAAGGGTGCAGAAGGTTTGCTTTTGCCTCGCTTCATGTCGCTGAACAATCGTTTGATGCCCTCCACCATCGCGTCTGGGTCAAAGTCACCCACCACCACCACAGCTTGGTTCTGTGGCTGATACCAACGCTCGTAGAAGTTGCGAACAAGTTGGGGCGAGCAATGCTGCACAATGTCCATATCACCCACAGGAAGACGTTTGGCGTAGAGGGAGTTGTTGAAAATGTCATCCTTCCACAGCTTGGCAAAGGGCGCCATACTGCCACTTCTCCATTCTTCCACAATGACGTTATGCTCCGTTTCCACATCTTTAGGATCTATTGTGGCATCTCCAGCCCAGTCACGCAACAAGAGGAGGCACGAGTCGAGCATTTCCATGTTGTTGGCAGGAACATCGTTGAGGATGTATCTGACCGTATTGAAGCCTGTAAAGGCATTGCTGTCGTGTCCGAACACGATGCAATTGCGGCGCATGAAACCAATCACATCGTTACCAGGGAAATGCTTCGTCCCCTTAAACATCATGTGTTCCACAAAGTGAGCTATGCCCCGTTCATTGTCTTTCTCCTGCAGAGAGCCAGCCTTCACCAGCAGATAGAAGGATGCTCGTTGGGGAACAGGTTGTGTACAACGACGCACATAATAGGTGAGCCCATTGTCAAGCGTTCCCTTGCGTAAAGCCGTATCTTCAGGAATAATCTGTTTGTCAATCTCATCCAAATGAGCCCAAACAGCATTCCCTTCCTGAGCCCATGCAAACATGCTCAAGAAGGGAAGCAATATCGTGAATAATAATTTCACCATGATATGTGGTAGATTAGAATCCAGCCAACTCAACAATCTTATCGACTGCCGATTTCAAGCCCTCGGCGTTCTTACCACCTGCTGTAGCAAAGTGAGGTTGACCGCCACCACCACCTTGGATGAGTTTGCCTGCCTCACGCACATACTGACCAGCGTTCTTGCCTTCCGCCACGAGGTCGTCGGAGATGGAAACCGTCAACGTGGGCTTGCCTGCCACCTCGCTACCGATGACTACGAGCAGGTGCTCTGCAAACTGACCACGCAACTGGAAGGCGATGTCCTTGGCATGCTGAGGTTCGAGTGGCAGCACACCTGCGATGACCTTCACGCCATTCACTTCACGAGCCTTCTCAATCAGCATCTGCTTCAACTGCTGTGCCTTCTGCGCTTTGAACTGCTCCACCTGGGCTTGCAACTCCTTGTTCTCGGAGATGGCCTTCTGGATGGTCGTCATCAAGTCTGGAGCATTGTTGAGCAATGCCTTCAGGTCGGTCATGAAATCCTGCATCTTGTCGAGCGTATCTTCCACAGCCTTACCTGTGATGGCCTCAATACGACGCACACCAGCGGCAATGCTGCTCTCGCTCACAATCTTCATCATGCCCAGACGACCTGTGCTCTGAGCGTGGCAACCACCACAGAACTCAACGCTGGTGCCGAACTGCACCACACGCACCTTGTCGCCATACTTCTCGCCAAAGAGAGCGATGGCACCCAGTTTCTTGGCTTCCTCAATGGGATAGTCACGGTATTCCTTCAGAGGGATGTCCTCACGAATCTTCGCATTGACAATATGCTCCACTTCACGCAGTTGCTCTGGAGTGACCTTCTCGAAGTGAGAGAAGTCGAAACGCAGACCGTCAGCAGTCACCAATGAACCCTTCTGTTCCACATGGGTGCCCAGCACCTCACGCAGCGCCTCATCGAGCAAGTGGGTACAAGTGTGGTTAGCCTCAATAGCATGACGCACATCCACATCCACACAAGCCATGAACTCAGCCGATGGGTCTTCAGGCAACTTGTCCACGATATGGATGGAAAGACCATTCTCCTTCTTCGTGTCGAGTACCTTGATTTCCTCGTTCTCGCTCACGAGCACACCCTGGTCACCGACCTCACCACCCATTTCTCCATAGAAGGGAGTCTTGTCGAGGATGACCTCGTATGCCGTACGCTTCTTCTGCTGCACCTCTCTATATTTAATAATGTGGGCTGGATATTCCGTATAGTCATAACCCACAAACTCGCTTTCTGTCTCGCTGAGGACAACCCAGTCACCCAACTTCACTTCGGCAGCATTGCGGGCACGGTTCTTCTGCTCCTGCATACAAACATCGAAACCCTTTTCATCGACGGTGAGCCCCTGCTCACGACAGATGAGTTCGGTCAGGTCAAGTGGGAATCCGAAAGTGTCGAAGAGCGTGAATGCCTTGTCGCCCGCAATCTCAGTCTTGCCAGCGGCCTTGGTCTCGTCAATGACGCCCTGCAACAGTTTGATGCCGTTCTCGAGGGTACGGAGGAACGAACTCTCCTCCTCCTGCATCACCTTCATCACGAGCTTCTGCTGAGCGGCAATCTCTGGGAAAGCATCGCCCATCTCGTCCACGAGTGTCGGCACGAGCTTATAGATGAAGGCCTCCTTCTGACCCAAGAACGTGTAGCCATAACGCACGGCACGACGCAAGATGCGACGGATCACATAACCAGCCTTGGCGTTCGATGGCAACTGACCATCGGCAATGGCGAAGGCGATGGCACGCAGGTGGTCAACCACCACACGCATGGCGATGTCCTTCTTCTCGTCCTCTCCATATTGGCAACCAGCCAAGTCGCCCAAAACCTTGATGAGGGGCTGGAACACATCCGTATCGTAGTTGGAAGTCTTGCCCTGCAGGGTGCGCACCAGACGCTCGAAGCCCATGCCCGTGTCAATCACCTTGGCTGGCAGACCCTCCAGCGAGCCATCAGCCTTGCGGTTGTACTGCATGAACACAAGGTTCCAAATCTCAATCACCTGTGGGTGGTCTTTATTCACAAGTTCCCGTCCAGGCACTTTGGCCTTCTCCTCCTCAGAGCGGCTGTCCACATGAATCTCAGAGCAAGGACCGCAAGGCCCCGTGTCGCCCATCTCCCAGAAGTTGTCGTGCTTGTTGCCGTTGATGATATGGTCTTTGGGCAGGAACTGCTCCCAGATGCCAGCCGCCTCATCGTCGCGGGAAAGACCCTCCTCGGGACTGCCCTCGAACACGGTGGCGTAGAGGTCTTTGGGGTCAATCTTCAGCACATCGACGATGTACTCCCATGCCCACGAGATGGCCTCCTTCTTGAAATAGTCGCCAAACGACCAGTTGCCCAACATCTCGAACATCGTGTGGTGGTAGGTGTCATGACCCACCTCCTCCAGGTCGTTGTGCTTTCCGCTCACACGCAGACACTTCTGCGAGTCGGCCTGACGGCGACACTTGGGCGTGGCATTGCCCAGAATGATGTCCTTAAACTGATTCATACCTGCATTGGTGAACATCAGCGTCGGGTCGTCCTTCACGACCATCGGAGCCGACGGCACAATCAGATGCTCCTTGCTTTCAAAGAACTTCTTGAAAGACTCACGTATCTCTTTTGCTGTCATCATATCGATTTACAATTTGACAATGTACAATTTACAATTCGCTATTTGGGGTGCAAAGGTACGAAAAAAATGAAAGTTAAGAGCGATGAGTGATGAGTTTTCTTTTCCTTTTTCATATATAAATGTCCAAAAGGACACAAAAGGGGGCAATTAAGAAAAAATAAGACAAGAAATTTGGTGGGTTGGTGAAGAGTCCCTACCTTTGCACCACATTTATTAAAATAACATCAACAAACCACTAAAAACTATTCAAAATTATGGTTACCACTATCATTATCATTGCGGTCATTGCCGTGATTGTTGTTTTCGTCATCGGCATGTACAACAACCTCGTGAAACTTCGTAACAATCGTGAGAACGCTTTTGCTGACATCGACGTTCAGCTGAAACAGCGTTTCGACCTCGTTCCTCAGTTGGTGGCCACCGTGAAGGGCTATGCTGAGCATGAGAAGGGTCTTCTGGAGTCCATCACCGCTGCCCGTTCAGCTTCGATGAACGCCAACACCATCGACGAAAAGATCAAGGCCGACAACATGCTGACCTCTGCTCTGGCAGGTCTGAAAGTGCAGGTCGAGGCTTATCCTGACCTGAAGGCCAACCAGAACTTCCTCCAGCTGCAGGGCGAGCTCGCCGACATCGAGAACAAGCTGGCTGCCGTTCGTCGCTTCTTCAACTCTGCCACTCGCGAGCTGAACAACGCTGTTCAGTCTTTCCCCGCCAATCTTCTCGCTGGCATGTTTGGTTTCCACAAAGAGGCCATGTACGAGATTGAGGCATCTGAGCGTGCCAATGTGGAGAAAGCACCCGAGATCAAGTTCTAAAGAAGAATGCAGTACGTCGGCATACAGACTCAAATAGCACGGAACAACTGGAACAGCATTGTGCTGCTCCTGATGTTCCCGTGCATCATCCTCGGCATGCTATGGGTGTTCTGCTGCATCTTCGGAATGGAGAGCACCCCCGACGCATACGGACAGGAGACCTACTACTTCGACACCAGCCTCGTCAACGGCATGTGGCTCAGCTGGGCACCTTGGGTCACCATCATCGTGGCCATCTGGTTAGGCATCGCCTATGCGTTCAACTCGCAGATGATTCAGCATGCCACGGGGTCGAAGCCGCTGGAGCGCAAGGAGAATCCGAGGGTGTATAACCTGGTGGAGAACCTCTGCATGAGCTGTGGCATGACGATGCCGAAGGTGAACATCATCGAAGACCCGCAGCTCAACGCCTTCGCTTCGGGCATCAACCAAAAGAGCTATGCCATCACGCTGACGAGGGGCATCATCGACTACTTGGACGACGCCGAGCTGGAAGGAGTGATTGCCCACGAACTGACCCACATCCGCAATCGCGACACCCGCGTGCTCATCGTGAGCATCGTCTTTGTGGGCATCCTCTCCACGGTGCTCACCGTCCTGACACGGGGCGTGCTGCGTGCCTTCCTTTGGAGTGGAGGTTCCAGCCGCCGTTCGAACAACGGCAAAGGCGGTGTTGCCATCATAGTGGTCATTGTGGCTGCCATCATCTGTGCCGCCATCGCCTATTTCCTGACCATGCTGACCCGCTTCGCCATCTCGCGCAAACGGGAGTTCATGGCCGATGCTGGTGGAGCCGAACTGACCCGCAATCCGCTGGCTCTCGCCTCAGCTCTGCGCAAGATTTCGTCGGCTCCTGGACTCGGGCACATCGACCGCGAGGACATTGCCCAGCTCTACATCATCCATCCCAAGAAAATCAAACAGAATTTCTTCGATAAACTCCAATCCCTCTTCAGCACACACCCCAGCACCGAAGAGAGAATCCGGATTCTGGAACAATTCTAAACCGAGAAAAGAGGTTGCGGCAAGCCGCCGAAAGAAAAATAGGGAAAAATAGGGAAAAACAAGTAAAAATATATCTCTACAAAATCTTCCAAATCCTTTAATCTGCCGATTTATCGGCGTAGTTTTTTTCTACTACACCGCTGCGCGGTAGATTTGAAAGATTTGGAAGATTTATCAGATTTCTATTTTTCTCTATTTTTATTTGTTTTTTTATATTTTTTCTTCGGCGGCCTGCCGCAACAAAACAATTTGTTCTTGTAACGAATTGATGTGAAAATGTGAAAAGTGAAGAGTGAAAAATCTATTTTACCTGCCATCCGGATGGAGGAACTTAGATTTTTCACTCTTATTTTTTTAAAAAAGTTCAAGATTCTTGCAATGTTTTGCTGTTTAGTGTGTATATTCGAGTAGAAAACAAACAAGATGAAGAAAGAAATCAACAACCTCATTCCAGACTTGCTCAAGCAAAAGCGAACGGCACAAGAACAGCTGCTGACGTGCTACGGGCAGATGGTGTTCCGCTTGGTGGCAAGAATTGTGGAGCGAAGAGAGGATGCCGAAGAGGTCTATCAAGACGTGTTCGTCAAGGCCTTCCGCAGCATCGGCACCTTCGATGAAAGCCAGGCATCGCTGGCTACATGGCTGGGACGCATCGCCTACAACGAGTCGCTGAACTTTGTGCGAAAGAAGAAGAAGCCGATGTGGGTCTATATAGATGAACACAATGGAGACTTGGAGGATGTGGAGGATGAAATTGATGCGCAACAAGATGAGCACAACATCGAACGCATGGAACAGGCATTGGAGCAGCTGCCTCCCCATGAACAGAGCCTATTGACGATGTTCTATTTCGACCATCTGAGCATGAAGGAGATTGCCTACATCACGGATTCCATTCCCACAACCGTTGCTTCTCAACTCTGCCGAATCAGAAAGAAACTATACAAAATCACACAAAAACTTTGACACTATGAACGAGAAAGATATGAATACCCTGCTGGAGCGCGACAACATCTTGCGCGAGGCCATCAGCCGACGTGAACAACGCCAGCCATCAATGCCCAGCGATTTGAATGCCCGATTGATGCAACGCATGGAACAGTCGGACGTGAAGCCCAAACATCGCATCTGGTTGTACGTAGTTTCAGGTGTGGCTGCCAGCATCCTGCTGCTGTTGACACTCCATTTCTGGCAGAAGTCAGAAGAGATACCGCAATCAGTCGTGGGGAAGCAAAACCCACCGAAGCAGACCATCACGGTGAAGAATCCAGAAGTGGTGGAACAGAAGACGGTGGCAGTGGTGGAAGAGCCGAAACCTGTGCAGCAGGCGGCGCCCCAGAAGAAAGTGGTGGCAAAAGTGGCAAAGCGGCAAGAGGTTGTGGAGGAAAAAGAGAAGGTTCAGGAACTGCCTGCCGCCCCCGTAGAGGAAGAACTGATGGCTGTGGTGGAAGAGCCAGTGTATGACCCAATGATCGAAGACCCGTATGCCTTCGTCATGAATCAGATGCAGGACATCCGCTCACGCGGAGAACGCCTACAACAAGAGGTGGCACTGGCCATGGTGACAGAATAAATACTCATCACATTAAAATAGCAGAACAATGAAAAAACTATTCACATGCGTGCTGTTGGTGGCATTGTGCCTGACAGCACAGGGACAGCAACCCAATGAAAAACTCCGCCAGTTGGAGGACTATCTCCATCAGCAGGGCTATAACGTCAAACACACACAGTCGAACTCCAAAGGAAAAGAAGGTGTCAGACACACCTACCAAGTATTTTTCTCAGAGAACACGTTCGCACCCAGTTTTGTACAAGCCCCAAGCGAGGAGGTAAGGCAGATGGTGCTCAGTAAGCATGACAGCATCAGAACCGAGCGCGTGAAGAAGTTGGAGCAGACCATTGATTCCATCCGTGTCACCTTCGCATTGTTGGGCAAGCAGGCTTCGGAGAGTTATATGTATGAGTACCACAAGGAGGACGCTGACACCATCAAGTATTCGTTGGCATTCCGTCAGAACGATGACTCGATCCATTCCACGCGTATTAAGAATAATGTGTATTTCTCCAATGCCCGCGAAGTGGCCAGTTTCGACTATTACAAATCTCACGAATTCAACCATCAGGGCGACGTCATGTTAGGCACCTACATACATTGGTGCGATGAATCCAACGGCATTGCGTACGACGATATGAAACCCTTTGACATTGCTGCTTTCGAGGCATTGATTCAGCCAGTTCTGAAACCTGTGAAGAAGCTGAAGGGCGTGAAGACCTATCCCGTCTATTGGCGACACGACAAGGGATTTGACGACGACGTCGTGCATGGTAATCTCAGCCAGAAGACCACGCGACAAAGCATGTATGGCGACAACAGTCACACGGGCTTGACAACAGGCACCTACTATTTCATCCCGAATGAGTACAAGAAAGAGGCTGAGGCCTTGTACAAACAGCTGGACTCGATATCATACAACTACATCAACAGCCATCCTGAACAGCCATACGAATATGATTTCAGCAAACGCATCCCTGTCATGAACCCTGCCGACCTGCTCCATGGGATAAGCTATGAGGATAGTGATGAATACTTCCTCAAATGGACGCTCGATGATGCTGGCTACCACATTCTCTTCCTCACCTCGAAGGGTGAAATCTGGATACCCAGAGAATGGCGAAAGCTGAAGAGCTACATCAACGGAAAGTTGGAGTATCGGAAAGAGAAGTGAAATGTGAAATTGTGAAAATGTAAAAAATTTGCTACCGCAAGTGTTAGTCAACTGTTGACTTACTGCTGCGGTAGCAAATTTTTCATTTTTCTTTCATTCCCCTTTACTTCTTCAAATATTTCTTGTATGCCTCAATCAACTGTTGGCGACGTTCGGGGGTGACGAACTGACACGCAATCCGCAAGCCCTCGCTTCTGCCCTGCGCAAGATCTCTTCGGCTCCAGGACTTGGCCACATCGACCGCGAGGACATTGCCCAGCTCTATATCATCCACCCCAAGAAGCTCAAGCAAAGTTTCTTCGACAAGATGCAGTCGCTCTTCAGCACACACCCGAGCACGGAAGAGAGAATCCGGATTCTGGAACAATTCTGACAGGAGGGTTGAGTCGGTTTTAGATTAAAATCGGTCGCTTTTCGGGATTTTCTATTTGTTTGCAAAGATACGAATTTTATTTCAAATAAACAAATAAAACGTGGAAAGCCCCGTCAAAAGCTGATTTGGGCATCATTTTTCACGACATTACTTACCATGAATGGCGAATCGTCACTCTGGACAACGCAAAGCACTGCCCCGAATCGGGGCGGTGGTTTTGTTGATGAGCCCCCTGTTTTAGGGAGTCTTCCCATCCACACAACAATGACTCAGTGACTCAGAATTCAGAAATTCAGTTTTATAGGGAATGGTGTAAATGTTTGGGAAAAATCGTTATTATTATATTAATATAATAATAAAATTTTTAGACCACATTTTACCTGCTCATGAGAAAACTGAATTCTGAATTCTGAGTCATTTGAGTCGGGACGGGATGTTTCGTTTGGGGGTAAACAAAATCAGGCAAACATCGCGTCAGCCCTCCCCCTTTGGGGTCGGGGGACTTTTTCATCACGAAATCGTGCATTTTCCACCCTATTCCCCGAAAAATTTGGAAAACGCCCTCCGCATGTCGTAACTTTGCAGCGAAAATAGAAGAAGTTCCTCCGAGCGAGGGGGAGAGGGTAAGAGATATTGAGCCGGAGCCTCAAAGGCGTTGAGGCCGAACATCAACGGCGATGAGCCGGTAGCTCAAAAAAGGATCGTTTTCGGGCAAAGGATTCTTAATATCTAATAAAAGGGATGGAATATCTAACAAAAAACGTTAAAGTTTTGGTCGTGGGTGCATTTTTTTGATGAAATATTTGGCATTATCTAAAACTTTAGATTACCTTTGCCGCAGAAAATCTAAAGCATTAAATAAATAATCTAAATAATTAGATAAGAAATGAAACGCAACGACGAAGAAAGACAATTGACCAAGGCCATCATGGACGTGCTCTGGAACGCGCCCAAGGCAGGACTCACCACGCATCAAATCATTGAGCAGTATCCTGAGCCGAAACCCGCCTACTCCACCATCGCCACGTTTCTGAAGATTCTGACGAACAAAAGTTTCATCCATCCGCGCAAGTTGGAAGGAGGTGGAAAGACTTTTGTGTTTGCTCCGCTCATCACCAGAGAGGCGTACACCAACCGTGTGATGAAGGAGGTGAAGAGCACCTTCTTTGCGGGTTCCTTCAAATCCATGCTCTCCTTCTTCGCCCAACATGAGGAGGTGTCGGAGGAGGACTTGCAGGAAATCATGGAAATGATTAAGAAGTAAATAGTAATATAGTAAAAAGTAAGTCACATGATTCTCTACATCCTCAAATCAGCCATCACGATGGCGCTCCTGTATAGCTGTTTCTTCGTGTTCCTGAGCAAAGAGACATTCCATCGGTTCAACCGCTGCATGCTGGTGGGCATCATGCTGGTGTCGCTCATCCTGCCGATGTTCCACTTCACCACCTCGCATCCGACGGCTCTGAACGAAGAGGTGTATCTGATGCAGAACTACATCGAGCAGGACAGCATGGAGGTCACCGTCCGACCCCAAGGAGGCACACACTTCACTTGGATTCAGCTGATCTCGTGGCTCTACATGGCAGGCATCTCCGTCATGCTCATCGTCACCCTCGTGCAGACTTTCTCGCTCTCCAGATTCCTGCGCAACGGCGTGCGGCACTCGGACTCGCAGGGCAACACCATCATCCTGCACAATCAGGACATGCCCCCCTTCAGCATCTTCCACTATATCGTGATGAGCGTGAAGGACTATGAAGAGAACCGACCCTATATCCTCACCCACGAACAGGAACATATCCGTCTGGGACACACCTACGACCTCCTGCTGCTGCAAGGCGTCAAGACCCTCCAGTGGTTCAGCCCCTTCATCTGGTTCCTCAGCCGCGACCTGAAGGCCGTGCATGAGTACGAGGCAGACCAGGCGGTCATCAATCAAGGCATCGATGCAAAATCATATCAACAACTTCTCGTGACCAAAGTTGTCGGCGACCGTCTGCAGCCTTTCACCAACAATCTCAATCACGGCTCACTCAAAAAACGTATCATTATGATGTACCAAAAGAAATCCAACCGATGGCTCATGCTCAAAGCACTCTGCGCCATCCCCGTGGCAGCACTCACCATCAGTGTTTTCGCCACCCCCATTGAGACCGACCCCGTGGAGGACATGGTAAAGACGTTGGAAAAGACAACTGTGCCTGCCCTCAACGAAGTGAAGGAGACCATCCTCGTCCCAGAAGCTACCCAGACCGAAATGTCTGAGATGCCTAATGAGAAGCCCTTCGCCATCCACCCCGTCGCTGACCAGTATGGCAGAATCCTAAGCTTCACGCACGAAGGCAAGCCTGCCGACGGCTATTTCGAATGCACCGCTGAATATGTGTTCATCGATGGACGCCAAGCCACTGAGGCCGAACTGAGAAACTACAAGACCCTGTTGGCCAATTCAAAGTTCGAAATGCTGAAGACCGCCAACGGAACAGCCAAGTACGACTACAAGGACAAGCATGGCATCATTGTCATCCACACCCAAGCAGCAACAGCTCCGGAGAATGATGAGCCACTGATTCTCGTCAACGGCATTGAGATCAAGTTCCCTGCCGATTATAAAACACTCAATGATGAAACTATCGCCAAGGTTCTCAACATTAAGCCTGAAGACGTTCAAAGCGTCACCGTCCTCAAAGACGGAGCAGCCACAGCCATCTATGGTGACAAGGGCAAGAATGGGGTCATTGAGATTAAAGTGAAACCAGAAAGCCTGGAAATTCTCAAGAAACTTCCCGGAATGGAGAGGGGCGAGGACGGCTCCTACTACATCAATGGAAAGAAGGTGAAAACGCTTCAATTGGATGCTGATGCCGTCCGCATGATGAATGTTCCAGATGCTTTGGACACATGTGAAGAACCAGCGCAGTACCCTGGTGGCCAAACAGCGATGATGCAATACATTGCTACCAACGTACGCTATCCTAAAGAGGCTGCAGAGAATGGCATACAAGGCCGCATGATTGTACAGTTCATCATCGAGAAAGATGGCTCACTCAGCAACGTCAATGTGGTCCATAATAGCGCAACGGACTCTGAAGGTATAACGGTTACCACTCTTGCAAAAAATGCCAAGGAGAAGATGGAGAAGGGTGAGGAAGTACCAACCACTCCCGACAAGTATGAAGCATGCAGGAAGGCACTTGAAGATGAGGCAGTCCGAGCGGTCAAAGACATGCCTAAATGGGTACCTGCCAAGCAAGGTGGCGAGTTAGTCAGAATGAAATACACGCTTCCTATTACTTTCCGACTCCAGTAACACTCGAGTTAGTAAATCAAGTAAGATTAGTTAAACAAAGTACACATATCCCTCGTGCTGTCAGCGATGATAGCACGAGGGATTCTTTATTGGTCTGCACCGATTGGGAAGCTGGTCAGCACCAATTGGGAAACTGGTCAGTACCAATTGGGAAGCTGGTCAGTACCAATTGGGAAGCTGGTCAGCAACGATTGGGAAGTTGGTCAGCACCAATTTACACGTACGACAAATACAGATAGTTTGTCTGGGCAGGATATTCGGCAGCGAGGGTGTCAATTTGGTTGACGAGGGGCACGATGCCGAGTTCCTTGCGCCACTTACGGACGATCAGTCCAGCCTCTTCCATGTTCATGTCAGCCTCAAGACCGATGGCACGGGCAATCTGGAAGTCAGAGAAGCCATAGACTTTGGCTTCGTGCAGCAACTCAGCAAACTCAGGAGCCTCGATGTATTCCAGCAGTTCCGTCGCGTCCATATATTCAATCATGTCCGAGAAATGCACGAACTCTTTCAGCCGCTCGTTGATGCGGACGATGTGCTTCAACTTCTGGAGGAACCAGCGGTCAATCTTCGTCAGGTCATGAATCTGCTCGATGCCGTAGCCCAACTGCATGGCTTTCGCAATGGCAAAGATGCGCGTGTCGGTCGGCTCATGGAGGGCTGTCGCGATGTCAGGAATCTTGATTTCGTGGTTGTCCACAAAGCCATGCATGCCCTGCCCTATCATGCGCAGACCCTTCTGGATGGCTTCCTCGAAAGTGCGACCGATGGCCATCACTTCGCCCACCGACTTCATCGACGAGCCAAGCTGCCGCTTCACGCCGTGGAACTTGGTCAAATCCCAACGAGGAATCTTCACGACCGCATAGTCGAGAGCCGGCTCGAAGAAGGCGCTGGTGGTCTTGGTCACCGAGTTCTTCAGTTCGAAGAGCCCGTAGCCGAGACCGAGTTTGGCAGCGACGAAAGCCAAGGGATAGCCCGTCGCCTTCGATGCCAATGCCGAGGAACGCGAGAGACGGGCGTTGACTTCGATGACACGATAGTCCTCCGACTCAGGGTCGAGCGCATACTGCACGTTGCACTCGCCGACGATGCCGATGTGGCGGATGATCTTGATGGCGAGGGCACGGAGCTTGTGGTATTCAGAGTTGGTGAGCGTCTGCGAGGGAGCCACCACGATGCTCTCGCCTGTATGGATGCCGAGCGGGTCGAAGTTCTCCATGTTGCAGACCGTGATGCAGTTGTCGTAGCGGTCGCGCACCACCTCATACTCAATCTCCTTCCAACCCTTCAGCGACTTCTCCACCAAGACTTGCGGAGAGAACGAGAAGGCTTCCTCAGCCTGCGCCAGAAGCTGTTCTTCGTTGTCGCAGAAGCCGGAACCGAGACCGCCGAGCGCGTATGCGGCACGCAGGATGACGGGGAAACCGAGCTCATACGCAGCCTTCTGCACCTCCTCGACCGTCGAGCAGGCATGGCTCTTGATGGTCTTCACGCCGATTTCATCGAGACGCTTCACGAAGAGGTCGCGGTCTTCGGTGTCGATGATGGCCTGAACAGGTGTGCCGAGCACTCGGACACCATATTTCTCCAGAACACCACGTTCGTAGAGCTCCACACCACAGTTCAGCGCCGTCTGTCCGCCAAAGGAGAGCAAGATGCCATCGGGACGTTCCTTCTCGATGACGCGCTCCACGAAGTCGGCCTGCACGGGCTGGAAATAGACCGTGTCGGCCACGCCTTGGGAAGTCTGCACCGTGGCAACATTTGGATTGATGAGCACGGATTTGATGCCCTCCTCCTTCAGCGCCTTCAGCGCCTGCGCACCGCTATAATCGAACTCGCCAGCCTGACCAATCTTCAGGGCTCCAGAACCGAGGATGAGGACTTTTGAGATAGGGGCAAGGGGAGAGGGGCAAGAGGCGAGAGATTCCTCTTGTTCCTTGCTCCTTGCTCCTTGCTCCTTATTATCTAACATCGCAACAAATTCATCGAACAGGAACTCGGTGTCCACGGGGCCAGAGCAGGCTTCGGGATGGAACTGCGCCGACATCCAAGGGTTCGTCTTGTGGCGGATGCCCTCGTTCGAGCCGTCGTTCATGTTGACGAACAGCGGTTCCCAATCAGCGGGAAGGGTCGATGCGTCCACCGCATAGCCGTGGTTCTGCGAGGTGATGAAGCATTGGATAGAGCCCACTCGCTGCACTGGCTGGTTGTGCGAACGATGACCGTACTTTAGTTTATAGGTCTTAGCACCGGCGGCACGAGCCAGAAGTTGGTTGCCCAAGCAAATGCCCATGCATGGCCGCACAGAGCCATTCAGAAAAGTCTTGATATGATTGACCGTCTTCAGACATTGTTCCGGATCGCCAGGGCCATTGGCCAAGAAGAGGCCGTCGAAGTCCAAGCTGTTGAAATCATAGTCCCAAGGCACACGAACCACTTCGATGCCACGCTTGATAAGGCAGCGGATGATGTTGGCCTTCACACCGCAGTCAACCAAAACCACACGATGCTTCTTGTCACCAATGGGCTGATAGGTGATAACTTCCTTGCAGCTCACCTGCTCCACCCAGTTCACAGAACCGTAATCCTCGGTGGGGGCTGTAGTTCCATCTGTTGCGACTGAGTCGCAACAAACGGCACTATCGCCGATCACCACGCGACCCATCATCACACCGTGCTCTCTCAACAGCATGGTGAGCCGTCGAGTGTCGATGCCGGTGATGGCGGGGATGTGCTCACGCTTCAGCCAAGAGGCCAAGGACTCCTTCGCGTTCCAATGAGAATACTGTTCGCTATAGTCGGCCACCACCAGCGCCTTGGCGTGGATGCGGTCGCTCTCCATAAAAAGGGGCAGACCATTACTGCCCAAACCCGTGTCCGGCACACCGTAGTTGCCGATCAGCGGAAAAGTCGTCACCAGAATCTGACCCGCATAGCTGGGGTCGGTCAGGCTCTCCGGATAGCCCGTCATGGCCGTGTTGAACACCACCTCTCCCGCCGTGTCGCATTCGTAGCCGAACGAGCGTCCAACGAACTCTGTTCCGTCGTCGAGTATCAATCTTGCTTCTCTCTTCATCTAATACCTTGATTTCGTTATATCATTATCTTCGTGATGACGTGATGACGTAATAAAAACATTACGACACCACGTCATTCCAACATCATTAATATGCTTGCTCATGCACTCCCTTCACGGCTCGTCCGCTGGGGTCGTTCATGTTCTTGAAAGCTTCGTCCCATTCCAGCGCAATGGCCGTCGAGCATGCCACCGAGGCCTCCTGATTCACGCTCCGTGCCGCCGATGCGCTGGGGAAATGCTCCTCGAAGATGCTCCTGTAGTAGTACTCCTCCTTGCAGAGCGGCGGATTGATGGGGAACCGTTCGGCCGCATGCGCCATCTGTTCGTCGCTGACGGATTCGGACGTGATCTTCTTCAGCGTGTCAATCCACGAATAGCCCACGCCGTCGCTGAACTGCTCCTTCTGACGCCAAGCGATGCTCTCCGGGAGCATGTCGGCAAAGCCCTCACGGACAACGCCCTTCTCGATCGTCTTGCCCGGACACATCTTCAGCACTGGGTTGATGCGCATGGCCACGTCGAGAAACTCCTTGTCGAGGAACGGCACACGGCCCTCGATGCCCCACGCCATCAGCGACTTGTTCGCCCGCAGACAGTCGTAGAAGTGCAGTTTGCCCAACTTCCTGACCGTCTCCTCATGGAAAGCCTTCGCATCCGGAGCCTTGTGGAAGTACAGATAACCGCCGAAAATCTCGTCTGCGCCTTCACCACTCAGCACCATCTTGATGCCCATCGAACGGATGACTCTGGCCAGCAGATACATCGGCGTAGAAGCCCGAATCGTCGTCACATCGTAAGTCTCGATATGGTAAATCACGTCGCGGATGGCATCCAAGCCCTCCTGAATCGTGTAGTTCACTTCATGATGCACCGTGCCGATATGCTCCGCCACCTCGCGAGCCTTCGCCAAGTCAGGAGCCCCTTTCAGACCCACGGCGAACGAGTGCAGCCGAGGCCACCAGGCATCATGCTCGTCGTTCGTCTCGATACGCTTGGCTGCATAGAGCTTCGCAATGGCCGACACCACCGACGAATCCAGTCCACCCGACAGCAGCACACCATACGGCACATCAGACATCAGCTGACGTTTCACCGCCGCCATCAACCCATCCTTCACCAGCTGCACAGCCTCCTTGCGATCGCTCGTCGACCACTTCATCCCTTCATACTTCATCCAGTCGCGGCTATACCATCTTCCTGGCTTCTCCATTCCGGCCGTCAGATAACATCCCGGGAAGAATGGCTCATACTCGCACTGACCCTCCAAGGCCTTCAGCTCGCTCGCCACATAGATGGTGCCACCCTGATCGTGCCCTATATATAAAGGTATGACGCCGATGGGGTCGCGCGCCACAAGAAAATCGTCCGTTGCCGAGTCGTAAAGCACAAAAGCGAAGATGCCGTTCAGCTCGTCCAGCATCTCCTCCATAGGACGTCCCTGCTCCTTCGCCTCCTGATAGAGAGCCAAGATCACCTCGCAGTCCGAACCCGTCTGGAATTCATACTGCCCAGCAAACCGGCGACGAATCTCCTGATGATTGTATATCTCGCCGTTCACCGCCAACACTACCTTGCCGTCCCTCGAGTACAAGGGCTGACCGCCCGAAAGCGGGTCCACGATGGCCAGACGCTCATGCGCCAGCACCGCCTTCTCACTGCTATAGACCCCGCTCCAGTCGGGACCGCGATGCCGAATCCTTGCCGACATCTTCAACGCCTGCTCACGCTTCTGGTGGGCATCGCCTTTCATTTTGAGTATTCCTACAAATCCGCACATGTCATTATGCTATTATGTTCGTGTTTATATAATCAAATTGTTTTTGATTTTTTGAAATCGGTTGCAAAATTACAAACTTTCAGCCAAACCGACAAACAAATTGACAATAAATCCTTGTTTTCACAAGCATTTTGTTTGTTTTCGGCGAAGATTGTCACGCAGAACTTGTCTAATCATCCAATTGTCGTATCTCAGAGTTGCAAGCGGAGAACCTGCTCGACGTAGTTGACAAAGGCCTGGTTGCAAAGACGGGTTCCGCCTGGCGTAGGATAGAGGCCGGTGAAGTACCAGTCGCCTGGATGGTTGGGGCAAGCGCGGTGGAGCCCCCTGATGCTCTGGAAGACGAGCTCGACAGGGGTCTGCATGCCTTCGGGACGGAGCATCTCGACAATCTTGCGGTTGATTTCATCGACAGTGAAAGGAGCGTAGATGTCGCGAACGTGGTTCTGCCCTCCAGCTTTGCACTTTCGGTAGGTCTCGGCGATGAGCTGCTGCATGCCCCGCTCCTTGATGAGCTCGATGGTGGCGCGGAAGGCGCAAAGCTCCTCGAGATGGGACATGTCGATGCCGTAGTAGTCGGGGTAGCGAATCTGGGGAGAAGAGCTGACCATGACAATCTTGCGGGGATGGAGACGGTCGAGAATTTTGAAGATGCTCTCGCGCAGAGTGGTTCCGCGGACGATGGAGTCATCGATGATGACGAGATTATCCTCGTGAGGCGTGAGGGAGCCATAGGTGATGTCATAGACGTGAGCGGCGAGGTCGTTTCGCTCGGAGCCGTCGCTGATGAAGGTGCGGAGCTTGATATCTTTCCACACAACTTTCTCAATGCGAACATCGTGGTCGAGTCGGCGGACTCCGTCGGTCATGCCGTGGAAAGCGACTTCGGCAGTGTTGGGGATATAAGAAAAGACCGTGTGAGCCACGTCGCCGTCGATGGCTCGGACGATGGCAGGAGTGAGTTGCTCACCCAAACGTTTGCGCTCTAAATAGATGTCTCGGTCGGAACCTCGGCTGAAATAAATACGCTCGAAGGAACATGCGCTCAGTTGCTGTGCCGGAAGGATCAGCTCCTTGCGGACTTCCCCGTTCTTGCGGACGATGAGGGCTTGTCCGGCAGGAAGTTCGTGGATGTCTTCGGCGGTGAGGTCGAAGGTGGTCTGGATGACGGGGCGCTCGGAAGCGACAACCACAACCTCGTCATCTTGATAGTAGAAGGCGGGGCGGATGCCCCAAGGGTCACGCACGGCGAACATCTCGCCAGAGCCGGTCAGTCCGCACATAACGTAGCCACCATCGTAGTGGCTCATCGTGGTGCGGAGGACGTTGGACATGATTCTCTATATAGGCAGTGATGTCGGTACCCTCGAGCCCCTGCTCTTTGGCCTCGGCAAAGAGACGCTCCACCTCGCGGTCGAGGCGGTGACCCATCAGCTCGAGGGTGATGTAGGCGTCGCCGTAGATGCGTGGCGACTGCCCTTGGGCGGTGAGGAACTGGAAGACCTCATCGATGTTGGTCATATTGAAGTTTCCGCAGAGGCAGAGGTTCTTGGCCCGCCAGTTGTTGCGTCGGAGGAAGGGATGGACGTAGGTGAGCCCGCTCTTTCCGGTGGTGGAGTAGCGGAGGTGACCCATGTAGAGCTGTCCGGCGAAGTGGGAATGGAAGGGCTGGGAGGTCGTGGAGGTGAATTCCTTCTCGTCCTCATTGATTCTCCGGAATATCTCGGAGATAGCATCCTTCCCCTCGGCTTTCTCGCGGAACATGTATTCCTCACCAGCCGGGGCATCGAGGTTGACGCAAGCCATGCCGGCTCCCTCCTGCCCGCGGTTGTGCTGTTTCTCCATGAGGAGGTAGAGCTTGTTCAGGCCGTAGCGCCACGTGCCGTACTTCTGCTGGTAATAGTCAAGTGGCTTGAGGAGGCGAATCATCGCCACGCCACATTCATGCTTCAGTTGTTCCATCGATGCAAGCTTTTATAAATGACATGAAGAGGGGATGCGGGTGGATGACGGTGGACGCATATTCAGGATGGAACTGCGTGCCGACATACCATTTCAGAGTCGGAATCTCGACAATCTCGACAAGGTCATTGCCGGGGTTACGCCCGACGCACTGCATACCTTTCTGCTCGTAGTCGTCAAGGTAGATGTTGTTGAACTCGTAGCGATGACGGTGACGCTCCTGGATATGGGGCTTCCCATAGATGCCATAGACCTTGCTACCCTCTCGCAAAGCGCAATCGTAAGCGCCGAGCCTCATCGTTCCACCCATACCCGTGATGGTCTTCTGCTCCTCCATGAGGTCGATGACGGGATGCTGTGTGTCAGGAGCCATCTCCGTGCTATGAGCATCCTTATATCCGAGGACATTGCGGGCAAACTCAATGACCATCATCTGCATGCCGAGACAAATGCCAAATGTAGGCAGATCGTGGGTGCGGCCATACTCAGCGGCGATGATCTTGCCCTCGATGCCGCGCTGCCCAAAGCCCGGACAAACAAGAATGCCGGCCATTCCGTCGAGCTTCTCTGCCACGTTGTCGGCGGTGATGCCCTCGCTGTTGATGAAGTGAATCTTCGTCTTCACATTATTATATATACCGGCCAGATTAAGGCTCTCGCGGATGCTCTTGTAAGCGTCCTGCAGGTCGTACTTGCCGACCAGCGCCACATGAACCTCGCGGGTAGCACTCCGCTGTTTCTGCAGGAAGTCATGCCAAGACTTCATCGCCGGTGTCTCCCCTACCGGAATTCCTATTTTTCTCAGTATGTCAGCATCAAGTCCCTGGCGTTGCATGCTCACCGGCACCTCGTAGATGCTGAGCATATCCTCGCTCTGCACCACACACTCGAGATCGACATTGCAGAACGACGCCACCTTCATGCGCAGACCATCATCAAGATGCCGCTCAGTACGGAGCACGAGGATGTCGGGCTGGATGCCCATGCCCTGAAGCTCCTTGACCGAGTGCTGGGTGGGCTTCGTCTTCAGTTCGTCCGCGGCCTTCAAATAGGGAACATACGTCAGATGGACGCACACGGCATCACGCCCCAACTGCCAGCGCAACTGACGAATGGCCTCCATGAAAGGAGCGCTCTCGATGTCGCCAATGGTTCCACCAACCTCAGTGATGACGAAATCCAACTCCTCGTCCACGTCCTCACGAAGCATCCGGCGCTTGATCTCGTCGGTGATGTGGGGAACGACCTGAATCGTCTTGCCGAGATAGTCGCCATGACGCTCGCGGTCGATGACGGTCTTGTAGATTCGGCCGGTGGTGATGGAGTTGTTGCGGGTGGTTCGAATGCCAGTGAAACGCTCATAATGTCCGAGGTCGAGGTCGGTTTCCATGCCGTCGTCGGTCACGTAGCACTCGCCATGCTCGTAGGGATTGAGCGTGCCCGGGTCGATGTTGATGTAGGGGTCGAACTTCTGGATGGTGACTTTGAAGCCACGAGCCAGCAAGAGTTTGCCGATGCTTGCGGAGATGATTCCCTTGCCTAAGGAGGAAACCACACCGCCAGTGACGAAGATGTACTTTGTGTTCATACTTTTCTTAAAATATTCAATGAGGGGGAACCTCATTGTATCAACGCTTATAGATTATATAATATGTATCTATAAAAAGAAAGATTCCCCCTCCCTCCTATGGGTGAGGGAGAGGGAAGACAGGTTTGGATTAAGGACGCAATGTTAATCCAAACACAAGATAAGCGTGTTGACTGCACGGATTGCCAATGACTTCTCCGAAGATGGGGATGCTGAACGAATCCGTGATCTTGATGTCCTTCGTGCAACGGAGCGAAAGGTTGGTCACGGCGAAGTCCTCTGTGCCGTACACTGCCTGAGCTCCGAAGGGAACAGCGCCGGCTGTGGCAGTCCAGTCGCAAGTGGCGAGTTTGAACGGAGCCGAGATCTCGAAGTAGGAGCTGTAGCCACGGTCGCCATTGAGTTTGTAGTCGTTGCCGGTGAAGTTCGTGTACCATTGGAAGGCAACAGGACCGAAGTCGTAGCCGATGTTGGCTTCGAAGATGTGGTTGGTGCCGTGGGCATCGTACTTGAAGTATCGGCCTTCGGGATCGAGTCCGGCGCTGAACCAGTAGTCGCAGACACCGATGTTGAAGCCGGCGATGGTGTAACCGAGCGTGAGGTCGAACTCGCGGGTGTCGCCAGAGTCAGTCAGTCCCGTGTTGCCCCAAGCCGTGAGGGAGAGTCCCTTCCATCCGACACCGAGCGTGGGTTGGAAGCCCGTGTTTCCCAACTTCTGACCACGCCAGATGTATTGATTCACTACGTCCGCTTCAACGGTTACTTCCACTTTCTCTTGTGCCTTGACGGCGGTCGCTCCGAGGAGCAACAATCCAAAAACAAAAATCTTTTTCATACCTGTAATTTTTTTTAATGCGACTGCAAAGTTACGGCTTTTTTATTATCGTCGCAAATATTTCACTTCTCAATTATACTTTTCACTTAGTTATAGCAGCTTTCTCCATGCTCGTAGATGTCGAGACCTTCCTCCTCGATGCGGGCATCCACACGCAGGCCGTGCAGTTTCTTGATGCCATAGAAGAGGATGAATCCGCAGGCGGCAGCCCAGAGGTCGATGACGAGGATGCCGAAGAGTTCTGCTCCAAAGAATCCCCAACCGAATCCGTAGAAAGCTCCGTTGCTTGTGCTGAGCAGACCGGTCAGCAGCGTGCCGAGAATACCGCAGACTCCATGCACAGAGCTGGCGCCGACTGGGTCGTCGATGTGCAGTTTGTGGTCGATGAACTCGATGGCGAATACCAGAACAGTTCCGCAGATGAGGCCGATGATGACGGCTCCGATGGGCGAAACGAGGTCGCAACCAGCGGTGATGCCCACGAGTCCGGCCAGGATGCCGTTGAGCGTCAGAGAGAGAGACGGTTTCTTATACTTGATCCAAGTGACGAACATCGTTGCCACACCGCCTGCCACAGCTGCGAGGTTGGTGGTCAAGAAGACGTGAGAGATGGCCACGCGGTTCACTTCGCCACTGGCGGCGAGCTGTGAGCCGGGGTTGAAACCGAACCATCCGAGCCAGAGGATGAACACGCCAAGTGCGGCGAGCGTCAGGTTGTGGCCAGGGATGGCACGGCTCTTACCGTCCTTGCTGTACTTGCCGAGACGGGGACCGAGAGCGATGGCGCCGATCAGAGCCAGCACACCACCCACCGAGTGGACGATGGCAGAACCAGCGAAGTCGTGGAACACGTCGCCGAAGGTCGTCATCATAAAGGAGTCAGCAGCGTCGTTGCAGAGCCATCCGCCGCCCCAAGTCCAGTGACCTTCCACGGGATAAATAATGAGAGAGATGAAAGCACTATAAACGAGATACATTGAGAACTTCGTCCTTTCGGCCATGGCACCAGAGACGATTGTCGCAGAAGTGGCGCAGAAGACGGTCTCGAAGATCAGGAAGCCCTCCACAGGCAGGTCGCCTCCGTAGAAAGACAGGTCGCCCCAGTTGGGCAAGCCCATGAATCCGCCGAGAATGTCGCTTCCGAACATCAGTCCGAAGCCGATGAAGAAGAACAGCAAGGAGCCGAACATGAAGTCGACGAAGTTCTTCATCAAGATGTTCGCCGCGTTCTTCGAGCGTGTGAATCCAGCCTCACACAGGGCAAATCCTGGTTGCATCCAGAAGACCAACATGGCTGCCAACAGCATCCATACAGTATCGAGTGATAATCCTATTTCGTTCATGATAAAACCCTTTCTAAATATTAATTTGAAAACAGTTGCTATTATGGGGGTTTTAGAGTTAGTATAGTAACTATATTATAGTTAGTACTGTAACTCTTTCGAGTTAGTACTGTAACTCAAAAACGGAACTATAGCAACCCCATTTCAGTTCATGTACTTTCTTTACTTTTTATCTCTCAAAACGGTGTCACCGTTCTCGCCCGTGCGGATGCTCCAGGTGTCAATCATATCGCTGACGAAAATACGTCCGTCGCCAATTTCTCCCGTATGCGCCACCCGCAGGATGACCTTCACCGTCGGATCCACGAACTGGTCGCGGCACACGATGGTCAATGCCACGCGCTCGATCACATCGGTCGAATACTGAACGCCACGATAGATTCTCTCTTGGCGACTCTGACCGATGCCATGCACGTTGTGGTACTCAAACCAGTCGATGTCCGAACTCAGCAAGGCTTCCTTGACCTCCTCAAACTTGGTCTTGCGGATAATTGCTTCAATCTTTTTCATACCTTAAATGTGTTTTAGTTTGACTTGTGTTGTGACTCTTTATTTGTCCCATTGCAATGAAATCGCTGCAAAGGTATGGACTATTCCCGAGTTACACAACATTTTGAAAGGAAATTTTGCAAAAATGCGACATAAATCAAGAAAATCAGGCAAAATAGTAAACTTTTGCTCCGTTTTTCTTGTTTATTCTATCAAAATGCACTACCTTTGCACCGTCATTCAGAAAAAGGATAGCCACAACATAAAAATTGTAACAAAATGAAACAAAAGATTCACTTCACGAAGATGCACGGTGCCGGCAACGACTACATATACGTCGACACATTATTATATAATATAGCCGTGCCATCGATGGCCGCCCGCTTGTGGAGCGACCGCCACAAGGGCATCGGCTCCGACGGTCTCGTGCTCATCGGACGCTCGCCACTTCCTGAAGCGGACTTCACCATGCGCATCTACAACGCCGACGGCTCCGAAGCCATGATGTGCGGCAACGCCAGCCGTTGCGTCGGCAAATATCTACACGACAAACAACTTACTACACAAACACAAATTCGTCTCCTCACCCTCTCTGGCGTCAAGGTGCTCAACCTGCATCTTGCCCCAGAAGGCGTGGTGGACTCCGTCACAGTCGACATGGGCGAGCCCATCCTCGAGAACCCGAAGCAGTTCGCCCCCGACGCCCTCAAGGACAGCAAATACGCGCTCCCCGCTGGCACCTTCGTCTCCATGGGCAATCCCCACTACGTCATCTTCGTCAACGACGGCGACGCCATCGACATCGCCAAAGAAGGCTTCCGCCTCGAGCATCACCCCGCTTTCCCCGAGCGATGCAACATCGAGTTCGCATCCGTAGTTGGCAATTCCTCTGCCGACGCCTCATCCCCAACCACCATCCGCACCCGAGTTTGGGAGCGTGGTAGTGGCATCACGATGGCCTGTGGCACAGGAGCTTGCGCCACCGCCGTTGCAGCCTTCATGACGGGGCGTGCCGGTCGTACCACCCGCATCCAAATGGATGGCGGCACGCTCGACATCGAATGGCGCGAATCCGACAATCACATCTACAAGACAGGCCCCGCCGAATTTGTCTTCGAGGGCGACATCGAAATCTGAACATACAAATACAAAAGATATGATCAATGAAAATTTTCTAAAACTTCCCGGCGCTTATCTCTTTGCCGAGATTGCCCAAAGGGTGAAAGCCTTCAAGGCCGACACCCCCGACGCTAACGTCATCAGCCTCGGCATCGGCGACGTCACCCAGCCTCTCGCTCCCGCCGTGGTCGAAGCCCTTCACAAGGCCACCGACGAGATGGCCAGCGGAGCGACTTTCCGTGGCTATGGCCCCGAACGCGGTTACGACTTCCTTCGCGAAGCCATCGTGGAGAACGCCTTCCAAGCCCGGGGCATCAACATTGAACCCAACGAAATATTCGTCAGCGACGGCGCCAAGAGCGACACTGGCAATTTCCAGGAACTGCTCAGCAAGGACATCCGCATCGCCGTCACCGACCCCGTCTATCCCGTCTATGTCGATTCCAACGTGATGGGTGGCAGAGCCGGTGAACTCGGTGCCAACGGCCAGTGGTCGAACATCGTTTATCTTCCCTGCACAGCCGAGAACGGTTTCGTGCCCGATCTCCCCACCGAGCATGTGGATGTCATCTACCTCTGCTATCCAAACAACCCGACTGGCACCACGTTGACACGTCAGCAACTGAAACGCTGGGTGGACTACGCCATCGAACATGACGCCCTCATTTTCTACGACGCCGCCTACGAGGCATACATCCAGAACGACGACATCCCCCACAGCATCTATGAGATTCCCGGAGCCAATCTTTGCGCCATAGAGTTTCATTCGTATTCTAAGACTGCTGGATTCACCGGCATCCGTTGTGGCTATACAGTGGTGCCGAAGTCGTTGTGCGTAAATCTGAATCATGTTTGGAACCGTCGCCAATCGACCAAATTCAACGGCACAAGCTACCTCAGTCAGCGCGCTGCGGAAGCCACCTACACATCCGAGGGAAAGAAGCAAATCAAGGCTACCATCAATTACTACATGGAGAATGCCCGCTTGATGCACGAGGCACTGACCGGCATGGGCTTCAAAGTCTATGGCGGAACAGATGCCCCTTATCTGTGGGTGCGAGTGCCCGAAGGTATGACCTCCTGGGGCTTCTTCGACGAGATGCTCCACAAGGCACAAGTGGTCTGCACTCCCGGCGTGGGCTTTGGTCCTGCGGGCGAAGGGTATGTACGTTTGACTGCGTTCGGTCAACACGAAGCAACAGAACAAGCATTGGAAAGAATTAAACATTTAGGATAATCAGCATATTCGGAACAGTCAGAATAATCAGAAAAAAGAAATGAAACAGCAAGGATTATATAGCGAAGCGTATGAACACGATGCCTGTGGCGTCGGCATGGTTGTGAATATTCATGGAGGCAAGAGCCACGAATTGGTGGACAATGCGCTGAAGGTGTTGGAAAACATGGAACATCGTGGCGCGGAAACTCGCGACAAAACGGGTGACGGTGCTGGCATTTTGGTGCAGATTCCCCACGAGTTCATTCTTCTCCAGGGCATTCCTGTACCTGAGAAGGGACGTTATGGAACAGGCTTGGTGTTCCTGCCGAAAGAACGCAAAGCGCAGGAAGGAATCCTGAGCGTGATGATCGAGGAGATTGAGCGCGAAGGACTCTCGCTGATGCACATGCGGACGGTGCCCACATGTCCAGAGGTCTTAGGCGTTGGCGCTCGCGAAGTGGAGCCAGACATCAAGCAAATATTTGTCACGGGAGTGAGCGAAGAGCACGTGGAGACATTCGATCGTATATTATATAAGGTAAGAAAGCGAATAGAGAATCGCATCACGAACGAGGATTTCTATATCTGCTCACTGTCGAGTAAGAACATTATCTATAAAGGAATGCTCACGTCGGGACAATTGCGTCGTTATTTCCCCGATTTGTCGAGTCCATACTTCACGAGCGGCCTGGCATTGGTTCACTCACGTTTCTCTACCAACACCTTCCCGAAGTGGAAACTCGCACAGCCCTTCCGTCTCTTAGCGCACAACGGAGAAATCAACACCATCCGTGGCAACCGAGGATGGATGAAGGCTCGTGAGAGCGTGCTGAGCAGCGAAGCATTGGGTGACATCAAGGACATCCGTCCGATTGTGCAGGAAGGAATGAGCGACAGCGCCAGCCTCGACAATGTGTTCGAGTTCCTGATGATGAGTGGCCTCAGTCTGCCACAGGCGATGGCGATCCTGGTGCCGGAGAGCTTCAACGACAAGAACCCCATTTCGGAAGATCTGAAGGCATTCTATGAATATCACTCCATTCTGATGGAGCCATGGGATGGACCTGCCGCCCTACTCTTCTCCGACGGACGCTATGCAGGAGGAATGCTCGACAGAAACGGTTTGCGTCCAAGCCGATACACGATAACAAAGAATGGAATGATGGTCGTGGCGAGCGAAGTCGGCGTGATGGACTTCGAGCCGGGCGACGTGGTGAGCAAGGGTCGTTTGCAGCCCGGAAAGATACTGCTCATCGACACCCAGGACGGTAAGATTTACTACGACGGCGAGATAAAGGAGAAATTGGCAAAAGCATATCCTTACCGCGAGTGGCTCTCGACAAACCGCATCCAGTTGGAGAAGCTGAAGAGTGGACGCCATGTGGAGAACTCGGTGGAGAACTACGAGCGCAAGCTCATCAATTTCGGTTTCGGTCAGGAAGACATCGACAAGACTGTTGTGCCTATGGCAACAGCCGGACAAGAGCCCGTGGCAGCAATGGGTAACGACACCCCGTTGGCAGTCATCAGTGACCGTCCACAGATTTTCTTCAACTACTTCCGTCAGCAGTTTGCGCAGGTGACGAACCCTGCCATCGACCCGATACGTGAGGAACTGGTGATGTCGCTGACCGAGTACATCGGCGCGGTGGGCACCAACATCCTGACCCCCGATGCCAGCAACTGCAAGATGGTTCGTCTGCCACAGCCAGTGCTGACGAACACGCAGTTGGACATTCTCTGCAACATCCGCTACAAGGGCTTCAAGACCAAGAAGCTCGCCATGCTGTTCGACATCGAGAAGGGCGCCAGCGGACTGCGTCAGGCCATTGAAGACCTCTGCAAGGAAGCTGAGGCATCGGTGGACGAAGGCGTGAACTACATCATCCTCTCCGATAGAGACATCGACGAGAAGCGTGCTGCCATCCCCAGCCTGTTAGCGGTGAGTGCGGTACATCATTACCTCATCAGCGTGCAGAAACGTGTGCAAACCGCTTTGATTGTGGAGAGCGGTGAGATTCGTGAGGTGATGCACGCAGCCTTGTTGCTCGGCTATGGTGCCAGTGCAATTTGTCCGTACATGACATTCGCCGTGCTCGACGACCTCGTGAAGAAACACAAGATTCAGGAGGAGTATGCAACCGCCGAGAAGAACTATATCAAGGCTGTCGACAAGGGCTTGAAGAAGATTATGTCGAAGATGGGTATCTCGACGATTCGTTCTTACCGTGGCGCGAAGATCTTCGAGAGCATCGGCTTGAGCGAAGACCTGCTCCGTCGCTACTTCGGAACCGAAGTCAGCACCATCGGCGGCATCGGTCTGAAGGACATTGCTCGCGACGCCATTGCGCTACACGACGAAGCTTTCAAGCCTGCCGAGATCAACGAGTTCCTGCCCAACAACGGACAGTTCTCCTACCGCAAGGACGGCATCCTCCACGCTTGGAACCCGGAAACGATTGCGAACCTCCAGATTGCCACGCGCCTGGGTTCGTACAAGAAGTTCCAGGAGTGGGAGAAGATGGTGGACGAAAAGGAGAAGCCGATCTTCATCCGCGACTTCTTCGGATGGAAGAAGGCAGCGAAGCCTACCCCCATCGACGAGGTCGAGCCTGTAGAGAGCATCGTGAAGCACTTCGTCACGGGCGCCATGTCGTTCGGTGCGCTGAGCATCGAAGCCCACGAGGCTTTGGCTTTGGCAATGAACAAGCTCGGTGCTCGAAGCAACACAGGTGAAGGCGGTGAGGACAATGTGCGCTACCACACCGAAGTGGATGGCGTGAGCCTCAGCAGCAAGACCAAGCAGATTGCATCAGGCCGTTTCGGCGTGACCGCTGAATACCTCGTGAATGCCGAGGAGATTCAGATCAAGGTCGCTCAGGGTGCGAAGCCCGGTGAGGGCGGTCAGTTGCCTGGCTTCAAGGTGAACAAGATCATCGCCAAGACGCGTAATGCCATCCCCGGCATCTCGCTCATCTCTCCCCCACCTCATCATGACATCTACAGTATCGAAGACCTGGCGCAGCTCATCTTCGACCTCAAGAATATCAATCCGACGGCCGCAGTCAGCGTGAAGCTCGTGGCCGAGAGCGGAGTGGGAACCATCGCTGCCGGTGTGGCCAAGGCCAAGGCCGACCTCATCGTCATCAGCGGCTCTGAGGGCGGTACGGGTGCAAGCCCTGCCAGCTCCATGCGCTTTGCCGGCATCAGCCCTGAGATTGGTTTGGCCGAGACGCAGCAGACTTTGGTCATCAACGGGCTCCGCAACCAGGTTCGCCTGCAGACCGACGGCCAACTGAAGACCGCCAAGGACGTGGTGCTAATGGCTATGCTCGGTGCTGACGAGTTCTCGTTCGGAACGCTGCCACTCATCGTGCTCGGATGCGTGATGATGCGCAAGTGCAACACAAACACGTGTCCCGTGGGCGTGGCGACGCAGGATGAGCGTCTGAGAGAGCGTTTCAGAGGCAAGGCAGAGTATGTCGTCAACTTCTTCACATTCCTTGCGGAGCAGGTGAGGGAATATCTGGCTGAAATCGGCGTGAAGAGCCTGAAGGACATCATCGGCCACACCGAGCTCATCGAGGTGAACACCGACCATGCCACCGACAAGCAGAAGACCATCGACTTCGCCCGTCTGCTGCACCGTCCCGAGACCGACAAGCCTCTCTATTGGGATCGCGGTCAGTTCACGAAGGTCAGTGGCGTGAAGGACGAAGACATCATCGTCGCAGCCCAGAAGACGATTGACGACAAGGAAGAGGTGAGCCTCGACTACACCATCAAGAATACCGACCGTGCTGTGGGCACGATGCTTTCGGGCGTCATCGCGAAGAAGTATGGCGAGGCAGGCTTGCCCGAGAGCACCATTAAGATCAAGTTCAAGGGTTCGGCAGGACAGTCTTTTGGTGCGTTTGCCGTGCGCGGACTGGACTTGCGCCTCGAGGGCGAGACGAACGACTACTTCGGCAAGGGACTCTCCGGCGGTCGCATCAGCATTCTGCCTCCTGCACGTTCGGGCGAAGGTTTTCACGCTGAGGAGAACATCATCGCGGGCAACACGGGTCTCTATGGTGCCACGAGCGGCGAGCTGTATGTGAACGGTAAGGTCGGAGAGCGTTTCGGCGTTCGAAATTCAGGAGCCATCGCCGTCATCGAGGGTGCTGGTGACCACTGTTGCGAGTATATGACCGGCGGTCGCGTCGTCGTCCTCGGAAAGACAGGCCGAAACTTCGCCGCAGGTATGAGCGGTGGTGTCGCCTACGTCTATGACCCCAACCACACGTTCGACTATTTCTGCAACATGGACATGGTGGAGCTTGGCCTCGTCGAGGACAGCGTCAGCCGGAAGGAGTTGCTCGAATTGATCAGACAGCATTACCTCCACACGGGTTCAGCCTTGGCTGGTCGCATGCTCGACGACTGGAACCGCTACATCGAGGACTTCATTCAGGTTGTCCCCATCGAGTACAAGCGTGTCCTGCAAGAAGAGCAGATGGCAAGACTGCACGAGAAGATTGCGGACATCCAAAGAGACTATTAAAATGATGATGCTGATGATGTCGAGAAGATAACTCCAAAATATAGAACAAGAAAAGAACAAAAATATGGGAAATCCTAAAGCATTTTTGACTGTGCCTCGCAAGGAGGCTGGCTATCGCCCCGTGAACGACCGTGTTCACGACTTCGGCGAGGTCGAACAGACATTGAACACGAAAGATCGACAGGAGCAGGCGAGTCGTTGCATGGACTGCGGTGTTCCCTTCTGCCACTGGGCGTGTCCGCTGGGCAACAAAGACCCCGAATGGAACGACGCACTCTATCGTGGCGAGTGGGAAACGGCCTACAAACTCCTGAAGAAGAGCAATCCGTTCCCAGAATTTACCGGCAGGATTTGTCCGGCGCTCTGCGAGAAAGCCTGTGTGCTCTATCTGACCACGGGCGAGGCTGTGACGAACCGTGAGAACGAGTGCGCCATCGCGGAGAGGGCTTATCAAGAGGGCTACGTGACCATCGAGAGCCCCAAGAGGAACGGAAAGCGTGTCGCCGTGGTGGGCGCAGGACCTGCAGGTCTCGCTGTCGCCAACACCTTGAATTATATGGGCTATGAGGTGACTGTGTATGAGAAGAATGAGGCCGCCGGCGGTCTGTTGAGGTATGGTATTCCTAACTTCAAGCTGAACAAGAAGGTCATCGATAGAAGAATCGAGGTGATGGAGAAGGAAGGGGTGAAGTTTGTGTACGGCAGTCCCATTTCTCCAGATGCAATTTCATCGCAGCTTTCCACCGAGTACGATGCCGTTGTCCTTTCGACCGGTACGCCCACGGCACGCGACCTGAAAGCTCCCGGACGGGAACTGAAGGGCATTCACCTTGCGCTCGAACTGCTGTCGCAGCAGAACCGCGTCCTGGCCGGCATGGAATTCTCGAAGGAGGAGCGCGTCACGGCCAAAGGGAAGAACGTCCTGGTCATTGGTGGTGGCGACACCGGCTCCGACTGCATCGGAACAGCGCACAGACAGGGTGCCAAGAGCGTGACGCAGATTGAAATCATGCCGAAGCCTCCCGTTGGCCACAACCCCAACACGCCGTGGCCGAACTGGCCAGTCATCCTGAAGACGACGAGCAGTCATGAGGAGGGATGTGTGCGCCGCTGGAACATCAACACCCTCGAATTCCTTGGTGAAAACGGCCACGTGACCGGCGTCAAGGTTCAGCCCATCGACTGGAAGCCCAACCCAGAGGGCGGCAGACCCATTATGGTCGAGGCCGGCGAGCCCGAGGTCATCAAGGCCGAACTGGTCTTGCTCGCCATGGGATTCCTGAAGCCCGAGCATCCTCAGTACCCGGCGAACGTCTTCATCTGTGGAGACGCCGCCAACGGTGCCAGCCTCGTGGTGCGCGCCATCGCATCGGGCAAGCAAACTGCCGAGCGCGTGAACGCCTATCTGAGCAAATAATCAACTCATAACAATACATTATTCATTCACATCAAAACAAGCACAATTATGGCAAACGAATTGAGATTTCAAGTTGTCGGCGAGGCTTTCAAGAAGAAGCCCCTCGACGTTGTAGCACCGAGTGAGAGACCTTCCGACTATTTCGGCAAGCATGTCTTCAACCGTGAGAAAATGTACAAGTACCTGTCGAAGGACGTCTATGAGAAGATGGTGGACGTGATTGACAACGGTGCACATCTCGACCGTGCCGTGGCCAATGCTGTTGCTGACGGCATCATGAAATGGGCCAAGGAGAACGGCGTCACTCACTACACGCACTGGTTCCAGCCCCTGACAGAAGGTACTGCCGAGAAGCACGACTCATTCATCGAGCACGATTTCAAAGGTGGCATGATCGAGGAGTTCAGCGGCAAGCTGTTGGTTCAGCAGGAGCCTGATGCCAGCTCATTCCCAAGCGGTGGTATCCGTTCGACCTTCGAGGCCCGTGGCTACAGCGCCTGGGATCCCACTTCTCCCGTATTCATCATCGACGACACGCTCATCATCCCCACCGTTTTCATCAGCTATAGCGGTGAATCGCTCGACTACAAGGCTCCGCTCCTCCGCGCCCTGAAGGCCGTGAACGTGGCCGCCACCGAGGTCTGCCACTATTTCGACCCAGCAGTGAAAAAAGTCCAGAGCAACCTTGGTTGGGAGCAGGAATACTTCCTCGTGGACGAAGGTCTCTATGCCGCTCGCCCAGACTTGCTCTTGACGGGCCGCACGCTCATGGGTCACGACTCCGCCAAGAACCAGCAGATGGACGACCACTACTTCGGCTCTATCCCAGAGCGTGTGGCTGCCTTCATGCGTGACCTGGAAATCCAAGCCCTGCAGTTGGGCATCCCTTGCAAGACCCGTCACAACGAGGTTGCGCCCAACCAGTTCGAATTGGCTCCTATCTTCGAGGAGACCAACCTCGCCGTAGACCACAATATGCTCCTGATGTCGCTGATGAAGAAGGTGGCACGCAAACATGGCTTCCGCGCTTTGCTCCATGAGAAGCCCTTCGCCGGCATCAACGGTAGCGGTAAGCACAACAACTGGTCGCTTTCGACTGACAACGGTGTCCTTCTCCATGCTCCAGGCAAGACCGCCGAGCAGAACCTGCGCTTCGCCGTGTTCATCGTCGAGACCCTCATGGGTGTCTATAAGCACAACGGCCTCCTGAAGGCCAGCATCATGTCGGCCACCAACGCCCATCGTCTTGGTGCCAACGAGGCTCCTCCAGCCATCATCAGTTCCTTCCTCGGCAAGCAGTTGAGCGAATTGCTCGACCACATCGAGAAGGCCGACAAGGAAGACCTCTTCACGATGGATGGCAAGCAGGGCATGAAACTCGACATCCCCGAAATTCCTGAGCTCCTCATCGACAACACCGACCGCAACCGCACTTCTCCGTTCGCCTTCACCGGCAACCGCTTCGAGTTCCGTGCCGTGGGTAGTGAGGCTAACTGCGCCAGCGCCATGATCGCGCTCAACAGCGCCGTCGCCGAGGCTCTCGTGAACTTCAAGAAGCGTGTCGATGAGCGCATCGCTGTCATCAGCAAGAACTTCGAAGGCACAGGCCACAGCGCCACTTTCCACGCCATCATCGACGTGCTCCGCGAGGACATCAAGACCTGCAAGCCCATCCGTTTCGACGGCAACGGCTACAGCGACGAGTGGAAGGAAGAAGCTGCCAAGCGTGGTCTTGACACCGAGACCTCTTGCCCAGTCATCTTCGAGCGCTACCTCGACCCAGAGAGCATCGCCATGTTCGAGAGCCTTGGCGTCATGACCAAGAAGGAGCTCGAAGCCCGCAACGAGGTGAAGTGGGAGACCTACACGAAGAAGATTCAGATCGAGGCACGCGTGCTTGGCGACCTCTCGATGAACCACATCATCCCCGTCGCTACAACCTACCAGAGCCAACTCCTCCGCAACGTGGAGCGCATGCGCAACATCTTCTCCACCGAGGAGGCCGACGAGCTCAACGCCCGCAACCTCAAGATCATCAAGGACATCGCCCGTCGCACCGCCACCATCGAAACCAAGGTGGAGGAGCTCATCGCTGCCCGCAAGGTTGCCAACAAGATTGAGGACGAACACGAGAAGGCCATCGCCTATCACGACACCATCGCCCCGATGTTCGACGTCATCCGTCGCCAAATCGACAAGCTCGAACTCGTTGTCGACGATGCCATCTGGCCTCTACCCAAGTATCGCGAATTACTCTTCATCCGATAAGACATACATCGCAAGCCGTCCACATACGGCCACAACAAGAAGGGGAGTCAAGCGTTCTGCTTGGCTCCCTTTTTTTGATCTTAACCGTATAACCGTATAACCGCAGAAATTACTTCTGCTTCTTCAGATACTCCTTATAAGCCGCAACCATCTGTTGGCGACGTTCGGGAGTGACGGTGATGAGACGGGTGTTGGTGTCCTCGCTCTTCACGACGGCTTTATCCTTCTCGCTCCAATGGAAGTTGAAGAGAATCTGACCATGAATGTCATCATGCACATTTCCCTCCTCATCCATGAGGATAGGCTTGGCACCTTCCACATCCTGAGCCCACCCCATGAAGGGCATCTCCACATTCCAGATGCCCATCGCAAGGATCACGTAGGGCTTGCCATCGACGGTGACCTCCATGAGCTTGTCATCCGCAAACTTCCGATAGTCAACAAACATCTGTTCGTAAACCATCGCCAGCGTCACATCGGTGTTCTCCACACCCGCAAACTGATGCTTCTCCAAATCCTTGCGCAATTCGTTCAGCTTATCGACAGCCCCTGCCGGACGTTCTGCAGCCATCATCATCATGACACCCATCGTGTTGGCCATCATCGGAGCCAAGCTTTCCTTGTTGTTCGTCACACGGGCATAACGCTTCATCTCGTCGCCATAGAACAGCGTGTTCTCAGTGTCCTGATGATTCATGGCATTGAACATCAGCGTCATGGCAGCCTCCATAAAGACAGAGTCAGGCACAGCGCGGTTCACGTCCGTCGCGATGTGGTAGATGCGGTCATAATACTTTCCCGCCCCGACTTGGTCGAAGAGCCCGTTTTCCTTGTTAATCAACATCCGTCCCGCCTCAAACTGCTTCTCCCAGTCCGTCGGGTTGGCGTCGGCAGCCTTTGCCAGACGTTCATACTTCTGTTGAGGAGTCTCATTCTGACCATTCATGCTGATGGTCATAGCGCACATCACTGTCAGTGCCACCCAAAAAGTTTTCTTTCTCATAGATAATGATATTTATATGCATTGTACGATTTCTTCCAGATACCGCCTGTCCACCTCGTCGAACGTGGCCAAATCCTTGCTGTCGATGTCGAGCACGGCCACCACTTCCCCACCCCGCCACACGGGCACCACAATCTCGCTTCGGCTCAGGCTGGAGCAGGCGATGTGTCCGGGGAAGGCATCCACGTCAGGTACGATGACCGTCTCCCCACGCTCCCAAGCCGTTCCGCACACACCCTTCCCCTTCTGAATGCGCGTGCAAGCCAACGGGCCTTGGAACGGGCCGAGGACAAGCCCCGTTGGGGAGCTGACCCGATAGAATCCTGTCCACCAGAATCCGAAAGTTTCGTGGAGCATGCTCGCCACGTTCGCCATATTTGCGATGAGGTCAGACTCGCCCTCCACCACCGCCTTGACTTGTGGCACCAGCCCGCTGTACTTATCTTCCTTCGAGCCAGCATGGATTGTCAATTCTTCTGCCATGATTCGTCTGATGAATTTCGGGTACAAAGTTACGGATTCGCAAGAAACTACGCAAATAAATTTCACTTTTTCCATCGGGGTAGGTGTTGGCTACGCCGAGCTCTTACTCCATCTTTCTTTTTTGGAGGGCAATACTATTTTCAAATATTCAGCAGGAGCGTCTTGCAGATAGCTTCTATATGCTCTGGTCGTACTCCACAGTCTTTTGCTGTGTCAGGCCAGGAAGCAACGGACGAACGAATCTCTTCAATGATGTGGTTGGCATCGCGTATGCCAATGTTCTGTGCCACTGCCAACAAGTCCTCCCGCATAAAATCGTCAGTCTTACTGTTGAGTGAAAGCTGGTGACGGCTTGTCCATCGTCCAGCAGGGTTGTACGAGTAGCAGATGTCGTATGCAGGAGCAAATGACCATTGACCAGTCTTATCCATGAGGAAAGAAAAATTCTTGGTGTGGTCATCGTGGTTGCGTGCTATGACATTGAACACCATTCGACGATACAGCTGCTCGAAGTCCTTATAGTTCAACCCCAGTCGGCGCAATACGCCAAAAAGTTCTTCGTATGAATGGCGCACGTCTCTGTCCAAATGGGCGATTCCGGCAGCCGTCAGCATGTGAATTTTCTCTCCAGAGGATGTCCTGTCAAAACGACGAGTCATGAAGTGGTTGCAGTCACCTTCCGGCAACAGTCGGCACTCCGACATGGTGATGCCGCAGGCAGTAGCCATCTTGTAGTAGGCATATTCTATGTTTCCGATGCCTTGCGGATTATCGGTTATCTCATTATGTTCACTATAAGTGCCTCCGTCGAACTTTAACAGCCAATATGAAAATCCTTCTGGTGCAGGAACCTGGCCTGAACGCACTTCTCCAGTTTCTTCCTTGTAGGCAATAATCGCCTTTGGCTTCGCACCACCAGCAGATGTCCCGACTTTAAGAATGTCGAGAATCGACTTGTCATTCTGTCTAATCAGTTCCTGAAACCTGCTTCGCTCCTTGAAGATAGACTCAGACAGAGCCATCAGTTCTCGAATGAAGATTTCTGTCGATTCGTTTACACCCTCCACATTTGCAGCGGGCACAAACTCCAAGGCTCCCATTGCTCGTTTGCCAACGTAGCACAGACGGTCGAGCGGAGTAATCATACTCTCCGTCTTACCTTGTTGGGCGAACCATTCCGTGATGAGCTGGCTACCAAACTTATCGGGAAGGGCATCGGCAATCAAACCAGGAAGGCCGCAGAAACACTTCGTTCTTGCATTTGTGGGGAACGAGACGACACCACGGGTTCTTGCCAATGGCATCATCAAGGGTGCTATGTCCAAGCCAGATCTGCGGAAACGGTCATCAAACTGAAAATCTGCATACCCCCTTTCATCATCCCACGACATGGCTCCCACAAGGTTGCCCCATAAATATATCTGTATAACTGGTATTTCTTCCATTTCTTACTCTTTTTTGGTCCTTACCCGTTTAACTTGTTTCCCTTGCATTTTCAATAGTTCCAAGGGAGAGGGTTTCTGCTCAGGCACAAGCAGGTCGAGGTTTTCAAGTAACCCAAGTGTTCTCATGACGCTGACAAGTAGTGAGAGGGCAACGGATTGCCCATTCTCAATCTTAGCGATGGTGCTCACACCAACACCTGATTCAGCGGCCAGTTCCTGCTGCTTCATCCCTCTTGCTATGCGATAGGCTTTCAGCCCCGCTCCAAGCCTCTTCAATATGGCTGTATCACTGAGTTCTGTCCACATATTGTCAATGTCTTATGTAATTCGGCTGCAAATGTATAAATAATAATTGTAAATACAAAGATAAAATGCAAAAATATTACTTAATCATTGTAAAAGCAACGATTATACCCACTTTTTAGTTAATTTTCATTCTTGCAACGCCCCTTTCTTCATTTCTCATTTATCATTTTTCATTTAGGGCTTTGCCCGCTTTCCGCGCAAACGCCCGCCAATCGAGAATCGAGAAATCGAGATTTCTTGCAGGAATATGACACGAATATACAGTTTGATTTTGCAAATTCATTCATCCACTTCTGGATAATTACATAAATATTTTTTTGTTTTATTTGATTATTCTCAAAATATTTTTGTACCTTTGCCGCCGAAAACAAAATATATAGGATTATGACGACATTTGCACTGAACAATCTATGGACGTACATCCAAGGGCTTTCATTAAAGCAGCAGGAACGCGAGTGGCTGGCCAGCAAACTCATTGAGCCAAAAACTGACGATCCCAAGACTGCCAAGCAAAAGGCGTATATAAAGGAAACATTGACCCGCGCATTGAAAGAGGTGAAGGAATCCCAGCGCGAGGGCCGCAAGTTACAAACCGTTGATGAATTCATCAAAGAACTGCGGTTGGAGGAGAAAGCGATATGAACGTGACCCTGCATCTTCACGATGAATTCAAACGCCAGTTTCGGCGATTGAGCAAGAAGTATCGTTCGCTGATAGATGATCTGGAGACCTTTCAGAAAGAATTGCAGGAGAATCCCCTGCAGGGTACAGATTTGGGCGGTGGTGTACGAAAGATTCGCATGACCATTGCTTCGAAGGGCAAAGGTAAAAGCGGTGGTGCCCGTGTGCTCACTCTGAACGTGCTGGTGAGCGATATTGGCGGTCAAACAGAATCTAACACCACCCCGAACGATGAAATTGACGTGACCCTGCTGACCATCTACGACAAAAATGAAATCGACAACGTCTCTGATGAATACATCAAATGGCTTGTTAGCGAAATCAAGAAGTAACCATCCTTCCCTCCTCATCTCCTCTATCCCTCTCCCCACTCCTTGGTGAGAGGGATGATTGTTTCTGTATGTACCTTTTAGAACAGCAACACAAGACTTCACAGCCCCGTTGCCAAGAAGAAACTATTTATTCCTAATCTTTATTCACGCTCCAAAGCCTCCTTGATGATCGGTTCCAACACCTCTGCATCGCTGGAAGTTGAGAGAATAGTGCCGTCACGGTCGATGAGCAGGATTTTACCAGAGCCGTTCTCGTTGGCATGTTTCTCCCAGACACCGTAACGGTCTTGGTAGTCCACGAGGCTGGGCCACGGGTACTGGTCACGCTCCATGGCATGACGGAAGGAGTCCATGCTCCACTCACGAGCAATGGCCACGACGGTCAGTCCTGCATTGTGGTATTTCTCATAGATGGGGATGAGTGCCTTGGCATGGGCACGACACGGGCCACACCATGACCCCCACATGTTGATGATGGCCACCTTTCCACGATAGAGTGAGCCAACACTGACGGTCTCTCCGTCGGCAGTTGCGGCTTCGTAATCGTCGAAGTATGGCTGTCCTGGTTGCAGGCGAAGCCCGCGTTCTTTTAAGGCAATGCGTTGGTGAACGGGATGCTCAGGGAAGAGGTTTTCGTATAGCTGATGGTATTCGTCAAGATAAGGCCGCGCCTCGTTTATATCATCGTATGCATAGAGCAAGCTCACCTCCAAATATAGCAATCCGTAGAGCATCGGATGATTGGCTTTATAGGCTTTCGTCCAAGCGTCAACCTGTGCATGGAGCGAGTCATGCGCCTCTATCAATTTGCGAGCCTCGGGCGAATAGGCGCTCTTGTCGTGCTTCATGGAGTTCATTCGAGCGTAGATGGTTTCAAGGGCGTGGACATTATCGGGATTGGCACGGTCATACGTATCACGCTCCTCCTGCAAGCGCCTGTACGCCTCGGAATAGACGAGGTCGTCCTCATACAGGGAGTCGAGTTTGCGATCTATCACCTCTGCCTCTTGCCCGAAAAGATCTTTGGACATACGTTGCATCTTCAGCCACTTCTCTTGCTCGGGTCCTCCTGCGATAACATCTATACGTGCATCATCGTCCTCGGGTGTGATAGTGATATGCACCGTGTCGTTCTCCACAAGAAAGAGAGCAAAATGCCCGCCCTGCCAATGGTCTTCTATCATTTCGTACATCTCCGTCGTGTCAGCTACGATGTCGAGGGAGAAACTTCCGTCCTTAACGTTTACCTCCGTCCATTTCGCGTCATCATCGTCTGCTGTGCCTTGCTGTGCGACGTAGAAAGTCTGGCGCTCCACGCCGTCGGCAACAGTCCCGACGACGTGGCATTTAATCTGTGCCTGTCCCGCCAATGCGACGAGAGCAAACAACATTGTCAAAAGCTTTGTTTTCATTTTGTTTTTTTTTCTTCTTTTATTTAATAACGAGAATATCCCCGTTTTTGTTGCATTAGAACGCCACTTCCTTTCAACAAATCTGATGCCAGAAACATAACTCCCTGATAATGAGTACCAGCTTTCGAAGCGAGTGCCTTCTTGGCGCAAACGCCCGCAAAAAGACAAAAAAGAGATTCTTCTGATTTCTTAACTATTACATTACATCGATTCTTCGCACAGCTTCATCAGAGTCAGCGGCTTTCTTCGAGTCATAGAAAGCGTTCTGCAACTTCTGCAGAGCAGTAATGAGCTGGCGAGCCACGATGATGGCGTTCTTTGTTGGCTCAACGGCGTGGTCGATGATGCACAGACCACTGTCTTTTTTACGGGCGTTTGCACAATTTTTTTTATTTTTTCATGACTTCTTGCAATTTTTCATGTATTACCATCGTATATACAAATAGAAGACCTCGAAAAAATGGTGACAGATATAGAAACAAATCTGATAGAGGGGCTGAGGGAACGAAGCCCCAAGGCTCAACAGACAATGGTTGAAAGATATGGCCGACATGTCTTCAGCCAGGTGGTGAGGCTGTTGCCGAGCGTGGAGGATGCCGAGGAGGTGTATCAGGATGTGTTTCTGAAGGTCTTTCTACATATAAACCAGTATGACGAGGAGAAGTCGGCCTTCAAGACATGGGTGTCACGCATCGCCTACAACGAGGCCATCACCTGGCTGAGACACAAGCGGCAAGAGGTCATCTACTTCGAAGACCAGGACGGAGAGGCGGAAAGGCTGTCGGAAGCGGAAGTGGAGGCGACCTTGGGACATCCCGACCCAGAGACGGTGCAACTGATACGGGCAGCCCTGAAGCATCTGCCCCCCGACGAGAGAGCCATCATCAACATGTTTTACTACGAGGAGATGAGTCTGAAAGAGATTGCTTTCATCACCGAATCCATTCCCACCACCATCGCCTCAAAACTGAGCCGAACAAGAAAAAAACTTTGTAGAATCATCAAAAAATTACAATCATGAAAGAGGACAATATCGACACATTACGCCAGCATGACGTGAACCTTCGTGATGCCATCAGTATGGATGAGATGGAGCGTCCTCAGATGCCTTCTGACCTCAATGCCCGACTGATGCAGAGAGTGAATGAGGAAGTCAATCAGAAGAAGACCCACACCCGTACTCTCTGGCCTTGGTTGGCTGCTGCTTGTGTGGCTGGAGTGGTGGCCATCTTCCTGACTCCACCCAAAGAAACCCCACACATGGTCTCCTATCATCAACAGAAACCATACGTCTGCAATATGGACGAAGGTTACAGACATGAGAGTTTTGAATCCTACGAAAAAGTGATGAGAGGCCGCTACAACCAAATGGTAGATGAAGTTGCACAGTCATTCCCTTCTTCTCCCAATTAAACTCCCCCTTTAACTCCCATTTTAACTCCCCCTTTAACTTCCAATTATATAAATTATGAAAAAGATTATTTTCTATGCATCCATCCTCCTTACACTGGTGGCATGCAACCCCAATACACCTTCCTCGCTCAAGACCCCAGAGAACTTCATGGAACTCATGGAGGGCTTACAAACCTTGGGAGAGTACACGAGCTACACCATCTCCAGCGACTCTGCTGGCTATTCAGAGTACTACTCCAGCCATTTCCACCATCAGAATCCCGAGAAAATCAGAGAGGCGCATGACTTCTCTGTGACCATCGATTCTGTCAAAGGAACCCAAAAAGATTATCGTGAAGTGGGTGACAGCATCATCGAACATGAAGCAGTCATCGACAACTACATCAAAACCAGCGTCAAAGCCCTGATGGAGAAGTACACACCCACTGCTGTCAAGGCTTATCAATACGACACCCACATCGATGGCAAAGACACCACCCAGTATATCATTGCCTTGAAACATACAGAAGACACCATCCCCGAATGGGCAGAGAAAGAAGGGTTCACAGAGACTTACCGCTGGTATCCTGAGTTCTTCCACTACGAAAGCTACCCCACGGAAAATGGCAATACCTTCACATACATGACCTACCACAAAGAAGTGAAGGTGGCCAACAAGCAGCAGACCACTCCAGAAGAAACTGAACAGCTGGTGCTCGATTTCATTGCCAAGCAGAAGAACGTGAAGCAGAAACCCAGAAAATACACCATCGATGAGGGCTTTGTCATGGGAGAGAACGATTACAATGCAGTCTCCTTCTCCAGAGGCATGCAAAAGACCGACAGCATGCTCATCAATGCCACCCACTACATCATCCCAGTGCAGGGAGAGGAACGAAAAAAGGTTGCAGAAGAGCTGTGGAATCTCTTCTCCAACCATACCAAAAACCACTACTCAAAAGTTCATGGCCACTGGGGCTTCGAGTGTGTCAAACACGGAGAAATCAATGATGACCCTCACCAATTTACCATGCAGCTCATGCAAATGTCCATTGCTAAAGATGAAGACGGCAAGATGCTCCACTTCCAAGTGGGGTGTGATGACAGAGGTCTCCACATCCTCGTCCTGCACATCGAGACCTACCGCTTCTACATCCCAGGCAACTGGCTCTATATCGACACCATCCACAACAAGGATGTGGTGGACGATATGAACTTCGGGAAGTAGGAAAAACCCAAATAAATTTTATTCTTCGCTCGGTTTTCACTACCGCTGAGCCATGCTCCAAGGTAGGATGCACCTCGAAAGAAAAAATAAAACGTTTTTATTTTATTCTTCGCTCGGTTTTCACTACCTTTGCACCCGATTTCAACAATTCAAACAAATTACATGGATAAATTAAGTTATGCGCTGGGACTGGGTATCGGTCAACAGCTGAAACAGATGGGGCTGAAAGGCAGCCTTGTGATTGAAGACTTTGCCGCATCCATTCAGGATGTGATTGAAGAAAACCCCTTGAAGGTGAGCCATCAGGAGGGACAGCAGATTGTCAACGCATTCTTCCAAGAGTTGGAACAGAAGCAGAATGCTGCCAAGGCTGAGGCTGGTAAAGCAGCCAAAGAGGAAGGTGCCAAGTTCTTGGTTGAGAATGCCAAGAAAGAAGGTATCATCACCACCAAGAGCGGTCTCCAATATGAAATCCTCACTGAGGGTACAGGCAAGCAACCCAAGGCTACTGACACGGTACGTTGTCACTATGAAGGTCGCCTGTTAGATGGCACTGTGTTCGACTCCAGCTACAAGCGCAATGCCCCAGCTGATTTTGGTCTCCAACAGGTCATTGCAGGTTGGACTGAAGGTGTACAGCTCATGTCAGAAGGAGCCAAATTCCGCTTCTACATCCCCTACATGCTCGCCTATGGTGAGGGAGGTGCAGGAGCCATGATTCCTCCCTTCTCCACCCTCATCTTCGATGTGGAACTCATCAAGGTGCTGTAATCACTCACTCAACCATACAAAAAAGGTGCTGACTCGCCATGAGCCAGCACTTTTCATTTTAGCTAACACCCCGCATGGGTCATCCCCCTTGGGGTAGCGAGCGTCAAGCATAGGGACTAAATGTCTCTGTGTAGGGAGCTTATCCTCCAAATCCACCGCCTTCTGGTGGAGGGCCATCATTGCCCTCGTCGTTGTTGTTGGAGCCCTGATTGGTGCTGCCTCCCTCGTTGCTGCCCGAGGTGTTCTCGCCGTGCTCTGCTTTCCACTCGGCGATGGCCGTAGCGATAGGCTTGAGGGTCTGCACGGCCTTCTCCTTGCCGTTCACCGTCACCTTCACCGTGTCGATGATGTTGCGGAACTCCAGCGAGCAGCGGTTCTTGAACTGCGGGCCACAGAGGTTGTCCAGCTTCGTCGCGTCGGGCAGGAAACGGATGTGGATGGCCTTGATGACGTCGGCAGGGCTGAGGCCCTCCATTGCGCCGATGTTCAGCACCGCCCCGTTCTTCGCCGCCTCGGCCGTGGGATAGAAGGTGCCGAGCGAACCCAGCTGCACGGGCACACCCTGCGCCACGAGCTCGGGCAGACAATCCACAATCTGAAGCAGCACGCCCTCCACGATGGCACGTCCGTAGATGCTGCCATGATCCACCATGTGCTGAGCGAAGCCCCTCAGCGAGAGCGTCTTCTGCTGGTCGACCTCGGGGTAGTACTTGCCGTAGCCAGCATTCTGCGCATTCTTGTTCTTTCGGAGATTAATCCCCATTGCAATCTGTTGATTTGCCATAATTGTGTGTTTTTTGTAGTATTAGTTTTGCGAGCCAACTGCATCGGGTGGCCGCGTCCCGTCTCTCGGAATCCTTTCTGATTTCCGCTACAAAGTTACGAAAAATTTCTGACATGTGCAAACTTTTACCCCCATTTATTTTCAATAAAAAAGCACATTTTTGCCAGTTTCCACAATGCCCGTTCCACCCCTTCATTTACTCGGACT
>CAJOGQ010000034.1 GCA_905234125.1 uncultured Bacteroidaceae bacterium | reverse complement strand
CACACGGATTTATTTAACCATAACGTTAACCCTAACCTTAACTTCTTTGGGGACGCGCCGCAGTACAACAATACTTTTGGAAGATGTCGTAACTTTGCCCACGAATGAAGAGGATAACCTTTCGCAGTGTTTCATTACGACAAAGCAGGGGTTTCATTACGACTAACTGGTAATTTCTTACCGACAAACTCATCCTCGGTGAGAGGGTTCATCAGAGCGTTTCAAAAACATTGAATTAACTCGATTCATCGTTTGAGTTAACTCATTTGATGATTTGAGTTAACTCACGCGATTTTCCACTCTTTCAGGGTTCGATTCCTTACATCAAACAACAAGCCAACCTTCACCACGTTGTTGCTGTAGCCAATTAACTCATTTTATGGTTTTAACTAATGAATTTGATGATTTGAATTAATGAACGTCATTCTTACTCCACTCAACAATCTTTTCTTTAATATTATAGACAGCTAATACTATCGATTATTCCCTTCACATTACCCACCTCATCAACCACAATCAGGGCATAAATCTTATAATCTTGCATTATTTTCTCAGCTTTCGAGAGACGATCTGTATATTTGATTGTTTTGGGAGCACAATTCATGATTTCTCCGACCTTCATCTCGAAAAAACGATCACGGTCTCGCTGCATGGCACGACGCACATCGCCATCTGTTATCACCCCCACGACCTTATCATCTTCTGCAACAACAGCCAGGCCATGCTTGCCATTACTTATCACAATCATTGTGTCACTTACCAAAGAATCTGGCGAAACGATGGGTAGATTATCGGTAGTCATATAATCGGCAACCTTCGACAAGTGTTTGCCCAAACTTCCCCCAGGATGGAATTTGGCAAAATCGCTGGCCTTGAAATTTCTCTTTTCAATCAATGCACACGCCAACGCATCGCCCAATGCTAAAGTCGCTGTCGTACTGGAGGTCGGAGCTAAATTCAGAGGACAAGCTTCATGTTCCACCCCGATGTTGAGCCAACATACAGCATTTTGAGCAAGCAGAGAATCTTGTTTGCCAGTCATCGCAATGATGGGGATCTTTCTCTCCAACAACGAAGGAAGCAATCGGGTAAGTTCAAATGTATTACCCGAATAACTAATGGCAACGGCCACATCACCTGGACAAAACATACCCAAATCGCCATGAAATGCATCCAATGCATTCACATAAAAAGAAGGCGTACCTGTACTTGCCAATGTCGCCGCAATCTTACTGGCAATATGTCCTGATTTTCCGACACCAGTGAGAATCACGCGCCCCTTGCAGCAGAGCATCAACTCGACAGCCCGTTCAAAATCATCACCAAGAGTAGGAGCCAAGTCCAAAATGGCCTGCGCCTCATCTTGCATGCACTTGATTCCAATCTCTGCAATTGTCCCCATCAATCAGCCATATTATGTTCAATCATATATTTCTCTACTGCAACTCTGTCCTTAGGAGTATCAACAGACAAAGTCTTACAGTGAGCATTGATATAAAAACAATCCTTCCTATTTTCAATAAAGCGGAAAGAGTCGTTCTCTTCTATTTTTTCGACTGGTCCACGAGGTGTGGAATGATAGTATTCCAATGCCACATTGGTGAAGGCACCAACTCCAACAAACTTCTGATAGGCATAATTCATATCTCCCTTTGGAAAAGGAATCGGTGCGCGGCTAATAAACAGACAAACACCCTCCTTGTTAGTCACAATCTTCAAGTTCGTCGGATCAACCACCTCAACAGGATTCTGAAAATCCGTCATTAGGTTGCTCACATAGAAACCATCCGCAGGGATCTTCGATGGAATACACTTCACGATATCATCAGCCAACACCAGTGGCTCATCACCATTCACCATCACCCATAAATCTGCTTCCACCTTCTTGCTACACTCATACAAACGCTCTGTAGCCGTTTCACAATCTTTGCTTGTCATAATAACTTTGCCGCCAAAGTTCTCTACGGTTTGTTTGATTTCTTCACTATCCGTCGCCACATACACTTCGTCAAACACACTCACCTCCTTCGAGTGTTTCCACACCCAATACACCATAGGTTTACCACAAATCAAAGCCAGAGGCTTGTTATTAAAGCGCGAAGAACCTCCACGCGCTGGAATCATACCAAGAATCTTCATAATTTTATTATTTTTAAAATTTCATACTGCCTTGTCGGAGAATGATGAATTATGCTACACAGTTTTTCGATATTTCCCTTCTAATTCTTCAAGACGCTCATGTATGTACTTTCTGGTATCGTCAACTTCCACTTCAATGAAAAAATCCCCCGCGAATATATATATTCTGGATTTGTCCTGCATCTTTATCTAATTTGACACAAACTGTCACTCTTTTTTCCTATCTTCGCTAAGGCTTTGCAGCACTACAAAAGTAAAGAGAGACTATTCATGATGACTTATCATGCCCTTTAACCATACGCAACTTAACAAAAGGTTGGCGACATAGTTCTCTTTCATAAGAGTTCATCGAAAACTTCCACTGTAGCATGATCATTAAGACGCTAAAGAAAACTATTCCTGCAATAAGATTCCATACGTTATAAAAATCGAATAAACAAACAAGGGGGATGAAAAGCACACATAAAACAACAGGGATCAGAGAAACCTTCAACACCTGAAGCCAAAAACGGCCAATCATCAATCCTGTCTTTTTCCAATAATACCAATTCATCACAAACCCGTTACCTACAATCAAAGCTATTCCTGTCACAAAAGCGGCACCTATAATACCCCATTCATGGAGGACAAACCATGTACCTATTACATTTAAAATGGCTATGCCCAAATACATCAGTGACCTAAACCTGTGTTGATTCTTCGCTACCACAATACTAAGGCAAACACTTTGTACTAATGGTATCATATTAGGAATTATCACGCACAACGCCACCCAATAAGCATCCAAATATCCATCACCCACATAAAAATGAATGAAAGGCTTTCCAAACAACACGAAACCTGCGACAAAGAAAGAAAGGACATAACATTGAAGTCTTCCGACAAGAATGGAATAATCCGTCAGTTCTTCATTCGTAGCACCACTAAAAACCATCTTGTTAGTTCGTGGCACAAGAAGATTGGAAAGTCCCGTCGTTATCCCTAATATGATACTATTAAACGTATTGCCGATATTATAGACAGCAACCGCTGCTGTGGCTAACGCAGGAATAGCACCAATCATCAAAGTGTCTGTCGCATTATAAAGCTGCCCAACTACATTTCCAACAAAAACCCAGAAAGAAAACACCATGATTTCTTTCAAACAATGGAGAGGTAAATTCTTATAGCGTGGTGTAATTCCCAACGATTTTGTAACATATATACTATAAACTACACGTACAACAAATGCAACAGCCAAAGACACAACAGCCAATCCAATTGATGCATATCCCATGTATAAAGCTACAAGGCTTAAAATCGGCACAATACATGTATTAAGAATGTTCATCCATTGATAAAAAATATACTTCTCCCGTGCAGTTACTATGGACAGATAAGGTGACATGGAGAATGATAGTGACATATTACAAACCATGATAAACACCAATATTTGCATTCTCCACATTTCATTACCATTCAAGGAATCGCTATACCATAAATCCAAATTGGCAATCAAAATAAGTCCGAGGATAAAAGCCGCGACTGCGATACAGCGAAAGATAAGAAGAAACAACCCTAACATACGTTCCTCGGCTTCCTGCCCTTCTTCCGTTTTAGCTTTTATCAGATATCGAGTGACAGCGGCACCTATTCCCAAAGAAATTAACCCAAGATAGCCAGTCACACTACTTGACAACTTATACAATCCATATTCATTTTGCCCAAGAAGACGAAGCATGATCGGAGTATAGAAGATTGGGATCAGATTTCCAATCCCCATGTTGACGTAGTTGAGGACTATGCCTAATTTCAGTTCATTTTTATGCTCAGCCATCAACCGAATAACGTATTAAAATCAACCCTTTCAAAAACTTCAAGCTTTCCTCCGCGAGTGGCATTGTATATTTTTATGCCATGAGCATCGGCATATTTCCGCGCAGCCATAAATGTGAGAGTACTTTTATCAACTTCAGGTATGTCAAGTGATTCTTTGTCTTGATTATAATCTGCACTGAAATAATCTTTCACATTAGGATCCACTATTATTTCGCCCTTGCTATTCATGGATATATGGAAATGATGATCAATTCCTATAAGATAGATTTCCTTGATTCCCATATACACAGCAATTTGTATCGCACTATACACAACGGTATTCGAAATCTCTAAACATTTTGCTATATCATCACTAAAAGCTGGGATGAAATCCACGCTATTATTACTAAGATGAAAAAAGGTCGGATTCTTAAGAGTTAGACCTGAATACCATTTGATTTCTATCGGATAGAACTTAAGTTGAGCAGGTATGCCATTGATGTCATCAACAGAACCTTTAAGAATCTTTTCGTCTTGAGAAATATAATATGTCGGCCTCCATGGTGTTTGAGGGAAAATGTGAAAAACCCTATTGAAGCCGAACGAAATATCGCCATTATGATGAATCCTCGTCAAATCTTCGGCCTGTAAACTCGGTCCATTCCCAACGATAAAACAACGCATCCCTTTATGAATACCCTTTAAACGTCTCAATACACGCCCCTCGTCAAAAAGGGGGAAATGCTCTGCTTTATAATTGCGATATCTCGCTTGAATAGAAGTTAAAATGTTCATCTTAAATAATTGTCATCAAAAAGCATATAACGTGGTATCCTATTTGTATTTGTTTCTGCGGTCACGACTCCTGCAAGGGTCGTCATGATTGTCTTAAAGCCATAAGCCTCTGCTATCCTATATTCACGTTCATTCACTTCATTCAAACTACCATAAGGATAAGCAAAATGTGAAACTTTCTTACCTATATGAGATTCCAACTTTCGAACCCCTTCCTCAATTTCAGTTCTTATCTCTTGTTCTGACAAAGTTATAAATGCAGGATGTGAAACAGTATGTCCTCCAATAGTACATAAGGGGTCTTTCGACATCTCTTCTATCTGTGACCATGACATAGATGCGACCTTTACATACTTCTGCACATCAACATCAAAATCTGCTGTCAACTGACGAAATCGATCAACAAACCCCTCCTGAGGAAATGTAAGGATTTGTTTACGCATTGCCTCAAAATCTTCTTTTCGTCTTTTCGTCTGCTGGATATAATTCTCTAACGCATACCACCATAAAAAGGCCTTCTCATCAGGGAAATCCGTTGCCACATAAACACAAAACGGCACATCATACTGTTTGAAAATAGGATATGCCATTGTATAATTATCCACATATCCATCGTCTAATGTGAAAACAACAAAAGGCTTGGTCTGCTTCTTTGAAGCATTCAACATATCATAAAGCTCATCAAGCGAAAGGAAATCAAAGCCTTGTTTCCGATACGAGACTATGGTTTTCTCTAAACATCGAGGAGAGACCTTCATGTTCTCATTAACAGATATGCCATTTTTGTCTAACTCACCGACTCGATGCAACATATATACAACACCTTTTGCTCTCAATCTATATTGATAGTATAAACGCATAAATGGATGTAACATCACACTATCTGTTTGTAACAAATTTGAGAGCTTCTTCATTTCAGAAATTCAATTTATTCTATAATCTCTTGTTCGTTTTCCCATACAATCCATATGATAATCACATGTCTGTATTAACCTCAATCGCTACAGTCAAACAACTCAAAAAAATGAAACATAACAATCTTTTATTCACATCACATTCTACCCGTCAAAATATTGGCAATTTTAACGGATGCTGTACCATCACCATATGGATTAGATGCATTACTCATCTTACTATACTCTTCCTCGTCTTCAAGAAGAAGTTTGAAATTACTATATATAGTATTCTCATCGGTACCCACCAACTTCAATGTTCCTGCCTCAATGCCTTCAGGACGTTCTGTCGTATCACGCATAACTAGCACTGGTTTCCCTAATGAAGGAGCCTCTTCTTGAATACCTCCCGAATCTGTCAATATCATATAACTACGAGCCATAAAATTATGAAAATCAAGAACATCAAGAGGTTCAATAATATGTATACGATTGTCATCGCCTAAAATACGATTTGCTGTTTCACGAACAATCGGATTCATATGTATAGGATAAATTGCTTTAACATCGGAATGTTCGTCCAAAACTTTACGAATAGCACGGAACATGTGTTGCATTGGTTCTCCCAAGTTTTCCCTACGATGCGCAGTAATCAAAATCAATCGACTATCTGAGGCCCAAATCAATTCAGGATGAGTATAGTCTTCTCTAACCGTGGTTTTCAATGCATCAATAGCCGTATTACCTGTAACATATATCGTTTCATCTCGATGCCCCTCTTTGATTAGATTCATACGCGAAAGTTCCGTGGGCGCAAAATTGTATTGACTAATAATGCTAACCGCCTGCCTATTAAATTCCTCTGGATATGGTGAAAAAATGTTATACGTACGCAACCCTGCTTCCACATGTCCAATAGGAATTTGTAAATAGAAACACGCCAATGCTGAGACAAATGTGGTAGATGTATCACCATGAACCAGTACGACATCCGGTTTAACCTTTTCCAATACATTTTTTATTCCCTGAAGAATATCTACAGTTATATCAAAAAGAGACTGCTGAGACCTCATTATGGAAAGATCATAATCTGGTTGCACTTCAAAAGCATCCAACACTTGATCTAACATTTCCCGATGTTGTCCAGTTACACATGTTATAGTCTCTATTTCCGGACGAGTTTTTAATTCTCTTACCAAAGGACACATTTTGATAGCTTCAGGACGCGTCCCAAATATTAGCATAATTTTCCTCTTCATATAAGACTTTCCTTATTTAGAATCATTTGTACAACATTTTTAGGTTCAAATTCCTGAACAACCTGATTTGAAACAGAGTTATCTATTATCATCTTATATATTGTTTCAATAATATCATTTTCAGTATTATTACAGAAATAGTAACGATTAAAACGAGAAAAGAATCCATATATCATTTCTTGTTCTTCTTCCGTGCCATCCAAAATAAAAAGAATCTTCTTATTCGTGGCAGAATAGTGATATATTTTCCCTGGAATCTGCCCACCTCGCAAATTACATAAATGAACCAAAACATTTGTTTTATGCTGTACATCTGACAACACATCAAGAGTCACACGCCTTGAAATCTCAATTTTATCTGTTGATTTCAGAATCAGATTAGAGTCACCATAGATGTAACCCTGATAGCCTGTTTTATGAAGTGCATCATAAAAAGGTTGAAGATTTCGAGTTTGAGAATAATAATCGCCAAAATAACCAAAGACAAGTTCCCCATCAGAAGCGCTTTGTTCCCTTTCCGTCGTGTATGAAAAAAAAGGAAGTGGGACACAAGACATTTTCGGTGAGCAATCTTCAAAATATTTCTTCTGATACATCATTGTCAAAGGAGACACATAATAAACTTCCGATGCCACCAATAGCAATCGATGCTCTTCTTCAAACACTTTTGGAGAATACCCACCATATAAATCATAACACCATGGATCCTCCCATATTTGTATCCATCTTTTATATTTGATATTGCCAGCCCGAGCCAACAAATACACTATTTTGTGGCTTGCAGCAGGTGATGAGTTAGATATAACAACATCATACGAATTCTTCTCCTTAAAAGCCATCACGCTATGAAACATTTCGTACTCTAATGGATATAAAGAATCGTGTTTCACAAAAGCGTAGAACATTTTTTTCATAAAAGTCCTCACCATATTTTTATTAAAAAAAAATGTTGGATCTTTTGCCGCCTTCATTTTGTGTATATTTGTTTCGCTTTGTACGTCAACCTGCAAAACCTCTCCCCCTAAAGTTCTTCCTTTCTTTCTCAATCGTTCAACCCACGACTCTGCATTATATTCATAATATTTGACACTTTCCCATCGAGGTAGTGCTTTATCTTCTTTTCCCCAACTATCTTTTGCCATAATAACACTCACATCACAACCACAATCTATTAACCCTTTCACAAATGCATTATGACTCATATTAGCGGAAGTATTTTTGGTCAAGCACGAAGCTGTAACATACAAAACTTTCATCATTTCGCCGTAATTATTTGTTCTATCTTGCGCATGACCACCTGTGGGGAAAAAACGCTAATTGTTTGAATTGCATTATTAACCATTTTAGCAGCCATTTGTTTATCAAAATAAAGTTGCAGTATAGCATCTGCCGCTTCCTTCACATCGGAACGAATCAAAATGCCATTTGTCTTATTTACTACATATTCTTTTGTCCCCGCCGATTCAACAACTATCACAGGAGTATAAAGTGACATCGCTTCAAGAACAGTAAGTCCTTGCGATTCAACAAGAGAAGGGTGAAATAACACATCCGCATGTTGAATATATGGGTAAGGATTTACAAGTTTTCCTGTAAAAGTAAAATAATTATCTAGTTTATATAGCTTAACCATACTTTGTAACTTCATTGCCTCTACCCCATCACCAATCATGTACCAATGAAACATAAAATCATGCTCTCTTAAACAATTTGCCACATTGATACACAAAGACATATTCTTTTCTGGAGACATACGGGCTACTGATACCACATTCCAGACAGAAATATCCATCATTAATGGGGTTTCCTTTCCTTTCTTTCTAATATCATCAACACAAAGCATATTAGGTATTACTAATACCCTATTTACTAACAATGGGAAAGTTTCCTTAACAATACTAGCACTGCTCTCCGAAACCGCTATAATAGAATCAAATTTTGAACAAACATTCAAATACTCCTTTTGTTTTTTCCCATATATATTCCTTTCCCCATGATGCCACCATAAAAAACGCTTTTTAGTCCTAAATGTAAAAGCGGCGAGCAATGCTGCTGCTTCAGGACGATATGCAATTACCACATCATACACTTCTTTTCCGTTACGAAATAGAATAAAAGCATATTTCATTATCTTATCACCTAATATTTTTCGAAATAACATAAAAAGGCGATAAAAAAAGAGAATAAAATCACCATGTACAAAAGTCCCAAATAATGTACGTAGCAATGGCCCTGAAGCCTCATTCAACGGATACATTATAACATGGACGTTTGACGGTATCTCTGATAAATAATCGCCAGTCCCCTCTAACAACAAAAGATCAACTTCATTTTTGGCATAGTCAAAGTGTCGCAAAACGTCCACTAAAGAACGCTCCACGCCACCTGCATTCAAATGACCATTAATAAAAAGAACCTTCTTCTTCTCCATGCGTTATTAGCTTCTCCTCAAAGCCATCATTTTCAAACCAAGCAAGAGGTCGGGATTGCAAAAGGAAACTGAAAATATTGGGACGAATGAAATGCTGCATCTGTTGCTTTCCTACTTGAAAAGTGGTATAGGTGATTTATCCAAGCAACTTGATACATGTTTCCGTCAATTGAGCCTCCGCCTGTCTTATATAAAATGGATTATTCTTTTTGTAGAAATCCAACACTCAAAGTTTGTTGCAATACTCATCAAAGATCCGAGGACACAATTACTGATGTGACAAACTTTCATTATGAGTCATATAATGATACAATCCTATAGGTACGTATGCAATCTGTTTATACCTATCAAAAAGTTGAGCCATCACAACATAATCTTCATTGATAATATATTGGGGGAAATAAATTTCTTTAAAAACGGAACGATAGTATATTTTCCCCCAAAAATCCCAAAACTGATAATGAAAAAAGCGTTGATGAAGTTCCTTCTCTTCCAGCAATTTAGAGGGAGAACTCTTATTAATCAGAATGTTTATACCTTCTTTATGCTGATTCTGATCACATGTAGCCATCTTGGTACCGAACTGCTTCACCGCATCAAAAAGGCGTTCAATATAATCAATCTCAACGATATCATCACTATCAACAAATGAAAGCCACTCCCCCTTTGCTTTTATAATTCCATCCTTTCTGGCAATAGATGCACCCTGATTTTTTTGATGATACACACAAACACGAGCATCTTTTTCTGCATATCTATCACATATTTTCCCTGAGTCATCTGTACTACCATCATCCACCAACACCACTTCAATATCAACATAAGTTTGGGAAATAACAGAATCCAGACAACGAGATAAATAGGATGCAGAATTATAAACAGGAACAATGACTGAAACCATTCTTAATTTTCATGTCTTGGGAACCGTTGATTCAAGCAAAAACGTCAAATGAATCGAGCCAAATGGCGAAATAGATCGAGTCAGTTTTTTAGAAAGCTAACTCATTATGCTTGGAAGAGATTCCCGTAAGGAACCAAGAGGGCTTCAATATCGAAGTCCCAACCACGAGCTTCACCCTTTTGACGGTATTGCTGGAGGAGGTCGGGATTATCAAGGAGTTTCTTGATGCCTTCGTACAAGGCGGTTTCGTTATTTTGCACAATATAACCACTTTCACCATTCTTCAACAATTCTTTGAGTTCCGGGGTTTCTGTTGCAATGATAGGAAGACCCAAGATGAGTGCTTTCACTACCGATGAACTATAAGCTGAGCAAACGAACAAATCACCTTGCACCGTATATCGATAAGGATTGGGATGGGCACCAAACAGTTTAATACGTTCCTGTAAATTATTATCTCGAATATAGTGGTCAAGCATACCACGTTCTGCCCCATCGCCGAATAGCCACAATCCAATATCGTAACCTTCACCTATCAGACGATTGACAATGCGAAGCAAGCGAGCATATTCATTCTTCGACTCCAAACGTCCATGAGCCACCAAACGAGTCTTTACAGGCATCTCGTTATCGTTTCCAGAATTTAATGATTTCAAACGAACAGAAAGTGAGTCAATTGGAGGATAAATGGTTTCGACAGGAGGTTTTACACCTGGAAGCGCCTTTCTGAATGCCTCACAAATCAGGTTGGAAATGCCGATGACCTTATCGAAGCGGTTATATACATCCACCTCCTCTTTCAATTCGGCAAAAACATCTTGAGTCCAATGGTTTTTGTTCAAATCAGTATGCACCCACGCATACTTTTTCGCCTTTTTGTTGGAGGAGGCACTTAGTAGTTTGGTGGCAAAACCTTCTGAATAAGCAATTTCGACATCACTGCCCTGAGGCACAAAGAACCTATAGACCATTGACATCGGAAGGTTCCTGTACACCATATTACGCTTCATTCCACCAGCGCTTGTCAATATCGCTTTATAATTGGCATTTTCCTTGATTAACGCTTCATATTGTCCACCTGCATTGATGGAACAAACGGTCAAGTCATAGGTGGTTTTATCAATGTATTGTACAAATGTGGAAAGCGACTTTGCTGCGTCACCACTATCCAAAGACTCTATCAAAATGAGTATTTTACGTTTTGAATCTGCCATAGTTCTATATAATTAGATAAAAAGATTAATTATTCTATTTTAATTTTTAATCATCGTCCTTGGCATATCCACCATACGCCGAACCACCATAATATCCGTAGCGTGAACCGTAACGATGATAACCATAATAGGAGAATGAATCCGTGGTACCATTCAAAATGACGGACATCTTGGGTAACCGATTATCTTCATAATATTTTTGGAGGTCTGGAAGGAAACTACGATCCATTACCTCCGCACGAATGATAAAGAGTGTTGCATCAGCACAACGTCCCACAATGGTTGCGTCTGCCACAATCTCAATAGGAGGACAGTCCAAAATAATGTATGAGTACTGGTTGCGCAAATTTGCCCAAACGATCGTCAAAGAGCAGTTCTGTCGGATTAGGAGGAACCGTTCCCACTGGAACAATATCCAAATATTCATGAGTTGCATCGCGCACAACAATGTCATCAAAACTATCGGTCACACCCGATAAATAATCCGAAATACCAATCTTTGGCTTGTCCACCATCATAGACAAAGAAGCTTTACGAAGGTCGAGATCTATCGCCAATACACGCTGTTTCTTAATGGCAAACGATGTAATCAAGTTGGTAACGACGAAGGTTTTACCAGAGTTTGGATTGAATGACGTCAACATGATAACCTTACCCCGAGCACCCTTTGCCATCATAAACTCTATATTGGTACGAATGACCCGGAAAGCCTCATTGATAACATTACGCGAATGATCTTTCACCAAAATATGCAAGGACTTATCCTCTTCCACCTCACCTAATCTGAGCATAACTTTCAATCTATCTCGCAAATTCTTCCATGGCTCAACCAATTTCTCACGAAGGGTACGATGATGGCGATGAATGGGAATCTCACCAATAAATGGTATAGAAATCTCATTCAAGTCTTTACGCCCACGTACCTTATTATTCATGCTTTCAGACAAGAAGATAAGTAAACCCGGAACGACAATTCCTAATAATGCCCCAATCATCCATACCATGCTGGGAACAGGGAAAGTTGGTATATTCGAACCCGTTGCAGAATTGATGACGCGATTATTATATGCCGTAAAGGCTTGGGAAAGTTCGTTTTCTTCACGTTTCTGGAGAAGATACAAATATAGGCTTTCCTTCACTTTTTGTTGACGCTCCACATTCAACAAGTACTTGGATTGAGAGGGTGAAGAAGCAATCTTACTATTTGCTTGTCCACGAATGGCTTGAGCTGAACTCAGTTCCACATTCAAGGAGGCTATATGGTTATCGACAGAGGCAATCAACGCATTACGCAATTCAGCCAACTGCAAATCCTTCTCCTGAATGATGGGGTTTGCCAAAGAACTGGCGCTCAATAAATTGTTACGAGTAAGCAACAGCGAGTTATACTCTGCTATCTGCCCACTAATATTAGGACTATTCACACCCTGATTAGCGGGAATCAATGTATATTTATTCGCATCATTCGTCAGATAATTACGCACGTAACGTGCCATGTGCAATTGATTACTAATTTCTGTTGATTGAGCTGAGGCAGATGTAGCTTGTCCTATGTAAATACTTGCCACATCACTTTGACCAGCAGGAATCAGATTCTCTGATTTGAAATTCGAAATGTCATTCTCCACATTACCTAATTCCTTTTCGATTACCTCCAAACGTTCTCCAATAAACTCTGAGGTGGACACAGAACGGCGATTACAATCTTTCACCCAGTTCTCATTATACACAGCAATCAAGGTCGATAATACATCTTCTGCACGCTGTGGACTCTCATCATCGTAGGTCAATTTGATAATGGTTGACATCTCACTAACCGCACTTACATTTAATCCATCGGTAATCTTATTGACAGCAGTTTGGATAGCAGTACGGTCTATCCTAAGAGAAAGTTCCTGAGGAGTATAATTCACTGTTTTATTAACCTCGACCTTTCCAATCGGTGTTTTCACAGTTCTGCCAACCTTTCCCATAATGGAACCGCTCAGTTTCTTCCCGCCACGTACAAAATGATCCATCGTATAGGTTCCATCGCTTTTCAAATCAAACATAAATCCTGCTGATTCCTGATCGTTGATATCCAATGGAATAATCTGGACTGGAAGTGCTGTACCATAGATGGCTTCTTCATGGAAACGTCCCTGCGCATAATAATTCACTTCCAAATGCAAATTCCGAACAGTCGTTTCAGCAATATCAGAGGAGCGCAAGGTGAAAAGTTCATTTTGAACATCCACACTTCCGCCAAAAACATTCATGCTCATACCACCACTAGATCCGGATCCTGTCTGGAAATCATTCTTAATGAGGATGGAAGCAGAACGGGTGTAAATGGGAGGGGTTATCTGAAGATAGACATACGCACCACCCAAACCTAAAGCGAGGCAAATGACAAACCAATACCATTTGGTGGCAAAAACGGTCAGCATATCTATCACCTTCGCGTATGGAGATGCTCCTTTAGGGGCAGCAGACGAAGCCACTACATTAACGGCTGGAGCTCCCGCTACTTGGTTATTATTAAGAGGTAACATATCTTCTGAATATAAAATGTCAAATGTTAAGTTGAGAATTTTATTTGAACCATGCCATTGCTGAAACAATGAAGGTAGCAAGTCCCATCCAGAAAGATGGCTGAACGGCAGAGTTTCCCATTACCGTTGCATTACGCTTTTCCTTCTTGTTCATCTCCACATAAATGACATCATTCTGTTGCAAATAGTACACAGGCGAAGCATACAAATCCTCCGCAGAACAAAGATTCACTTCATAAACGGATTTCTTACCATAACTTTCACGGATCACCTTCACATTCGTACGAAGTCCATTAATATTCAAATCCCCTTGAGAACCAATCGCATCCAAAATGGTAAACTTATCTCGGTCTATTTGCACACGTCCAGTACCTACTGCACCCAAAATGATCACATACAAGTTGGAATAGTCTACAGTTACTATGGGGTCACGGATTAATCCCTTCTCTATAATCTGATCTCGGATAGTTTCCTGCAATTCCTGACGGTTCAAACCCGCTACATGAATCTTACCCAGCATCGGAAAACGAATGCATCCTTCGGAATCAATGGTATAACGAGAGCCTTCACCTCCACCACCGCTACCACCTGAAGTCAAACTGAACTGCGCAGCCAATTCCGGTCTATCCGAACTCACCAAAATACGGATTTCATCATCCGCTCTAAATTTGATTTCGACAGGATTCTGGACAACAATGGATTTGCCAGGATTAAAATCTTGGAAATAGGCGATGTCTTGAGGCACTGAACATGAACTCAACAATCCCATGATGGCTACTATAGCCAAACTAAGATACAATAAGGACTTTTTCATATTTAATTTTTTTTAACGTTTCAAAAAAGGCTCATTTCTCGTTTTTACACTTACAATGACTTTTTGCGCTTTTTCGTGAAAGAACACACCCTTACTTCACCCCATTTCAACTAACAGGATGTTTTTCAAAGCGTTAGAATCCTTTTTACGATCAAATAGCTTTGTTAAAGTCACCGATTTAGGTGGTTTTTTTAGAAACCACGGTCAAAAGTACGAATTTCTAAAATAATACAAAAGAAAAAAGGCAAAAATTTTTTTGCCCTCTTTTTTGAATACAACCCCAAAATCCTTAGTTTCCATCAGGTTTTATGATGTCTATGAAAGGGCCATCATTCCAATGGAAGGTTTTCCAATCATCGGGTTTTGAGGGATTGAAGGATGTGTAATCACTACGCAAATGCTCCATGATTGGAAGATTCAGACTTTTCATTCCCTCCACTATCATCTTTGAAATCTCGAATGCACCGTATGGATTGAAATGGGTGTTATCCTGAAACGCTGTCATTTGTCCAGGATAGGTGTGAGCAGGATAATGGACAAGTGCATGTTTGCTATCCTCCACACCAAGTGTTTCGTAAAATGTTCGGGTCATGTCATGCAGTTCTATCAGTTGCACGCCCAAATCTTTGGCCACCCAACGCATTGCCTCAGGATAATTCGCATGTGTCTCTTGTATCTTACCAACCTTGTCGAATGAACGGCGTTGAGTGGGTGTAACGAAGATTGGGGTGACACCTTTGGCGCGAGCCTCATCTACAAATTGTTTCAGAGCGTATGCATAGTTGTAGAAGGCTCCACTGCCTGGACGCTTTTCCTTTTGGTCATTATGTCCAAACTCCATAAAGATATAGTCCCCCTCTTTCATCAAAGAAACGATCTTCTTCAGACGACCAGCGCCAATGAAAGATGTTGCAGTTTCCCCACTTTCTGCATAATTGGCTACAGCTACCTTGTCGGTAAACCAGCGAGTAATCATCTGTCCCCATGATGCCCATGGCTCATAGTCTTGGTCAACAACCGTTGAATTGCCACACAACCACAGAGTCGGCACATCATTGGCTGGTTCTATTCTGACAGAAGAAACAGCAGGTGCATCGCCATTCACCTCGATGGTGAGTTTATCATCCCAATTCATCTTAGTCTCTTCACGCTTCTTGATACGAACATAATCAGTCTTGCCATCAGGAAGAAGAATAGTAGTGTTACGTTTATTCACGATGAAAGAGCAGGTTTTGAACTCACCTTTCTTTGTTTCCTCATTTTGCATAAAGAGACGACGGGATTCTGCACGGACAGTAGTGTTGCCCTTGGCTTTCTTGGAACCCAGAGTGACGGTCACTTTGTAGTTGCCATCAGGAACAGCCACAGAGAAATAGAAGATACCATCGGAAAGGTGGAAGGTTTCGTTCTGGGCTTTCCTCGCTTCGGCAATGACGGATTGGAAGTCGTAGCCGTAGCCTTGCTCTGGAGTGAAAACATCGGTAGGCTTGACTTGGATGGCCGATTTGTCGCGAGCATCGAAGGAATAGGTGCGAGAGAGAATGGACTGGGCATGGAGGGGTTGCGACAAAGTCGCAACAGACAGGACGAGGAGGGAGATAATATGACGCATAGTTTGGGGGGAATTATGGGGTTGTGAGTGCAGGTTTTAATTCATCTGGAGAATCTTTGGTGTACATGTTTACATCGCCGGCAACCTTGGTGAAAAGGTCGGAGATCAATTGGACATCGAGCGTCCATTGAGGGTTGAACTGATCGGATTGCATGTAGTGAAGGATGGATTCACGCATTTGACGAGCGACAATGCGCTTGTCAAGATTGCGGGTAATATCCATCGTAGTCATCACCAGCTTTCCCTTGCCCACCTTGGCCTCGAAGAGCATACCGATCTTGCGAGAAACGAACCATGTGTCGATGCTCTGCACAAGAGGTTGGAAATCCTTGGGGAAATCCGTGAACTGCATGACTTGGGCACGATTGACAAGTTCCCACCATTGCAAGTCAGAGTGATAATCCGTTGGGAAGATGTCGAAAATGGAGTGGGTATTTTCCACGAAGATGCCCGTAGTGTGAGGTGGACGCATCTTGAACCAAGAGGTGTTCCAAAAGACAGGGGTGAACTGCTGAACGACTTCCTTTCCGTAGGTCACTTTGCCAGCAGCACAAATGAGCACATTGCCACCCTTAGCCAAGGTCTTCTGAGCCTTCTCATCCAAAGAATCCGTTACATATATATCTTCTGGAGCAAGTTTCTTGTCATACTTCACCATATCAGGTTTTGGCGTTGGATAGACCCAGAAGTTCCAACGGTTCATGGCATCAGTACCAGGGATAGAAACAACGAGCATCATCTTGGTCGGTTCTGTGATGTCAGATAAAGGCACCGATATTTTGCCGAGTTGCTGATTTCCACCTACAGGAAGGTCACACATCGGAAGTTTTCCTTCTGCAAACACGGCTTCAGAAGGGATGGACGAGACAGAAGAAGTAAGGACAACCTTTCCTTCTTTGAAAATAGTCCAACCAGGAGTCACGCCTTTCAGTTCTTTGTCAGAGAATTGGCTCACCTCTATTTCAGCTTCAAAAGTTTCGTTTGACTGATAAGTGAACTTCGGCATCTTGGCCAAAGGGACGATAGGAGCACAGAACTCATTGAACGTACTCTCATCGCAATATCCTTTCTCGTCGAAGAATACATCGGTCACGCCCACCAATGCGGTGCCCTGTCCCGAATAGTCATTGATGGAAAGAAGTTGAAAACCTGCATAATTGGGAGTACGGAGCGTACGTTCGATTTCCGCCTTATAGCAGATTGTCTGCAACATTCCAGAAGCCAGCATAAACTTTTTCCCACGAGACTCCATGCCATTGTCTCGCAACAAATCGCGGAAGATCTCAAAGTTCTTCGCCTTGTTCACGCCCTTGTACTTGCTGATTTCATCGAAATTGGGGAAGGCGCACCACTGCCCTGTCTCGTGACTGACAAACGGCATCGTGATGGGGGTGTTCGGCATATCCTTACCATTATACATGGAGATGTTTTTCTCGAAGGTCGCCACTGATTCGGGAGCACGGCTATACCATTCGTTCAGGCCACGAGCACCAGCTTTCACCGCATACTCACTGCCTGGCTGCCAAGCCCAACCGCCTCCGACAGAGAAACCGCAATAGAGATGTCTGGGATCGTAGGCCTTCATCTGTGCCACATGTTCGGTTGACCACTTCACCCAGTTACCTGCAGGTTCGTTTCCAAAGGCAAAGAAGGTGAAAGAAGGATGATTGCCATATTCATCGACGATGGCGACACTCTCTTCCATCAGATACTTGTCGATGGGTTCGCCACGTCCTAACCTCACACCATGATTCGGCCATGATGGACCTTCAGGCTGCAGATAGAAGCCTACCATGTCGGCGGCCATGAATGCGGCTTCAGGAGGACAATAGCTATGGAAACGCATGTGGTTCAGACCGTATGATTTGCAGGTCTTGAAGACTTTGAGCCACGAATCCAAGTCCATGGGAGGATAGCCCGTGTTGGGGAAATCGCAGTTCTCCACAGTGCCACGAAGGATGATTTCGTGTCCGTTCAGATAGAACATTTTGCCACGGATTTCCATCTTACGCATACCAAAGACCGTTTCCTTCCGATAGGTCTTTCCATCTTTCGTCTTCACTTCAGCCTCCAATTTGTACAGCTGCGGATGGAACTCGTCCCAAAGCAACATTCCGTCACCCATGGGGAGAGTGATGTCGCAGGGTACCGACTGAGTGTTGTTCAGCGTCACCTCTACAGGTTGACTGACGACTGTATGCTGTTGGTCGGTATTGAAGGCGGTGGCTTTCAGTGTGACTGTCGCTTGCTGTTTGGTTTTGCAGTCCATCATGTCGAGATGCACACGGGCGGTCTTTGAGTCAATGTCAGGATAGACAGCAATATGGTCAATGGCATTGAAGGGACGCAATTCAATCTTTCCGACGATGCCGTTCCAGTCGCCTTGGGTTTGGTCTGTCACGGAGTGAGAATCCTGACCCACCTTCACGGTTTCAGGGTCGTTATCCACACAGATAGTGATGGTGTTCTCACCGGGTTTCAGCATACCGTACAGATGATAGACATGAGGGACGGAGAGGGATTTCTGACTGCCATTCACTTCTTCACCGTTCACCCAAACAGATGTGGTGATATGAGGACGCTCTAAATAGAGGGAATACATCGGCACTGCCTCTTCCTCGGGGAGCACCACCTTCCGCTTATACCAAGCCTTGCCCACATAGTGCTTGTCGGGCGTGAGGAAGAACTGAAGTTTCATGTCCTTGCCGGGCTGACGATATTTCTTCATGTAAGGATTGAAGAAATAACTGGAGTCGTAGAGCGAACCCACCCATCTGGTGTCCACACTGATGTCATCACCCTTCAGCTGCTGAGGCATGGAGGATGGGAGGATGATTTTATCGGCCAACGTATGGTCGGGGCGTGGCCAATTCTTGTAAATGCCCATGGCATCACGGTCAATTTGGAACTGCCACTGGCCACTCAGGTCAATCACCTGTGCGGAGACGAGTGAAGAGATGCACCACAAAAGGGCTGAAGCCCAGAAATATCTCAGAAGAGGGGTCGAAAATCTACGATCAATAATCATATTAGTTAGCGCTTTGTTTGATATTCGTTCGCGTTTTGGTGTGCGAAGGTACATAAAAAGCGGCACACTCGCAAGAGAATGCCGCTAAAAGTTCAGAATGAGTGTTCAAAAACTCGCTGTATGGGCCTTATTCGCCTGGAGCGATGGCACCTGCAGGACAAGCGTCTGCACATGTACCGCAGTCAACACATCCGTCTGGGTCAATTACATACTTGCCATCACCTTCGCTGATAGCACCTGATGGGCACTCGCCTGCGCAAGTTCCACACATCACACAATCGTCACTAATTACGTAAGCCATAATCTTGTTCTTTATATATATTAATAATGTGTAAATTCTCTTTCGCATTGAAGACTCTGGCGACAATGCGCTGAGGAGCCTCTTGCTGGTTTACGGGTGCAAATGTAGGGAAAAGTTTCGTTACATACCAAATTTTAGGTAGAGAAAATTACTTCTATGCATCAAATTCATACCAAGAAGTGAGTATCAGCCTCTTTTTCAGACGAAGTTCTCACATTCCAGTTCACTTTCGAGGCTCCTGATTCTGCTCAAAAGTGACGGTTTGAAGGGCTGCCTCCATCTGTCGGACGAGGGGTCGTTTCTTTTTATCGGGGGCGAAGATGAAGGTTTCAGCGACGAGGCAACGCTGACGGGCAGTGTCAACATAGATGTAGGAGACAAAGGGACCGCCCATGGCATCGTTGCGCATGTCCCAAAGTCCGCGCATGACCATTCGGTTGGGGTTGGTGATATCATCATAGACAACCGTGCGGTAGTCCGTTTCCATCCACTGATCTTCGCGACCACCGGGGATATTAACCTTGAGCATCGAGTCGCGGATGCTTTCGAGGGAACGGAAATCGGAATTGGCATCGAGGGATTTGAGGTCGGTGAGGGGAAAGGTGTAGAGGCAGAGGTTCTGACGGAAGTCTCGCTCAGTGGCGGCAGCCCAGAGAAAGTTCGGGGCGATTTTCATGTCGGTGATGTCCTTCGGGACATGAATGGTGATACCGAACTGCTTCTTGGCTTGCTCCAAGACAGGGGCGCTGTAGGTTTTTGCCAAGAGTTTACGTTCTCGGCTGAACTCCTGCTCGTTGAATTGGGCGAGGATTTCTTTCTGACGGACTTCGATGAGGGACATCAGGGCTTGGTCGGAAGGGGCATAGAGGCCGATGATTACCTGCGGACGGGCGAAGACATCGCGGTCGAGGGTCATTTCCGATTTCTGATGCTTTATGCCGACTTCGACGACGAGGACATTGGAATAGGCACGGAAGGTTCCCTGGAAATCCTTCGGATAAATGTAGGTGGGACGGAAGTTGGGCTCGGCTTGGGGGAGTCCGGGGATGGGTTGCTCAACGAAGGCGACGAGGGCTTGGCCAGCTTCGGTCTTCAGCCAATCTTTGTCGGCCACAACGAGGAGTTCATAAGGCGCGGATTGAGCCTTGACTAGGGTTTTCTTTCCCTCTTTCTTGTCGGAGGAGCAGGAGAAGAGGAGGGAGATACACATTATTATATATATATATGAGTAACGCATGACTTTTAAATTGATGGGTTAGGGCTTATAGACCAAACGATAGACCTCGGAGCCACAGAGGAGGAAACAGCCGAGGCCGTAGTCATCGAAGTCGGGCTCTTTGTCGTAAGTGACGGGCTGGGAATCCTTGGGTTCCTTGCCTGTCCCTTGGACGTAGCCAAGGAAACCGTCATCGTGCAGACAGGTTTTGACCATAGCGTCCCAGGCGCGGAAGATGACGGGGAGATATTTCTTCTTAGGAAGACAACCGTGACGGACACCCCATGCCATACCATAGATGAAGAGAGCGGTGCCTGTGAGTTCGGGACCTCCGAAGTTGTCGGGGTCGTGGAGGGAAACATTCCAGAATCCGTCGGGACGCTGGCACTTAAGGAGGGCTTGGGACATCATCTGGTAGTCGGCCATGTAGCTCTGCCAATGGGCGTCTTCGCCGATGTTGGCCCATTTCTTGGTGCCGAGGGGCTCGAAATACTGAGGGGCTTCGGCATTCTTGGCCACGAGCATAGCGTCCATGGCACGAACAAGAGCACAATAGACCCAGCCGTTGCCCCTGCTCCAATAGCAGTCCTCACCATTCGGCTCCGTATAGGGCGGAACGAAGTCGGCGTCGCGCCACCAGAGACCATCCTCGATGTTGAAGAGTCCACCACCAATCTTGTTGCGCGAGGTTTCGTACATGGCCCAGCCCTGATCGGCATAGCGCGACGCGTTCTGCTCGCCTGCGAAGTGGCAGAGACGGGTCAGTTTCGACAAGACAGGCAGTCCCATCTGGATGGCATCAATCCAGGTCCAGTCACCGAAGGAGCCTTCTGATTTAGTCTGACCGCCAGCCACCCAAGGGATGCCGTGGGCAGAGAGAAGGTTATCCATGCACTCAACGGTGGGGCGAATCAGGAGCTCGCTTCCGCGGACTCCATCCTCACGTTTCCTTTCCTGAGCGCTGGAGGAGGTGGAGCGGATGTACTGATAGATGTCGAGGTAGGTCTGACAACAACAGTAGTCGTCGGCATCACGAGTGGTCACGCCATTGCGGGGCTTCCACTGATGGGCGGCGCCCCAGTCGTAGATGTATTTCTTGCAGGGTTCGTAGAGCTTTCCTTCGGTCTGACGTTCCAGTTCGGTCAGCGCCATAAGACCCTCAAAATAGACGCCACGAGTCCAGAGGTTTGACGGACGCTCCTTTTTCACGAACGTGGGTTTGCCCGGGTCTGGATATTTGGTCATGAAATGGGCATTGGCACGCTCCATGGCCTGCAAAACGTCCTCCTTACGAGGCTGAGCCATAAGCACGAAGGCAGAAAGAAGCATCCAAAGGGTCAGAATATTTCTCTTGTTCATATCGTTTTCGATTGAGGTTTTGTTGATTTCGGGGGCAAAGGTACGGATTAGCATGGAAAATAGAAAGAAAAAGGGCTTTTTTCTTTCTTTCGGGAATCACGAAATTGAAAAAAACCCCCTCGGCGGACTTGTACAGCCTGTACAAGTGAAGAATCATTCGTCATACCCATAAAAGAAAGAAGAGAGGAGGCCAGAGTCGTCCCAAAGGAAATTGGGACGAGTGGTGATGAAGACGGTGACGGGACGCTTCTTTTCGAGGACAGAACAGCGGACGTAAGGATAGTGCGCTGTCGGGGATTGAGAAATGAAGATGGAGCGAACTTCGTCGAGGTAGATGGGAATGCCTTGAGTGGTGGGGCGAAAAACCTCGAAGTCGGTGATACGCTTGGCTAGGCCAGTGACGAGGCGATAGCGTCCATCGACAATCCATACAACGGGGCGTCCTTGGAAGCTGGGGCCATCGATGCAGACGGTGCGGGGGTCGTTGGAATCCTTGCCGTAGAGGTTGATGTCGGCAGAACGGGTGTGGGTGGAGTCGTCGAGCACATTGAGGACAGTGGGAGAGGCGAAACCAGTGGTGCGCAGAAAGCGACGGTCGGCGCGACCGAGATAATTGTAGAAGTCCATCGTGAGAAAGCCCTTCTGCTTACCCTGAAGGATGTCGTAGTCGCAGTCTATGAAGTTGCCCTCGATGCGGTCGCGCTCGTCCTTCCACTTCGTGTAGCCAAAGTTATCGGGAGAGAAATCGGAGGGTGCCCAAAGGCGTGGCTTGGGAGCGAAAAGCTCGTCAGGCGATACGATAAATGTATGGGTGACATCGGAAGCAAGCGCCTTGCGATTGAGGGACTTGATGGGGATGGCTCGAAGGCTCCAGTGGCCGATGACATCAGGGAAATAGAGGGCGAAGTAGCCCTGAGCGTCGGTGTAAACATCGCCGTCATACGCCTCGCCGGGACGGAAGATCTGGAGCTTCATTCCTCGGTTATTGAGATCAGGCTCCCTGCCTTCGGGGTCGGGTTTGCGAGGGGCGATGTGTCCGAAGTACATGAGGTGACGCTCCACGGGCTGACTGAGTCCGTAGATGGTGTCGCGACGGAGCTTCATGTGGCGGGCGATTGATTCGGTGGTCAGTTGGGCGGACTTCAAACGGAGGGTGCGGACGGTAGGATGCAGCGGATCGGCAGGTCGGAAGACGGGGAGGAGGCGCGCCCAGTAGCCGTAGTCGTTCCAGTTGGTCATGTAGCGGGTGTAGGCGCGGAGCTGGTAGAATCCGGTGCCGTAAATGCTGTCCACCCACAGGGAAGTGGTGGCACGTCCACCGGTGAGAAGAAGCTTCCGACGCTGAATGACAGTTCCTTCGGGATTGAGAAGTTCGACGTAGAGGATGCGTGAGTAATCAGTGGGGCCATCCAGCTTCTCGCGGGTCACATAAGCAGAAAGATGGACGGTATCGCCAAGCTCGATGCCGTTTTGCGCATCGTATTTGACGGAGACAGACTCGCGGAGAAGAGGAGCAGGAGGCGTGGACTCCTGGGAAAAGAGGGGAATGGAGATGAGAAGGAGGGAGAGGAAACGGAGCCTGCGGGGGAACCGCAGGGCACCAACGCAAGAGAGGGGGAAAGTATGCTTCATCGGTCATTCGGCTTTGGAGGATTGGAATATCTGTTCGTTGGTGAGGATTTGGCCGTCGGAGGTGAAGCCTTCGGCAGAAATGAAGAGATAGTGGGCGGATGAATTGTTCCAGAACTCAAGGTGAGCTTTTCCGTCTTTGTCGGCATGGACTTCGGGAGCCCAGAAGATGGTTCGGCGGAAATCCTCCATCGGGGGGACATGGGTGTAGTCGTCCATCTCGAAGGTGTCGGGCTTGTCATAGGCCTGAAAATGGGTTCGGCGGAGACCGTTCAGCTTCCATGGAGAGGTGTGATGAGTGTAAAGGAAGATAGTGACGGGACTCCTTGCCATAACTCGGTCGCTGTACATGTAGCGACGGGGAGCATTGATGTCCTCGGTAATGTAGATGGACTTCACGTCGTCGATGAAGGTAGGGAATATGTCCAAGGAGTAGTCATAGACGGTGAGGTCGCCTATGGGAAAATTGTAAGTGGAGGTGATGCCAGCATAGTGGTTGTTGAGAATCCAAATGATGGGACGCTCCTTGTAGGAAAGGCCGTCGGAGTAAATGCGCGGATCGTGCCGGGAAGTGTTGCGGAGAGGAGTCATAAGCTCATCTAAATTGATGACATTGCTGATGGAGCCATTGAAGCCAGATATTTCTGGGGAGGGCGAACCGTAAGCGTTGGTGCTGAACCTCTTGACAACCGGTTCGGCACTGGAGGCCTTCTTCACTTTGGCACTCGAGATGTTGGTATTGGCCTGGGAAGGGAATATACGCTCGGTGCCATGAGCCTGGAAGAGAGGATTCCTCACATAAAGCCATTCATAAAGGCCGGGGATTACAGATCCTTCGTCGTTGAGCTTGTCCACTTCTTTGTCAACATCATAATAGATGGAAGCCCAGTGCTGACCATGTGTTTCCGACTCCCAAGCGGCCCTGGCATCATCGAAGATACGTCGGAAAGCCTTCACCTTCACCTCCTTCAGCACATGCTCGCGCTTGAGGATGGGCATGTCCTCCAACTCCTGCAAGAGCGAATCAGGAACCTCCTCGAAAAGGTTAGGTTTGAGGCTCGCAAGAGTGTCGGTCTCGTATGGAGAAAGCCACCTTGGCTGAGGGGAAAAGTGCCGATCAATCAATACACGGTAGTCCTGCTTGCGTTGGGAAACGCCGACTTTCGCCCCCTTCTTATCTACACCAAATTTATAAGCGTCCTTCACCACGAGTTGCATATTCCACTCGTACCAAGCATCGGGCATGTGAAACGCGAAGCCTCCTAAACTGTCCGTCACGCAATCACCATACACCCACTCGCCCTTCTTCTCCTCACGGTTCACCCAAAAGAGGTACGTCCGCAGGGGCTCACCCACCACGGGGATGTCCTTCCTTTTCTGAAGCAGGCGACCAGAGATGTAAAGTTTATCTTCTATATTATATAGACGCTCGAAGTGCTCCTGACCCGACATCAAGTCCCAGCGATACCTGCGCCAGCCCTGCACCATCATCAGCATGTCTGCATCAATACGGTGCTCGCGGTCATCAGCCTCGAAGTAATGCTCTGGATGGGCGATGTAGCCTTTCACGTCACTGCTCAGGAGCATCCAAGTCAAGGCATTACCCTCCTTTCCGTTGGTCAGCGTCGCCATGTCCATCGCACTAAAGGAGAGCCGGGCATAGGGGAGCGTCTGGAGGTCTATCTTCACCTTCCCGCATGGCACGAGATGGTCATCGGGAGTGGAGACAGCAACTCGATGCGCATCTGTCAGCGGAGGACAAATAAAGAAGAGACGCTCAGCAAGTATCTTGCCATCAGAGTCGAAGAGGGTCAATTGGTTCACGCCTTCAGGCAAGCTGTCACGAAGGAAGGCAAGTTGCATCTGCGGACGACATGTCAGGGTGTCGCAGGCCACGATTCGCCCGTCGTGCATAAGGGTGTAGCCCAACAATCGATGATGAAAGGCCACAGTCGAGGTGATGCTTGCCGTGACATTCGGGTCATAAAGGGTGTTGAGCATGAGGCTCACACCTTGAGGGATGGCTTCAGGCAATTGGAACTCTTGCTTTTTCCCATCCCCCGTCGTCAACTGAAGATACTTAGGTGCATCGTCAGGAGTCAAAGAGAAGTATCCGCGACCATCCTTGTAGGTGACAGCGCCTTGCAGAAGTTCTTTGTTCTCATCCAGAATAACGCCATCCACATCGAAGTAGCGACCCTCATCGTCGTTCACCGCAAAGGCTACACGACAGGGCAGACCTTCTACCAGATTTCCCCCTTCGGGATAGAAATTCACATGCACGCTCCCATGAGGCAAGCGCTTCATGGTCAATTGATTCAGGTTCTTCTCCCCACCCTTTTCATCGAGGATTTCCTCAGGAACCTCACGGTAGTTGGGCTGACGATTGCGATACGAGAACTTGTCAATCTCCATCCGCGTGTAGTCTCCATCCGTGCGAGGCTGTTTGAAAATCGGGAACACACGGGAGAAAATGCCTGTGCCACCCCAGTTCAGCATATATTTCGTGTAGGCCCGCACCTCATAGAAACCTGTCACATAAAGCGTATCGAGGGTGAAGTCACCATAGGCTTCTCCTTTGTCAATGTGGACTTTCCGACTCTGAATCACCTCGCCAGAAGGGTTGACCAGCTCGGCATAAAGCACCGCACTCATATCAGTCGGCTTGCCCGTATCTGTACGAACCACGTAAGCCTTGAACCACATCTTCTCACCTTTGAAGTAGCCCGTGTTATCGAAGTGCAGATACACCTTCTCCTGCGGAACATTGCTATTGAACCACCACACCTTCTGCATCAACCGCACCAGATTAACGTAGTCAGAAGACCCCGTCAGCACCGAATCGGACAACTGCTTGATGCCCTGCGCACACACCGTCCCGCCGAAGCTGGCCAGCCACACCAATATGCAAATGATACATTTCATAAGTTCAAGTTTTTTATTTCTGTTAGTTCTATTCCTTTCAATTTCTTTCTCAATCGGCTCTTTGCCGTGCGATAGGCCGATGACGAGGGAATATCCAGAATCTCCATCACCTTGTCGTCCGCCATCTTCTCCGAATAGTAAATAAGGCACATCGCCTGTTCGCGCTTGCTTAGCGAAGGACAAGCCTTCTCCAATTTCTCGAGGAACGGGGCATTCTTGGGCTTCTTGTTGGCCCACGCCATCACCAGATTGGCACAGAAACTATCAACTGCCTGCGCCTTCTGGTCTGTCTCCCGCTGATTCGGTTCTTCGACCATATCGTCTTCTACCTCATCGACAACTATCAGGTTCTCATCGACAGCTACAAGGCCCTTCTTCCGCCTTTGTCGATAAATGATCCATCCAACAAGAGCCATCAGCAGAGCGACGCCCATGACCCACCAAGTTGCCCACAGCATCCGATGTTCCGCCTGTGCCTGAGGCTGGGAAATCAACATGCTCCCACTTCCGAACGTATGCTCGCGGTCGTAGTAGAGCGAAATGCTGTCAGGCACCTCCACCATCGTGTCCATCATCGCCTGCTCCTCCTCGCTCAGCGCATCTAATTCCGTACGCAGAATCATGCGGAATCGGCGACGGAACTCAAACTCGTCGTTGTAGTTCAGCGGGGTGAGCAACGGGAATCCCTCCCGATTGAGTGTGCCCACCAACGAGGATTCTCTCGACAGCAGGAACTCCCTCACGGCACTGAAGTCCTCCATGCTGAGCAGATGGCAGTCCTCCTCGTCCAAATAACGCTCCACAAACTTCTTATAGTAGTCACGCGTGACGCTCTTCCCATCGAACAGATAGACCAGATGGATGTCAGGATGTTCGTAAAAATCATAGCGGATATTCGACAACTGATTCAGCGTCGTCACCATCGTCTTCGCACTCAGTCCCACAAACTCCACATAGCGTCCCCGATGCCGTCTCGTCATGTCCTCTATGATTTGCTTTCCCTTGATAGCCGGCGACTCATAGACGGCAGTCAGCGGAGTGGAGGCCATCTTCGGATTCGGCACCAGAAACTCCGTTCCCAGTATTGCCACTTCACGCATCGCCTCTATATGATTCTCCTTGCATTTCGAATGCACATCCACTACCCTACCCTCCGACAGACTAATGGTCAGCGTCATCTGGTCGGCCGGATGTACAAACACAGGAATCTGCCACACTTCGCCCTCCAATGTGGAGGTCAGCACCATCAGCGATGCCTTCGCCACCGATGCACTCAGCACAAAGGAACCATCTTCCCTAATGTGACACGAAGCCACGGCATGTGTCGTTTCATCGGCCAACGCCGACTCTTCGCACAGGAAAAGCGACTGATGCCCCATGTCCGACTGATAACCTTTCAACTGTCCGCGGATGGTCACCTCCCCACTGCCAAAGCTATTCTTACACGAGAACAAATCACCGACCTTCCGATGCTGATACCGCGCCACATCCACTTGTCCGCCTTCACTGATGCCCAACATCCGCAGACCGTCGAGATGCACTTCCGATTCCACCAAGTCCACCCATCGCACCCCATCAGCCAACGGCGCAAACGACAGCGTGAAACGCATCTCTCCACGTTCATCCATCCAGACGCTTCTACCCACATCAATGCCATCCCAACTTTGCAATCCGTAGTATCGTCCCCTGTCATCACGCAGATGAGAAGACCTCCGTATCAGGAACTGCGTGTCGGGCTTCCCCTTGGCGGTCATCGTCAGCATCGTGGCCGTGTCGTTCACCACCACATCCGTCACTTCAAACATTTGTTGATTGGCATGATAGACCTTCACGTCCTGCCACACTTTCTGCATGGCTCCTGCCCGAAGTGGCAACAGCAACAACACATATATAATATATGTATAAGATGTGAAATATGTACTGGACGTTCTCATCTGTTTTGAAAAAGGCGTTGCAAAGTTAGTGACTTTTCTGCAAATAACCAATAGGGTGTTACACCCCATTTTAGTTATTTCGCTGACAATCAGCAAGAAAAAATTTCAAAACAATCTAAAATGTAACACTCACCCGAACGGTATTTCCACTTTTTTCCCTTTCATCATCCATTTTCTTCCCGATTTATTTGCTCCTTCCACAAATCTTTCCTACCTTTGCCTCGAAATCAATACTATCCTTCTAAAAATACTTGTCAATACGTATGGTACTACAAAAACTCTTCGGCTTCGATGCGTCGAAGCACAAGGTCAAGACAGAGATGATGGCTGGCTTGACGTCTTTCCTGACGATGGCGTACATCCTCGCCGTCAACCCCAACATCTTTTCGGCGCTCGCATCCCAAGGCATGGACACCAATGCTGTGTTCACATCCACAGTGATTGCCTCCGTCGTCGGCACACTGGTCATGTCGCTGTATGCGAAGATGCCGTTCGGACTTGCCCCGGGCATGGGTCTGAACGCTTTTTTTGTTTACACCGTCTGCCTCACGATGGGCTACACATGGCAGTTTGCCCTCACGGCCATTCTGATTGAGGGCATTATCTTCATCATCCTCAGCATCACGAAAGTCCGAGCCATGATTGTCAATGCCATCCCCATGCAGTTGAAGGCAGCCATCTCTGTGGGCATCGGTCTGTTCATTGCCTCCTTGGGGCTGAAGAACTCTGGCCTCATCGAAAAGAGCGACACCACCTTCATCACCCTGGGACACATCACCTCGGGTCCAGCCCTGGTCTGCATCATCGGCATCATCATCACCGCCGCATTGCTCATCTACAGAATTAAGGGCGCCATGCTCATCGGCATCTTGCTGACGACGCTCATTGGCATCCCCTTCGGCGAGACCCATCTCAGCGGCATCGTCGGCTTGCCCCCTGACGTGTCACCCCTGTGCATGCAGTTCGAGTGGCACGACATCCTCACCCTCGACATGCTCCTGGTGGTCATCACATTCCTCTTCATCGACATGTTCGACACCATCGGAACGCTCATAGGCGTGATGGGCTCGGCCAACATGGTGAAGTCCGACGGCTCAATTCCCCATGTGAATGAGGCGTTGCTTGCCGATGCCATTGCCACCACAGTCGGAACTTGTGTGGGCGCATCGACCACCACCACCTACGTGGAGTCCGCAGCCGGTGTGAGCGAAGGCGGTCGCACGGGCCTCACCTCGTTCACCATCGCCATGCTCTTCCTCGTCGCGCTGTTCTTCTCGCCATTATTCCTGTCCATCCCGTCTTCCGCTACAAGTCCGGCACTGATTATCGTGGGTCTGATGATGTTCATGCGTGTGATACACATCGACTTCAACTCCTACGAAGAAGGTCTGCCTGCGTTCATCACCCTCTTCTCCATGGCTATGGCAAGTTCCATCTCCGACGGCATCCTCCTCGGCATCATCTCCTACGTGGCGCTCAACGCCATTGCCCGCAAGTGGAAGAATCTGAACTGGACATTAGTCATCCTGGCCATCCTCTTCACCGCCAGATATGCACTCTTATAATAATTAAATAATGGAAACATCATCGCAACTGGGCATTTATGATGCCCGCCAACTGGGGCCTGTCAAGTTCAGCATCCTGGGCATCCAGCATCTCTTCGCCATGTTTGGCGCCACCATCCTTGTGCCCGCCATCACAGGCCTGAACGTGTCCGCCACCCTACTCTTCGCAGGCATCGGCACACTCCTTTTCCACTTCATCTCGAAGTGGAAAGTCCCCGCCTTCCTCGGCAGTTCGTTCGCCTTCATCGGGGGCTACATGTCCATCAAGCAGATTGGTGTGGAGAAGGGACTGCCCGAATGGCTCTCCCTCGACTATGCCTGCATCGGCGTGGCCTGTGCCGGACTCTGCTACTTCGTCATGGCAGGCCTCATCAAGTGGTTCGGCTCCGAACGCATCCTCAAATACTTCCCACCTGTGGTCACAGGCCCCATCGTCATATCCATCGGACTCTGCCTCTCCGGCTCAGCCATTTCGAGCGTCACCTCCGACTGGCTCATCTCGCTCGTGGCCATCGTCGTGGTGATTGTCAGCAACATGTGGGGACGGGGCATCGTCCGCATCGTGCCCATCCTGCTCGGTGTCATTGTCTCCTACGGACTGGCAGCCTGCCTCGGACGTGTCGATTTCACCGCCCTCGGCGAGGCTGACTGGATCGGTCTGCCTGTGGCGCGTCAGAACACCATCCTGGCCGTCTTCGACGATGCCGACTCCTCACTCGTGCTCACCAGCATCATCGCCATCATGCCCATCGCCTTCGCCACCATCATGGAGCACATCGGCGACATGTGCGCCATCTCTGGAACGGTAGGCAAGAACTTCCTTACCGACCCCGGTCTACACCGAACGCTGACTGGCGACGGTATCGCCACGGCACTCGCCTCCCTCTTCGGAGCGCCAGCTAACACCACCTACGGCGAGAACACCGGCGTGCTCAACATCACTAAGGTCTTCGACCCGCGTGTCATCCGCCTCGCAGCCGTGCTGGCCATCCTCCTGAGCTTCTGTCCCAAATTCGCTTGCCTTGTGGGTCTGATGCCTGCCGCCACCATCGGTGGAGTGTCCCTCATCCTCTACGGCATGATCTCCGCTGTCGGCATCCGCAACATGGTCGAAGCCCACATCGACTTCGCCTCCATGCGCAACATCATCATCGCCGCCCTCATCCTCGTCATCGCCATCGGCGTGAAGTACGGAGCCAACGACTCCATCGCCATCGGTTCTGTCAACCTCTCCGGACTGGCTCTCGCTGCCATCGTCGGTATCCTCCTCAACGCCATCCTCCCACACCGCGTGGATATAGATATAGAACAATATACTTAACCAGCCTACGCGCTGGGCGAAACCCATAACAATCATCCAACAATGAAGAAATCCATTCTCCTGGCGATGACCCTCATCGCCGCCATCAGTGCTCAGGCACAGAACATCCAATTGCACTACGACTTCGGTCACAGCATCTACACCGACGAAGAAGGTGGACGCGCCAACGTCACCATGACCCTCGAACAGTTCAAGGCCGACGAGTGGGGTTCGTGGTTCTACTTCGTCGATGTCGATTTCAGCAAGAAGTTCACCGAGGGAGCCTACACCGAGGTCTCCCGCGAACTGAACCTCGGCAAGCAGTCACCCTTCGCCTTCCACGTCGAATATGACGGCGGTCTCAACCGCTTCGGCAGTTTCCAGCAGGCCGGACTCGCCGGTTTCGCATGGAACGGACACTCAGCCGACTTCTCCAAGACCTACAGCCTGCAGGCCATGTATAAGCAGTTCTTCAAGAGCTACGACAACACCAACGCCTACGCCAGCTTCCAAGTCACTGGCGTGTGGGGCATCACTTTCCTCCACAAGGCACTTACCTTCTCAGGCTTCGCCGACGTGTGGCGCGGCGAGAAGGACAACCGCCACGGCAAGCTCGTCTTCCTCACCGAACCCCAGATTTGGTTCAACCTCAACACCATCCACGGGCTTCAGAAGACCCACCTCAGCATCGGTGGCGAGTGCGAAATCTCCAACGGCTTCATCTACAACCAGGTCAACGACAAGGAGTTCTTCGTCAACCCCACCGTCGCCCTGAAGTGGATCTTCTGACAGGAAAGCAAAAGAGAAAAGAAGGGTAGTTAAAGGGGCGATACATCACACGTCCTTTTAAGAAATCGGAAAGTTTTCTGAAAAAATCAGTTTATATTTTGTCATTCAGATAATTCTTCATACCTTTGCCCCCATGAAAGAATTCACACCTTATTATATTAACGTGCGCGGGAGGTTGTTTGACCTCTCGACTCCCCGTGTGATGGGCATTCTGAACGTGACGCCCGACTCGTTCTATGAGGCGAGCCGGATGGAGACGGAGGAGGCTATCGGAAGGCGTGTGAAGGAGATTGTGGACGAGGGAGGCACGATAATTGATGTGGGTGCGTATTCGACCAGACCTGGTGCGGAGCCAGTATCGACGGAGGAGGAGATGATGCGTCTGCGACGTGGCATGAAGGTGGTGAGGGAGGTGGCTCCCGATGCGGTGGTGAGCGTGGACACGTTCCGCAGCGATGTGGCGAAGATGGCGGTGGAGGAACTGGGAGCTGACATTGTGAACGACGTGACGGCAGGCGAACTGGACGAGAAGATGTTCCAAACGGTGGCGAAGATGGGTGTGCCGTATGTGTTGACCCACAACGTGAAGCCAGACCCTCTCTGCCCTGTGGGGAAAACGATGCAGGGCGGGAATCAGTCTGTCTTGCGTTTCTTTGCCGAGAAGGTTCAGCAGCTGCGCGACCTGGGACAGAAGGACATCATCCTCGACCCCGGCTACGGCTTCGGCAAGACCCTGGAAGAGAACTACGAACTGCTGGCGCATCAGGAGATGCTGAACGTGTTCGAACTGCCCCTGCTGGTGGGTGTGTCGCGCAAGAGCATGATTTATAAACTGCTGGGCTGTACCCCCAACGAGGCGCTGAACGGCACTACGGTGCTGAACACCATCGCCCTGCAGAAGGGAGCGAGCATCCTGAGGGTGCACGATGTGAAGGAAGCCTTCGAAGTGGTCAAGCTGTATCAAAAAACGCTAAACTCTAAACTCTAAGCCCGTGTTTGAATTTGGTATAAAAGACGCTATTGACATTCTGCTGGTCGCCGTGATGCTGTTCTACGCATGGCGACTGATGAAGATGTCGGGCTCGCTGAACATCTTCTACGGCATCTTGGTGTTCGTCATCACGTGGATTGTCGTATCGCAGATGTTGGAGATGAAACTCTTGGGCAGCATCTTCGACAAACTGGTCAGCGTGGGTGTGGTGGCGCTCATCATCCTGTTTCAGGAGGAAATCCGACGGTTCTTTCTCACGCTGGGTTCTCAGCGTCAGCTCCATTTCATCACCCGCTACTTCGTGAAGCGGAAGACGAACGTGGAGGAGGAACACGTGGATCAGCAACTGATGCGCATCGTGCTGGCCTGCGACTACATGAGCAAGAATCTGGTGGGAGCCCTCATCGTCATCGAGCGAGAGATGTCGCTGGGCGATGTCATCAAGTCGGGTGAGAGCATCGATGCCAACATCAGCACGGAACTCATCAAGAACATCTTCTTCAAGAACTCCCCCCTCCACGACGGAGCCATGATCATCAGCCACAACCGCATCTCGGCAGCGGGTTGCATCCTGCCTGTGAGCCACAACCTCAACATCCCGAAAGAACTGGGACTGAGACATCGCGCGGCCTTGGGCATCACATCACAGAGCGACGCCATCGCCATCATCGTGAGCGAGGAGACAGGAGCCATCAGCGTGGCACAGGGCGGTGAATTCCACCTGCGACTGGCCAGCAACGAACTGGAAAGTTATCTGATAAATGCGTTGAAGTAATATGGATATGAAAGACCTATACGAACTGTTCTTGCAACATCCGACCATCACAACCGATAGCCGAGATGTGCCAGAGGGTTCGATGTTTTTTGCCCTGAAGGGTGAAACCTTCGACGGCAATGCCTACGCCAAAATGGCGATAGAAAAGGGAGCGGCGTATGCAGTCATCGACGAGAAGGAACATGCCAAAGAAGGCAACGAGAGGCTCATCTTAGTCGATGACGTGCTGAAGACCCTCCAGCAACTCGCCAAGTATCACCGTGTCCATCTGGGCACGCCCATCATCGGCATCACTGGCACCAACGGCAAGACCACGACAAAGGAACTCATCGCCGCGGTGCTGAAGAAGAAATATAACGTGCTCTACACGCAAGGGAACTTCAACAATCACATCGGCGTGCCCAAAACCCTCCTGCAGCTCACCAAGGAGCACGATATCGCCGTCATCGAGATGGGAGCCAACCATCCAGGAGAAATCAAAACGCTGGTGGAGATTGTCCTGCCCGACTTCGGCATCATCACCAACGTGGGTAAGGCTCACCTGCTGGGCTTCGGCTCGTTCGAGGGTGTCATCCGCACCAAAGGCGAACTCTACGATTTCCTCCGCGAACTGGGTGGCACAGCCTTCATCAACAACGACAATCCACACCTATTGGGCATCAGCAATGGACTCAAACTCGTCAAGTATGGACAACAGAAAGCTGACGACCTGCTGGTGAAGGGCGAGCTGGTGGAGTGCAACCCCTTCCTGAAGTTCAAGTGGGAAGTCCCCCAATCCTCAAAGAGGGAGAAGCTTGTCCAAACCCATCTCATCGGCTCGTACAACCTCGACAACGCTCTGGCGGCTGCCTGCATCGGCACCTACTTCGACGTGCCTGCCGATGACATCAGCAAGGCGCTGGAGGAATACACTCCCTCGAACAACCGCAGTCAGCTGACCATCACAAAGAACAACCGGCTCGTGGTGGATGCCTACAACGCCAATCCCACCAGCATGAAGGCCGCACTTGACAACTTCCGCCTCATCCCCGCTGACCATAAGATGTGCATCCTCGGACAGATGGGCGAACTCGGCGTGGTGAGTGAAGAGGAGCATCAGAAAATCATCGACCTCATCGGCGAATGTGGATTCGAGGTGGTTTGGCTCGTCGGCGAGGAATTTGCCAAGACCTCCCACCCTACCGACTACCGACTTTTTGCCAATGTGGAGGAAGTGAAATCGGCCATCGTGGCAGAGCAACCCAAGGGGCACCTCATCCTCATCAAAGGCTCCAACAGCAACAAACTCGTCCAAACCGTAGAACTCTTATGACCAACATGAAACCCATTATCCTTTCCCTCCTCCTCATCCTCACCATCCCCACGATGGCGCAGACCCGTGTGATGACCCCCAACGACTCCATACAGCAAGAACTCAAAGCACGCATCAAAACCGCCAAGGACAAAGCGCGTGCCAGCAGAACCCAACTGAAAGAAGACGAACGCGAGGTGAACCGACTCAACCGCGAATTGGAACGTGCACGCCGTCAAGCCCAGAAAGACAAGCTCGCTATGCGCAAAGCCAAGCAGAAGGGCAAAACCTACACTCCCAAAGCGGTGAAAGTGCAGATGGATAATCCCAAGACCGTCAAGGAAGCGAAATTGAAAGAGGAGAAGCCAAAGATTGTGAAGGAAGAGAAGCCTAAAGTGGAAAAAGAGACCAGAGTGAAGGAGGTCAAAGAAGAGAAGTCCAAGGTGGAAAAGACCGTGAAGGAGACCAAGGTGAAGGAAGAAAAACCTAAAGTAGTGAAGGAAGAAAAAAAGGAAGAGAAGGTCAAAGAGGAGAAGCCGAAGGTGGTCAAGGAACCCAAGGTGAAAGAAGTGAAAGAGGAGAAGCCCAAGGTGGAAAAAGAGCCCAAGGTCAAAGAAGAAAAGGTGAAGGAGGAGAAGGCCAAAGTCGAGAAGGCTCCCAAGGAAAAGAAGGAGAAGGCTTCGACTGCCAAGAAGCAGAAAGAAGTGAAAGTCAGCGTCCGTCGCAAGCGAGACATGAAGAGCGACACGAAAGACGAAGATGAGAATGACGATGATGACGAATAAAAAAGATGGTAAAGTCCGATGCAGACTTTACCATTTTTTGTAGCGGGGGAGGGGCTCGAACCCTCGACCTCCGGATTATGAATCCGACGCTCTAACCAGCTGAGCTACCCCGCCATCGCTATGGCTTTTTCCGTTAGCGAGTGCAAAGGTAGGACTTTTTGAGGAACTGACAAAGGATTTGGGGAGTTTTTTTGTGTGAGAGGGGCGAAAAAGTGAGAAAAAGGGAATTTCCTTTTCCCATGTGGCCAATTTGTCGTACCTTTGCACCCGATTTTGAAAGGTACTAATATATTCATAAGGTAAGAAGACGAATTTATGGCTTACAATTTGTTAAAAGGTAAAAAGGGAATCATTTTTGGTGCACTCAACGATCAGTCCATCGCATGGAAAGTGGCTGAACGTGCCGTCGAAGAAGGTGCACAAATCGTACTCACCAATACAGCTGTTGCCTGCCGCATGGGAACCATCGCGCAACTGGCAGAGAAGACCAACGCGACAGTGATTGCTGCCGACGCCACCAGCGTGGAAGACCTGGAGATGCTTTTCTCTGAGGCTCAGAAGGCTCTGGGAGGCAAGATTGACTTCGTGCTCCACTCTTGCGCCATGAGTGCCAACATGAGAAAGAAGCGCACTTACGACGACCTCGACTACAGCCTCTTGGACAAGACGTTGGACATCTCTGCCATCTCTTTCCACAAGATGCTTCAGGTGGCCAAGAAGATGGATGCGCTGGCAGAGAACGCCAGTGTGTTGGCACTCACTTATGTGGCAAGCCACCGTACCTTCTTCGGCTACAACGATATGGCTGATGCCAAGTCACTCTTAGAGTCCATCGCCCGTTCCTTCGGCTACATCTACGGACGTGAGAAGGGAGTGCGCGTGAACACCATCAGCCAGTCACCCACCTACACCACAGCAGGTTCTGGCATCAAGGGCCTCTACGACTTCTCCGACCGCATGTCCCCTCTGGGCAACGCCAGTGCCGACGAGTGTGCCGACTACTGCATCGTGATGTTCTCCGACCTCACCAAGAAAGTGACCATGCAGACCCTCTTCCACGACGGAGGCTTCTCCAACATGGGCATGTCCCTGCGTGGTATGACACAATACAACAAGTCCTTCATTGAGGAAAATACCGATAAGGAAACAGGTAAGATTATCTACGGATAACCCAGCTGAACAACCAGCTTCTTGACGATAGGCCGTCTGCTTCTTGCAGGCGGCTTGCTTCTTGATGGTTCATAGCCTACTCCGACCTGACTGATTGCTTACTCTGACCTAGCAGATTGTTTTACTCCGACCTGACTGATTGCTTACTCCGACTTGGCTGGCCTTTTAGTCGGAGTTGATTTCCAGAAGGCCTTCTAAAACTTTTTTCTTCCCCTTGTAAAAAGCGCTGGAAGGCCAAGCAGAAAAAAGGGGAAGGTTTCACTTTCGTTTATTGGTGCAATGGGAGGCTCACGACGAAACGACTGCCGTTGGTGTATTGGGTGTCGAGCGTGAGGGTACCATCCATCAGCATGATAACACGGCGACAAAGGAACAGACCAAGGCCAAGCCCTTCTGTGAACATATCAACCTTGGTGAATTTCTCAAAGATGAAGTCGGCCTTGTCGGATGGAATGCCAGGTCCTGTGTCTTCGACAGTGAAGTTTACAACATCGTCAGTAGCTTCGATGCGCATGGTGATGCTGCCCTCGTTGGTGAAGTGGAGGGCATTGACGAGCAGCTCTGTGAGGACGATGAGCAGATGGTGACGGTTGGTCTGAACGGTCAGTTCATCATCCACATGGCTGTCAAGGTGCATCTCTACAGTATGGGGTACCAAACTGCTGGCGGTTTCGAGGGCTTCGTGTGCCAACATATTGCAACCCACGGTTTCGTCTGTGATAATGGTCTGACGGCTCTCGACAAGCGATGCTGTGAGCAGTTTGTTCACCATATAGTCGAGGGCGTTGGTCTGCACATACATAGTCTCAGCCATCTCCTTTTTCTCTTCGTCAGCCATCGTGTCGTTTTCGCACAATATCTGCGAGAATCCATGAACGATGTTGAGTGGCGTATGGATCTGGTGCGTAATATCTTGCATGAACTGCGTCTTCTGCTCACTTGCCCGTCGTGCCAGCAAGGTGGCTTGTTCGAGTTCCTTGGTGCGCTGCTCGGTCTCCAGCTTCGTCTTCTCTGCTTCGTTGATGTGCTGGCTGATGCTCTGCCGCATCTGGCAGAAACTGTTTTGCAACTGACCTATCAAGTCGGTGCGCTGACTATGTGGCAAGACTTTCTCATAGTCGCCATGACCTATCTGCCTGAGTTCGGCAGCCAGCAGTCCTAAAGGCTGTGTGAAGTGTTTCACAATGCGATGGCAGCCCATTGCCAGCAACAACAATCCGATAATGAGCAGGGGGAACAGGATGTAGTTCAGTCTGTTGTACCCACGCAGCAGTTCGTTGGAGGGGCAGACGAGCGCGATGCTCCATTGGGTGCCTTCGAGAGGTCGGTAGAGCACGATGTGTGACGTACCGTCAATTTTCACATCCATGTGTCCTGTCCGTCCATTGGTCATTTCATATCCCAATGCCACAATATCGGTGTGCTCTCTGGGGTCAACGCCTGTAAAGATGGTCTGCTTGAGCAGTTTCGTGGTGTCAGGGTGTACAAAGTAGTGTCCGTCGGCGCCCAGCAACATGAAATAGGAGTTTTGGTATGGATCCTCTGCTGTGATGGTCTCTGTAAGCCTCTTCAGCGATAGGTCGGTGGAAATGACGCCCACGAACTTTCCCTGACGATTGGAGAGTGGCACACAGTAGGATGCGATCATCTCTGGGCTTGACAGCGTTCCAACATTGTAGTCATCGAAGGGATCTACCCAGCATGCTATCTTTTTTTGGCGTGGCGTCTTATACCACACCTTATCATAATAGTCGTAATCGGCTTCACGGACGGTGGCCACAGAGTCCTTTCCTGGTCTTGAATCTTCAAGGCGAACGGAATAGGCAGAGAAACCATATTCTTCATCTGGGAAGAAATCGGGTTCCATCGTGATGGAGCAGCCGTTTGTGTTGGGATGGTTGGCCACGATTCGATGGGTGTACTTCAGCAGGGAGTCCTTCTCGTTGTGAAGGTTGACGAGCCAAATGATGTTGCGTGTGGCAGTTTCCAACTCCACCATATATCCTTTGACACGCAGCGCCGTATTGTCGAGCACGTGTGATGCCTCGTCGATAGACTCTTCACGAATGATGTTGCGTGACTGCCAATAGAGGAATCCGAGTGACAGCGAGAACACCACCACTACGATAAACAGGATGTCGAGACAGAGTCGGGTGGAGAGTGACTGGCGAATATTTTTCCTCATCTCTATCATAAGCGTTCCCCTCTCTTTTTGTCAGCGATGTCGAGCAGATTGTCCAACAAAGCTGTGGTCATTTCGGTATGCTCCTTTATCTTGTCAGCCATTTGGCGGAATTCGTTGACATTCATATCGGTCGCATGCTGTCGGAAATCGGCAATGGTGGCATGGATGACCTTGACGGATTGCTCCATACGGTCGCTCATGTTCAGAATGACGGCATCTTTCATGCGATCGGCCTCACGTGCCTGTTCATAGGCCATCTTGAGGTCTTCATTACGCTGGCTGAGCACATCGGTCAGGTGGGTGATATGAGCGATATGCTGACCAATGTTCTGCTGCATCTGGCGGAATGTATTCTGCACATAACCCACCTCGTCAGGGCGCTTACTTTCCTTCACCAACTCATCCATTTGACCATCGGCCATACGGTGGGCTTCATCTACCAGCAGCTGCAAGGGCTTCAACTGGCGATGGGTGATGAAGAAACAGAACAAAGCCAGCAGCAACAGGCCGCTGAGACTGATGATGATTGTGTAGCGCAAAAGTGAATTGTAGGAACTGAAGATGTCGCTCTCAGGACATACGATAGCCACGCTCCATCCTGCATTCTCAAAGGGATGATAGAAAATGAAGTCCTGCTTGCCATCCATGTGAATCTCGCTATGTCCGATGTGACCTGTCTTCATGGATATGGCTGCCAAATGCCCCTCGTTGGTAGGTTCGTTGAAGGCCTCAGTAAAGAAGGCTTCATGCTCTTTGAGCGTACTGTCAGGGTGAATAATCAGATGTCCGTCAGTACCCATCACTGAGGCATGTGAGTTGGGGAATGGTCGCAGCGAGAGCACCAAGTCGGCAAACCACTTCATCGAGATGTGTGCCGACAACACACCCACAAGTTCACCTTCTTTATTGTGCAGCGGCATACCATAGGACGTGATGATGGATGTCTCTCCATGTTCAACATCGATATAGGGGTCTATCCAAATGGGCTGCCCGTGGTGCAGAGGTATGAAGTACCATTTCTCACGTGTATAGAGTTGTTTTCCACCGTTCACCATTACTTCTATCTGTGTCGAATCAGTAGGGCTACGGTGGGCATACACCTCATAGTAGATGCCGTATTGCGGATAGACACCTGGTTCGAAAGCGATGGTACAGCTCTGGATGTGAGGGTTCTCTCTCAACAACTGCTGACAGAGACTGTCCATGATTTCAGGTCTGTTCAAACGCTTCTCAATAGTCCAGTGCCAACTGCGCGTGGCAGTCTCCACCTCGTTCAGGGTGTTGTCAATACGCAACTCTGTCGTGCGAAGCGTCTGACGGGCTTTCTCCATCGCCTCCTGATAGATAGAATTGCGGGCATGGTGGAACATGATGAAGAGGGCTGCGACGAAGAGCACCGACACGAATCCAACCACCCACAGCACAACTTGCGTGGTCAATGAATGACGGGATTGTTTTTCAGTTACTCTCTTCATCAGATATAGATTTAGTCTTCATCGATTGCAAAGTTAGATAATAATTTAGATACCACAAACAAATCGAAATAAAAATATAAACTATTCGCCTCGAAAAAGTGAGAAAGCACGATTTCAACACCACCCTACATGACATCGATACAAGAATTAGCTCCATCTATTTGTCAGAACAATTCACCCTCTTCTTGTCGATGGGGCAGCCTCTTCTTGACGATCGCCTTCCCTCTTCTTGAGGGTGGATTGCCAGTAATTGATGGTAGTAAACTATGCTTGGACACGTTTGCCTCTTTTCCTTCATTTTTTTGCGACCCTTAAGGGTTGCAAGTTTTTCCCTTAGGGATTCCAAATTTTCTTGCAAACGCTGTCATCGTCATCGATTGCCAATCTTCCCAAAGCATTTCCTCCTCTCTTGGACGATATGCCGTTTCGTCGCCCTTGATATGCCGTTTCGTCAACTCGGAGCTGCCGCCTCCATTTCTTATCCAACCAAGCGTGACAAATGTGACAAAGGACAGGGCGTCTTTTGCATGGTCAGAATAAGGAATGTGGCATTTCAAGAATAGCGACTCTTTCCATACAATGTGCATCTTATCAGTAGGAAACGAAGGAAAACATAGGAAAATGAAGGAATATTGTGTTAAATCGATAATATCTAATGTTAAATACTATATTTAATTAATTATTATAAGTTAAATTATTATTCTAATCTATTGATTATCAGCCGATGCAAGTTTTTCCCATTCCTCCAGGGCACAAAAACTGACTGTCTAATCGTCACACAAACCGAATCCAACCCACCTCTGCTAAAGGTGGTTTTAACATGATACCAGTCAGTTACAACCTCGTTGGCGACCCACTACTACCTGACCGCTGATCAGCTACTACCTGATTGGCCGTTTAGTCGGAGTAAACAAATGATGACACTGATGACTATGATAGTGGGGGTATAGTTTTCTGAAGGAACCTCTTCTCCACTATCGATGACAAAAACAGGTCGGTGTCATCGTCATTTACTATTCGCCATTTGAAAGAGTGAGTATAATTTTACGTCATCATTGTTTGCAAACTTATAACCTACCATATCCATGACTGCATAAATAAACTTGTCGGCCCAAAATTCTGTTCTCATAAGTGTCAAAATACACACACAAAGCCCTCTTTTCGATGCTTTTCCCCTTCCTTTGAGCAATTTGGCCACAAAACGAAAAGCC
>CAJOGQ010000033.1 GCA_905234125.1 uncultured Bacteroidaceae bacterium | reverse complement strand
AAGAATGAAATGAGTGTATGAAATGAGAGAATTGATAGGTTGGATCAACGCCCCAACACAAATGGGAGGATGTGTTAACAGAAAAGGGAAAGTCGGCTATGAAGTTTGGGTTTAGGACGAACGTCATAAATATTTGCGGCGGACGCCACAAATAGTTGTGACGCCCGCCGTGAAGTGTTGTGGCGACCGCCACAAACCTGATAGTATGTAAGTTTAGAATGTTGAGGGTGTTAATCCTTCCAGAAATACTGATAGGTGCGACCAATCCTCTCTTGGTGAAGGTGGGGATGGCGTGCGAGGTAACGATGGGCTGAATAGTATGTCAGACCAGAATAGGCTTGGAAACGGCTGATGGTGGTGAAGCCTTGTACCATACTCTTTCGCAGGGCTTCATCCATCAATGCTTTGTCATGCATTTGTTCATTGCCCACGTGGCTTGTGGTCTTGCGGAATCCATTCACCCTATATTTGACGGCTTTCAGGAAATGTTTCGAGGGTGTCAATTCGATTCCGGCAAATTCCACATCTGCTGGTTTTACTTTGGATGGGTCGCTGAAGTCACCATTGAGTTTCAGTTTGGCAGAGAATACGCCAAATGGGGTTTCAATGCGGTAGCCTTGTGACAACCACTCGCCACAGACATCGATAAAATTCTCGAATGCCAACGTCATCAAACCGCCGTTCATCCCTCGAAAGGAGCAGTACCCCTCGACATCTTTCATGGTTCGTTTGATGTTCTTGGCTGGACGTACATATAGAAATGGCTTTCCGTCCTTGTCCTTGGTGGGACGGGGATACAGTTCAAATGGCATTCCATCAGTTTTGCGTGGCATAATTTTTCCTCCTATTTGATGATTTCTGAAATTTTGTGCAAAGATACGACCAGAATGGAGGGTTTTCCAAATATTTTGGGCATTTTATGGGGGGATTTTCTCCCTAACTCGATTTTTTGTCGTAACTTCGCACCCGAATTTAAAAGGAATAGTTATTATGATTAATGTGATTGACACCAAGATTGAGGGTGTGAAAATTATTGAACCCAAGTTGTTTGGGGATGCTCGGGGATATTTCTTCGAGTCGTTCTCGCAACGGGAGTTTGAGGAGAAGGTTTGCAAGACTGTGTTTGTGCAGGACAATGAGAGTCAGTCGGTGGCTGGCGTGGTGAGAGGTCTGCACTTCCAGAAGCCGCCGTTCACGCAGGCGAAGCTGGTGCGTGTGGTGAAGGGCGCTGTGCTGGATGTGGCTGTGGACATCCGTAAGGGGAGCCCCACGTTTGGTCAGCATGTGGCGGCTGTGCTGTCGGCTGAGAACCACTTGCAGTTCTTCGTGCCACGTGGCTTTGCGCATGGCTTTGCTGTGCTGAGCGACGAGGCTGTGTTTCAGTATAAGTGCGACAACTACTACGCTCCGCAGAGTGAGGGCGCGATTGCCTGGGATGACCCTGACTTGGGCATCGACTGGCAGGTGCCAACAGAGAACCGCATCCTGTCAGAGAAGGATGCTCATCACCCACGTCTGAAGGATGCGGAACTGGTGTTCGAGTATGAAAAATTGAGATAACTCAATTCTTTATATAGATTTTCTTCCCTTTCTTCACATAGATGCTAGGGAGAGGCGTTGATGTGACGCCTTGGCCGGAGAGAGTGGAGAGTTGACAGTTGAGAGTTGAGAGTTGAGAGCTCTCTGCCTTGGGCTGTTCTATGCCGAGGGCTTCCTTGCTGGTGAGGAAGTTCTGGAGGGAGAGGATGCCTGAGTTGATTTTGTGGGTTTCGTTGTCCCACAGTCCTCTGTTAATCCACGGTTTCTGTACTGTTTTTGTGGCTCCGCTGCCGTTCTCTTCTGGGAACCAGTAGTAGAGGCCTGTCACGTTGTCGTGCTTGGCCAGTTCGTTGCAGAGGTCTTCGATGAACTGCTTCTGTCCGGCTGGTGTGGCTGGCCATGTGCCTGTGGTGTCGTCGTAGTCGCTGTCGTTGGTGGGGAACCACTTGTAGTAGTAGGCGGTCTCGACAATCTGCACGGGCTTATCGGGGAAGCTGGTGGCGAGGTCGTTGAGGGTGTTGCTAAGGGTGGCGAGCGACTTGTGCCAGAAGGGGTAGTAGGAGAGTCCGATGATGTCGTAGTCCACGTTGTTGGCCTTCATCTTGGTGAAGAACGAGGTGGAGGCTGATGGGTCTCCGCTCCGTTCGATGTGGAGGATGATCTTGGCGTTGGGCGTCGCCTCACGCACGGCCTTGGCACCTGCGCTGAGGAAATCGGTGAAGCGTTTCCACGTGCTGTTGGAGGCGTTGGAGTAGCAACGGTCGTTGTTGTTGCGCCACAGCATTCCGTAGCTCACCTCGTTGCCTATCTGCACGAAGTCGGGTGTGGCACCATTGTCCTTCAGATGGGTCAGACAGCGAAGGGTGTAGTTATAGACTGAATCCTTCAGGGCATCCGTCGCGGTGTTCTTCGTCCACGACTTGGGGATGTCCTGATGACTTGGGTCTGCCCATGTGTCGCTGTAGTGGATGCTCAGCATGAAGTCCATGCCTTTGTCCTTGATGCGTTTGCCCAGTTGGGTCACGTAGTCGAGATCCTGCACCAGGGTGATGTCTGTGGTGTTGTCGGGCTCCACGAAGAGTCGCACACGCATGGCGTTCATCTTGCAATTGGTCTTCATGTAGTCGAGCACATCGTTAATCTTTGCGCCGTTGCTACGGTAGTAGGGGGTGTTGGCACTCTCATACTGAGGCAGCATGGAGATGTCGCCACCCAAGTTGATGGCGTTTTGTGCCTGAAGGTGTGAGGCCATCACACCTGCCAAAGCCAGTAAAAGCATTTTTTTCATAATTCCATTAGTTTTTTGTCAAATTCTTCTTTTGAGTATATTGATTTGTTGCGGATACGTGAACGGTAGTTGTAGATGGTGGGCATGGAGTAGTCGAGGAACTGTGCAATCTGTGCTGTATCGGTCACGCCCAGACGGATGAGGGCGAAAATGCGCAGTTCGGTGTTGAGGCGTTCGTGCCGTTTGGGAGTGAGGCGTTCTTCAGGACGGAGCAGGGCATTGAATTTCTCCACGAAGTGGGGATGCAGGTCGAGGAAAGCCTCGTCGAAGTCGGCATACAGCTTCTCCTGTTCAGCCTCGATAAGGGCATCGTCCTTCAGTTTCTTCATCAGTTCCGACTGCTGATTGCTCTTGGCCAGTTTCAGCAGAGACTTTCTGTATTTCTCCAAGGCGCTGAGGTACTTCTGGCAGCGGTCGAGGAAGAGGGCGATGTATTCCTCCTTCACGCGATCCATCTGTTGGAGCATGGTGTTGGACTCCAGGAGGGTGTCGTTCCTCATGCCCAAGAGCCGGTTGGCTTGTTCGAGTTGGTCGTTGGCGATGGACAGCTGGTGGCGGGTCTGGGTGAGTTTGTGCATCTGGCTTCGCAGATAGAGCACGGCCAGCACCAGCATGATCATCATCACGGTCACGCCCAGGAGCAAAGCCCGTTCCGTCTGCCGAGCCATCCGTTCCTTCTGCTTGTACGACTTCTCGATGATGGGGAACACCTCGCTGATTTCCATCGAACGCAGTTTGGCATTGCAGAAGTTGGCATCTTCCAGACTGCAGAACAGGTAGTTGTAGGCTCTCTCCACTTCGCCCTGTTCCTTCAGTTTGGTAGCCAGCAAGGGTAGGGCTGCATACTCCGTCACACCTCGCCGCAGGTCTTCGATAGCCACCAAGGCCAGATGGCGCATCTCCTCTTTCGTGTTGTTCTTCTGACGATACACATCTGCCAAGATATAATGTACGTAGGATTTCTGCTCCTTCTCGACATGGTCTATGTACCTTTCTATCAGCCGTTTGGCCTCCTCAGCCTTTCCCTTGGCCAACAGCTGGTCTGCCTTCACGATGTCGCGGCTCAGCGGATCGGAGTCAGTCTGTATGATGGAATCGCGATAGAGGTCGGTCTTGTGTCTCAGTTCTTTCGACAGCGACGGAGTGCTGCTCATGTAGTCAGCCATCCATCCGTAGATGGTGCGGCACACGTGGTAGTATCGTGTGCGCTCCTCCTGTTCCATCTCTGCCGTGTTCAGTTTCTGCACGATGACCTCCGCATCGCTGTAGGCACCCATGATGGCCAGCTGTTCAGCTCTTTCCAGCGCCACCTGCGTGTGCTTCTGCGGGTTGTCCTTCACCTCCTGCAGTTCGTTCAGCTTGTCGAGGTAGAAGAGGGCAGAGTCAGTCTGGAAGTGTGAGTAGGCTTGAACCATTGCCTCGTACACCTCCATCAGTAATGCGTCTGGGGCATTTTCCATCTGTTGCCTCAGACTGTCTATCCGCTCATGCCGTTCAGCCCTATAGCTTTGTTTCCTCTCCACACACCTGTCCAGTTCCAACAGCAGAGCCCTCAATTCCTGTGCTTGCATGCCGAGAGTGCCTCCCAACATGACCATCAGCATCAAAATGAATCTTTTCATGGGTGCAAAGGTACGGTTTTCTCTCTGATTCGCCAAATTTTTTCATTTTTATTTTATCAATGGATTTACTTTTCTGTATATGTAACAAATATTTAACATGCTTATTTTCAATAATATAACATTTTCTTATATTTATATTTTTTTTATGATTTTCCGTTGATGTTAATTTTTGTTGTAACTTTGCAACGCAATCATCAAGTTATCATACCCTATATGAAACAAACAATTGTACTTCTTATGGTGCTCGTCAATCTGCTCGGTCTCCCCACAGTGGAGGCAGCCACACCCACTATTGACCATGTCCATCCTCTGAATTGGTGGGCAGGCATGGTGAATCCTACATTGCAAATCCTGTTGCACGGTGAAGGCATCGGTGCATTCGATGTGGAACTGAAGGATGCCCAAGGTATTGCCTTGAAAGATGTGGTGAAATTCGACAACAAGAACTACATTATTATATATATAGACACGAAAGGCGCTCCAGCACAGCAGTTCTCCATCCTGCTGAAGAAAGGTCAGAAGACCGTGAAGTCCGTTCCTTACGAACTGAAGGAGCGTGAGCAGGTGGCTCGCAAGACTTTCGATGCCAGCGATGTGGTGTATCTCTTGATGCCCGACCGCTTTGCCACAGGCACGACCCGAAAGCAGAAGAACCAGATGTACAAAGGCATGAAGGAGAACACGTGGGACAGAACGGTCGATATGGTGCGTCATGGAGGTGACCTGGCTGGCATGATTCAACACTTGGACTACTTGCAGGAGTTGGGCATCACGGCCATCTGGCCAACCCCCACCTTGGAGAACAACATGGCCGAGCAGTCGTATCATGGCTATGCCATCACGGACTACTACAAGACAGACCCGCGTCTGGGCACAAACGAGGACTATCGCACGTTTGTGGACGAAGCACACAAGCGTGGCATCAAGGTCATCAAGGACATCGTCTTCAACCATTGCGGAGCGTCGAACTTCCTGTTTGCCGACCGTCCAGCCGATGACTGGTTCAACTACAATAGCCAATATACCCAGACTGGTTACAAGACGGGTGCAGCGAGCGACAGCCATGCATCTGCCTTGGATCACGATTTGACGATAGACGGTTGGTTTACGGAGCAGATGCCCGATGTGAACGGACGCAACAAGCTGTTTGCCGACTATCTGATTCAAGCCTCCATCTGGTGGATAGAGTATGCGGGCATCGATGGCATCCGTCAGGACACCTACCCCTACAACGACTTCGATTTCATGCGTCGTTGGTGCATGAAGGTGGATGCGCAATATCCAGGTTTCAACATCGTGGGGGAGACGTGGATTAACAACAATGTGGCTGTGAGCTACTGGCAGAAGGACAGCCGTCTGGCCAGTCCGAAGAACAGCGAGCTGAAGACGGTGATGGACTTCCCGTTGATGTACATCCTCGATTCCTTCTACGATGAAGAAACGGACGAGTGGGGGAAGGGACTTGCCAAGGTCTATGAATACTTGTGTCAGGATATGGTATATGCCGATGTGAACCATCTGCTCACCTTCTTGGCCAATCACGACACTGACCGTTTCCAACCCACGAAGGAGAAGGCACAAGACACGCTGCGCTATAAGCAGGCATTGACCCTGTTGCTCACCTTGCGTGGCATTCCTCAACTTTATGTGGGCGATGAGATAGGCATGTATGCCAACAAGAGCGTGAATGATGGTGCTCTCCGTCAGGACTTCCCTGGTGGTTTCCCTGGTGACAGAAGGAATGCCTTCACGGAGGCTGGGCGGACGAAGTTGCAGAACCAGTACTTCAACTTCACCAAGAAGCTGCTCAACTGGCGCAAGGGCAATGAAACGGTGGCGTATGGCAAGTTGGTGCACTATGCCATCCGCAATGGCTGTTATGTCTATGCCCGTCAGAAGGATGGCAAGACGGTGACGGTGGTGATGAACGGAACGGACAAGCCTCAGACGCTCGATTTGAAGGTGTATCGCGAGGTGATGCCCACCAGCAAGGCTCACGATGTGATTTCAGACACAGAGGTGACGTTAGGGGAGACGTTGGAGGTGCCTAAACGGGGATTTTATGTGCTGGAGTTTTAATTGAGAGTGATTCAAAATACAAATAACATGAATAAAAAGTGTATCATGAGTTTCCTGTTGCCATTGATGGCGTTGGGGGTGTCGGCACAGAAACTGACATCGCCCAATGGGCAGATGGAGATGAACTTCAGCGTGGATGCAGAAGGTCGCCCCACTTACGAACTCTCCTACAAGGGTAAGACCGTCATTGGTCAGAGCCATTTGGGGTATCAGTTGAAGGAGGAGAATCCTGACAAGGCCACAGATTTTGAGTACAAGACCTTTGCGGAGAAGGAGTCCATCCGTCGCAAAGCCGACCTGCAGACGGGTTTTGCTATTATTGACACCCAGACCAGCACGTTCGATGAGACGTGGGCGCCCGTGTGGGGCGAGGAAAGCCAGATCCGCAACCACTACAATGAACTGTTGGTGACGCTCCGTCAGGCGAAGAACGACAGGACGATGATGATTCGATTCCGTCTCTTCGACGATGGCTTGGGCTTCCGTTATGAGTTCCCCTCGCAGAAGAACCTCACTTATTTCATCATCAAGGAGGAGCAGACGCAGTTTCGGATGATGGGCGACCACAAGGCTTGGTGGGTGGCTGGCGACTATGACACGCAGGAATATGAATGGCAGGAGACCCGGCTCTCTGAGATTCGTGGACGCATGAAAGACGCCATTTGCGACAATTCCTCACAGACTCCCGCTGGTCCCACTTGTGTGCAGACCGCTTTGCTGATGAAGACCGATGATGGGCTGTTCATCAACCTGCATGAGGCTGCCTGCATCAACTATGCCACGATGCACCTCAACTATGACGAGGCTTCCCATACGTTCACGTCGTTGCTGACACCTGATGCTGTGGGCAACAAAGGAAACATGCAGACGGATTGTGTGAGTCCTTGGCGCACCATCATCGTGGGTGAGAAGGGAGCTGACATCCTGGCATCGCGCATCACCCTGAACCTCAACGAACCTTGCAAGATTGAGGACACGAGCTGGATCAAACCCACGAAGTATGTGGGCGTGTGGTGGGACATGATCAGCAACCGTTCCCATTGGGCTTACACCGATGACCTCTACAGCGTACAGTTGGGCAAGACCGACTACACGAAATGCAAGCCCAGCGGCCGTCATGCCGCCAACACGGAGAACGTGAAGCGTTACATCGACTTTGCCTCCCAACATGGCTTCGACGCCGTGCTGGTGGAAGGTTGGAACGTAGGTTGGGAAGACTGGTTTGGCCATCAGAAAGACTATGTGTTTGACTTCGTGACTCCCTATCCCGACTTTGATGTGCAGGCCATCCACGACTATGCCCAGTCGAAAGGCGTGAAGATGATTATGCACCATGAGACCTCCAGTTCAGTCATCAACTACGAGCGCCACCTCGACGAGGCCTATCAGTTCATGGTGGATAATGGCTACCCAGCCGTAAAAAGCGGTTATGTGGGCGACATCGTGCCCTACGGCGAGCATCACTACAGCCAGTTCATGAATAACCACTACCTGCGTTGCATCACCAAAGCGGCTGATTACAAGATTATGGTCAACGCTCATGAGGCCACCCGTCCCACCGGCATCTGCCGAACCTATCCCAACTGGATTGGCAACGAGAGCGCACGAGGCACGGAGTATGAGAGCTTTGGAGGCAACCCCGTCAACCACACGACCATCCTGCCGTTCACACGACTCATCGGTGGTCCGATGGACTACACGCCAGGCATCTTCCAGATGGATCTCTCCAAGACCGCTCCAGGCAAGAACACCAGTCATGTGCGCAGCACCTTGGCACGTCAGCTGGCACTCTACGTGACGCTCTACTCACCCCTTCAGATGGCCGCCGACCTCATCGAGAACTACGAGCCATACATGGATGCTTTCAAGTTCATTGAGGATGTGCCTGTCGATTGGCAGAAAAGCATCTATTTAGAGGCTGAGCCGGGCGACTACATCACGATTGCCCGCAAGGATAAACACTCGGAGGATTGGTATGTGGGCAGTTCGGTAGATGAAAACGGTCATGTGAGCACCCTCCGTCTCGACTTCCTCACGCCAGGCAAGAAATATCAAGCCACCATCTATGCCGATGGAAAGGATGCCAGTTGGGACAAGAACCCCCAGAGTTACACAATCACCACCCAGACGGTCACCAACAAGAGTGTCCTCAAGCTGAAGAGTGCCTCTGGTGGTGGGTTCGCGATTCAGTTGAAAAGTGAAAAGTGACAAAATTATATATCAACATTTATTAACTAATTAAAAATCCTAAATCCAAAACATGAAACAGAAACTAAATTTGAGATTCTGCATGGCACTGCTTATGGGAATCTTCGTGTCCGTTTCAGCGTTCGCCCAGAACATCACAGTGAAGGGCCACGTAAAGGACAATTTGGGTGAGGTTGCCGGAGCCACTGTGTTGCAGAAAGGTACGGGTAACGGATGTGTTACCGACTTGAACGGTGACTTCACACTCAGTGTTCCTCGTGGAGCAACGCTTGTTATCTCTTTTGTGGGTTATGTGACCCAGGAAGTGACGGCAGCTCCAACACTCAACATTATGCTGCAGGAGGATTCCAAACTCCTGGGTGAGCAAATCGTCATCGGTTATGGTACGGTGAAGAAGAATGACCTGACAGGTTCTGTCATTGCCATGAAGCCCGATGAGATGAATCATGGTTTGCAGACCAATGCGCAGGACATGATTCAGGGTAAGATTGCTGGTGTCAGCGTCGTTCCAGGCGATGGTACTCCTGGTAGTAGTGCCTCCATCCGCATTCGTGGTGGTTCTTCACTCAACGCCTCGAACGACCCGCTGATTGTGGTGGATGGTTTGGCACTCGACTCCTACGGAGCCAATGAGGGTGCAGCCAATGCGCTGGCAATGATCAACCCTGCCGACATCGAGAGCTTTACAGTGCTTAAGGATGCCTCTGCTGCCGCCATCTATGGTAGCCGCGCATCTAATGGTGTGATCATCATCACCACCAAGAAAGGTAAGGTTAGCTCGGGACCTAAGGTTTCTTACAATGGTAATGTCAGCTTCAGCGTGAACACGAAACGCTTGGAGGTGATGGACAGCGGGGAGTATCAGAAGTTTGCCCAGAAGTTGTTTGGCTATGCTGATGACGAGCAGGGTTGGTTAGCTTCGAGCCAGTATGCCAACCTCGGTTATTATGATGCTGCAGGCAATCACCTTTTTGCTGACACCGATTGGCAGAAGGAAATCTATCGCATGGGTCTGAATACCGACCACAACGTGACGGTATCAGGCGGTCTGAAGTGGATGCCTTATCGTGTATCGGCTGGTTATACGCATCAGGACGGTACGCTGAAGACATCGAACTTCAACCGTTATACGATGAGTGTGACGTTGTCACCCTCGTTCTTGGATGACCACCTGAAGGTGAATCTCAATGCGAAGATGGCGTTCACCCGTCATTCGTTTGCTGAAACCCAAGCTGTGGGCAAGGCCATCTATGCTGACCCCACCAAGCCTATCCATGACGACAGCGCGAATGCCGCTGAGTATGGTGGTTACTGGCAGTGGCCTGTGACGGCCGACTTTGGCGATACGCAGTGGACTCATTCTTACTCTGGCCTGAATGCTGACAACCCAGTGGCTAAGTTGAAGAATCAGAGCAACATCGGTAAGGGCAATGAATTCATGGGTAATGTGGATATTGACTATTCAGTGCATGGACTGGAAGATCTGCACCTCCATCTGAAGGGAGGCATGGACTATGCTCATGGTCGCAGCAACAAGAGAGTATCGCCCTACGACTACAGCAACAACATCTATTACGGAAGTAAGGGTTGGAATGTAGGCGACAAGCACAACCTCTCGCTCACGGCATACGCTCAGTATCTGAAGGACATCAACGAAACGCATCACATCGACGTGATGGCGGGTTATGAGTGGCAGAAGTTCTACCGCAAGACGGATTATGACTATCCAGTGTATTATCCTGAAACTCATGCCACACATCCTGGCGAACTGGTGAACCCTGATTATTTTGAGACGAAGAACTCGCTCTACAAGACCCAGAACTATCTGGTCAGCTTCTTCGGACGTGTGAACTATTCGCTGCTTGACCGTTACCTCGTGACCTTCACCCTGCGTGATGATGGTTCTTCACGTTTCTCGAAAGACCACCGTTGGGGTGTGTTCCCATCAGCCGCTCTCGCTTGGAAGATCAATGAGGAGTCTTTCTTGAAGGATGTGGCAGCTGTGTCGGATACGAAACTCCGTTTTGGTTGGGGTATCACAGGTCAGCAGGAAGGTAATATCGGCGACTATGCTTATCTGCCTGTTTATACGGTGAGCGGTTCGGGTGCCTACTATCCTGTGACGGGCACAGGTGTCACTTATCGTCCTGAGGCATACAATCCTGACTTGAAGTGGGAGAAGACTACGACCTTGAACGTTGGACTGGACTTCGGATTTGCTAACAACCGCTTCACAGGTAGTGTGGATTACTACTACCGTAAGACGAAGGACTTGCTGAATACCATTCCGTTGGCGGCAGGTGTGAACTTCGCTACGCGTGTGATGGGTAATATTGGTTCGCTGCACAACACAGGTGTGGAGGTGCAGTTGACGTACCGTCCCATCCAGCTGAAGGATTGGCGTTGGGAAGTGGGTTATAACTTGACTTGGAACAAGAACAAGATTGACCACCTCGTTTCGACGGATGGCAAACCTATCGGCAATGCCTACGCTGCTGTGGGTGGCGGTGGCGCCGGTGCGGTGAAGGCTTATGCTGAAGGACAAGCTGCCAGTGCGTTCTATGTGTATCAGCAGGTGTATGATGAGGCAGGCATGCCTATCGAAGGTGAGTTTGTGGACCGCAATGGTGATGGTGTGCTGAATGAGCAGGATAAGTATTTCTATAAGAAGGCGGATGCTGACGTGGTGATGGGATTCTCGTCGAAACTCATCTGGAAGAAATGGGATTTCAGTTTCTCGCTCCGTGCCAGCCTGAACAACTACATGTATAACTCTATGGAGGCGAACGACCGTGCCAATGTGTCGGCTGCCTACGTCTATAGCAACGACACTTGGCACAATGTGGTGAAGTATCAGTTGCCAAAGAACTGGCAGTACATGAGCAATATTGATTCTCAGTCGGACTACTTCATCCAGAACGCTTCGTTCTTGAAGTGTGACAATATCACGTTGGGCTATTCGTTCGACCGCATCGGTAAGATGGGCATCAATGGCCGCGTGTATGCTACGGTGCAGAATGTGTTCACCATCACCAAGTATAAGGGCATTGACCCTGAGGTGTTTGGCGGTTATGATAGTGCTATCTATCCACGTCCTTTCACAGGTATTCTCGGTGTAAGTCTTAACTTCTAAAAAACGAACAATCATGAAACTGAATATTAGAAAGACAATAATGGCGACTGTGGTCGCGACGATGGCTGTGGGTGGCATGACCACTTCGTGCACGAAGGATCTGGATGTGACGCCGATCAACCCGCAGGAGGAACAGGCGCTGGATCCTGATGCGCTGTTCAACAAGGTGTATGCAAGTTTCTCGCTGACAGGACAGCAGGGAGGTGCTGGCAAGGGTGACATCCCAAAGGAAATCTTCGACAACGAGGGTATGTCAGGCTTCTACCGCATGGCTTGGTCGCTGAACGAGTTCTCGTCGGATGAGGCTGGTTGGGTGTGGTCTGACCCAGGTGTGCCTGAACTGCTGCACCATACTTTCTCGGCCAGCAACCAGTTCTCGTATGCGTTGTATTACCGTTTGTACTTCACCATCACGTTGTGTAATTCATACTTGGAGTTGGTGGCTGATGCCCAGAAGTGTGCGGAGGTGCGTCTCATCCGTGCCATGAACTATATGTATGTGATGGACTTGTATGGTGCAGGTCCGATGTCAACCAAGATTTCTTCGGAATATGCTCCTTATTACACGCGTTCTCAGTTGTTCGACTTCTGTGAATCGGAATTGAAGGATTGTATGAATGACTTGGCCGACGAGGGCAAGAACACTTACGGACGTGTGGACAAGGCGGCTGCCTATCTGCTGTTGGCTCGTCTCTATCTGAATGCGCAGGTTTATACGGGTACGGCGCGTTGGGACGATGCGATGACGTATGCGGAGAAGGTAATCAAGAGTTCTTATTATCACCTGAACACGACGGGCAAGAATGGGTATTCGGCATATCAGATGCTCTTCTTGGCTGACAACAATGTGAATGGTGCGCAGTATGAGGCGGTGATGCCTGTGCTGTTGGATGGTCTGATGACCCAGAGCTATGACGCCATGAACTTCTTGGTGTTCTCGAACTATGGTGAGACGGAAAGTGCTAAGGTTCCTTCTGGCACGAACAACAGTTGGGGCAAGTGTGCGCGTGTGAAGGGAAAGTTGGTGGAGAAGTTCTTCGGTTCTGCCGCTGCACCTCAGACGGACGACCTCGCTGAGATGGTTGCGGCTGCGAAGGATGACCGTGCGCTGTTCTTCAGCAAGGGCTATAGCCAGTACGTCACGACAGAGGCTTCGGACGAGGGATTCAGTTGTGTGAAGTTCCGCAATGTGCGTTCGGACGGTCAGGCTGCCAGTGCGGTTAATTTTGTGGACACCGACCTGCCGCTGTTGCGTGTGGCTGAGGCTTACCTCACCTACGCAGAGGCTTCCATCCGCAAGAATGGTCAGAACTCTACTGCCAATGGCTACATCAATGAGGTGCGCAAGCGTGCCAATGCTACACAGGAGTCGTCTTATACGTTGGATGATGTGCTGGACGAGTGGGCACGTGAGTTCTGGTTCGAAGGTCGCCGCCGCATGGACTTGGTGCGCTTCGGACGTTTCGGCGGTCAGTCGGAGTATCTGTGGGAGTTCATGAACGGCATCCCAACAGGTGGTTCGTTCTCGTCCAACTTCAATGTGTTCGGCATTCCAACGACCGACCTCGATGCGAATCCAAACTTGCAGGGTCATCAGAACCCAGGATATTAACCAAACTAAAATATAACGATTATGAAACTTACAAATATATTGACACCTATGCTGGTGGGTCTTGGAATGGTCGCCGTGACTGGTTGTTCGGACGACAACGATTCCAATCCTACACTGCATCAGCCAACCTCCTTCACGCTCAACACGCCTGCCACGTCGGAGTTGGCGATAGATTTGGCAGCAACAAGCGACCCGATTGAGTTCACATGGTCGCAACCCGATTATGGGGGCATGCCTTTGGCTACCACCTACTATATCCAGTACTCGACTGACGGGACGTTCTCGTCTGAGACGGATGAGGAGGGTAACGTGACGAACAACTATGTGCAGGAGGATGAACCCATGACAGTGTGCCATGGGGGCATCAGTGCGGAGGACTTGAACCGCAACCTGATGCACATGCTCAATGTGACGAAGGAAGAGCAGGTGCCTGCCGTGCAGGAGGTCTTTGTGCGTGTGACGGCTCGTACTTACTCGACCGACGCGATTTACTCGAACGTAGTGAAGTTTAAGGTAGCTCCTTACTTCCGTGCCTTGGTGGCTGCTGACCCCATCCTGTGGTATCTCACAGGTTCTTGCATCGGCGATGGCAGTTGGTCTTCGACGGTTCCGACGGGTTGCATGCCGCTCTATCTGGATCCAGACAACACGTATGACGAGGTGACGGGTTCGGGCGAAATCGTCTGGGCTGGCTATCTCACGTCGAACGGCTTCAAGTTCCGTGGTTCGCCCGATGACAACTGGGCTGTGCAGATTGGTCAGGGTGCTGGCTTTGGTGAGTATGTGCTGAACGATGGTGGTTCGGGCAACATCACTGTGCCTGCTGATGGCTGCTACAAGATTGTGCTCGACACGAAGACGAACGAGCCTGTCATCACAGAATATGACGGCACGGTGCGTGTGTTCGATGGCATCGCCCTGTCTGGCAGCTTCAATGGTTGGAGCGACACGGAGATGACACCTGTCACGAGTGCCTGCGAGAATCATGACTGGTACGCCACACTCGAACTTGAGGCTGGCGCTGAGGTGAAGTTCAAGCAGTCGGGGTCTTGGGACTTCAACTGGGGTGGCTCATTCTCCACGCTCTCTTATGGCTATTATGGCAAGGGTGTTGGCAATGGTCCTAACCTCTACATCACAGAAGGAGGCACCTACGACATCTTCTTCAATGACCTCATGGGCATCTTCCGTTTCGTGAGAAAGTAATCAGCTGATGCGCTGAATGATTTCAAGAACTTAAAAACTAAAAACGTAAAGATTATGTTTAAGAAATTAATATATTGTGGTGCCATTCTTGCTTTGGCAACTTCCTGTAGCGAGGACTTCGATAATTGGGCTTCGCCACAGAGCAATGCACCAGAAGAATCTCAGTCTGTGCAGTTTGCGGCTGTTGCAGCCGATGACATCGACATCGCCACTGCTGACGATGTGATACCGCTGTTCACTTACGTGCTCGGTATGCCTGAGGGGTATGTGTATGACTCCCTCTCAGTGGATGTGGTGGATGCGGAAACCGAGAAGGTCAGTCCGTTGGAGTATTTGGCAGAGGATGACTATGTGTCTGTTGCCAAGACCACGCTCGCCACTGTGGTGGAGGGGATGTATGGCAAACGTCCTACGGCTCGTGACCTCACGCTCGTCACCAGGGCTTACGCTTACACTTCAGCTGCCAAGACAACGGTGGTGCGTTCGCTGACTGACACGGTACGTCTGAAAGTGACGCCTGAGGCTCCTGTGATTGAGAACGCTTACTACTATGTGGGTGGTGCAAATGGTTGGAGCGATTCTGACCAGACCTACAAGCTCTCGAATGGAGACGCAGACCCCTACGAGAATCCTGTGTTCACTGTGACGGTTCCTGCTGTGGGTGGCGACCATTGGTTCAAGATTGCCCCTGCATCTGCCTACACTCGTGAGGAAGGTTTCTGGGGTGGCGATATGGTTGGTGTGGCTGTCAATGGAACGTCCGACCTCGAAGGCAAACTTGTGGTGGGTCAGAACGATGATGTGGCTCAGTCGTGGAAGATTGATGAGGGCGCTAATGCTGGTCTCTATTACACCATCTCCATCAACCTGCTCGACCAGACCTACACCATCACGCCGCTGAACTTCGGCTCATGGCTCTATGAGATTGGCAATGAGAGTGGTTGGTCAGCCAGTCACCCGCTCTATGGTCCTAACAACGATGGCAAGTACCAGGGTTACTACTATCTGGATGGCCAATTCAAGTTCAAGCCCAATGAGGACAATTGGGATGGCGACTATGAGTGCATCGGCGAGGGTAAGATTGGTCAAGGTTCTGACAACTGCCCAGACCCAGGTGCTGGCTTCTATCAGATTGATGTTGACCTCGCAGCTGGCACTTACAACCTCACGAAGGTGAACTCCATCACCGTGGTGGGCAACTTCAACGGATGGAATCAGGCAGACCAGGCCACCCACATGACCTATAATGTGGATGGTGGCTATTGGGAGGCTACGCTCAATCTTGATTCCAATGGCTTCAAGTTCGCCATGAACGATGATTGGGCAATCAGCTGGGGTGGCTCTAATGGTGATCCTGCTGCCTACAACGACCTCACGCAGAATGGTGGTAAAGACCTTGACCTGCCTGCTGATGGAGCTGGTACTTACAACATCAAACTCTACCTCTCTTACGAGGGAGGCAACAAGGTGGTGTTGACGAAGCAATAAATTGTCGATAGAAATGGAAGCGGAAAGGAAGTGACTTTCTTTTCTGCTTCCATTTTGCTTTTAAGATTGGTTAACCATGAAGAAGTTCCTTTTACTATTCACGTTGGGTTTGGCGACCTTACCCTCCTCGGCTCAGTCGGAGGTGATGCTGCAAGGTTTCTATTGGGATAGTTATGGCGATACCCGATGGACGAAGTTGACAGAGCAGGCAGACGAATTGGCTCGTTACTTCGACCTCATCTGGGTGCCCAACTCTGGCTATTGTGACACCAAGAACAACATGGGTTACATGCCGCTCTACTACTTCAATCAGAACTCCTCCTTTGGCTCAGAAGCCGAACTGCGCAGCATGATTGCCACCTTCAAGGAGAAGGGTTTGGGCACTGTGGCGGATGTGGTCATCAACCACCACAACACCATGGGCGTCTATTCGTTCCCTGCTGAGACTTACAAGGGTGTGACCTATCAGTTGCAGAGCACTGACATCTGCCGAAATGACGATGGCGGCTCCACCCTTGCCACAGCCACAGCCAATGGTGTGTCGCTCTCTGCCAATAACGACACAGGCGAGGGTTGGGATGGTTGTCGTGACCTCGACCATAAGTCGGAAAATGTGCAGAAGGTTGTGAAGGCTTACCTCGACTACCTCCTCAACGACCTTGGCTACATGGGCTTCCGCTACGACATGGTGAAAGGCTACAGCGCCTCCTTCACTGCCGACTACAACTCTGCCTCTCAGCCTGCTTTCTCTGTGGGTGAATGTTGGGATGGTTCAGGTGTCATCAAGAAGTGGATTGACGGCACGAAGGTGAATGGCACTCCAACGTCCTCTGCCTTCGACTTTCAGTTCCGCTATCGTGTGCGTGATGCCATCAATCAGAACAACTGGGCACTCCTGCAGGGCAAGGAATCAGACACGGGTGCTTATCCGCTTGTCTATCAGGAGGCTTACCGTCCTTATGCCGTCACCTTTGTGGAGAATCACGATACGGAATATCGCTCTTCGACGGCTCAGCAAGACCCCATCAAGGCAGACACATTGGCTGCCAATGCCTATCTGTTGGCGATGCCTGGCACACCCTGTGTGTTCTTCAAACACTGGCTCAATGCCAAGAGCGACATCAAACGCATGATTTCAGCACGTCATTTGGCAGGCATCACTTCCACCAGCACCTACGAGCAGTTGGCTTCTGCACAGCTCTACTATGCAGTGAAGACAACGGGCACGAAGGGTTCGCTCATCTGTGTGGTGGGCAAGACTCCTGCTGCTTACACAGCTCCTGCTGGCTACACCAAAGTCTGCTCAGCCTCCGACTACATCTATTATTTGGACGCAACTGCTGCGGCTGGATGGGATGCTGTCGAGACCCAAATCGCAGCCGAGGTGCAGGCCGAGAAGGAGAAGGAACAGCACTTCACGCCACATACTGCCACCGTCTATGTGAAGGCCGACTTCACCCCTGTCTATTTCTATATCTGGGACAGCAATAACAACACCCAGCTGAATGGTGGATGGCCTGGCAAACAGCCTGCCACAACGGTGATGGATGGTGAGACGTGGTACTATCAGACTGTGGACATCACAGCCCCCGACTACTACTTCAACATCATCTTCAACCAAGGCAACGGCAAGCCACAAACCAGCGACATCACCTACCTCACCTCCGACAAGTACTACACAGCCACCATCGCTGATGGGAAGGTGCAGTACACAGATGTGACCGCTACGGTAGGCATTGATGCCGTCAAAGTCGCTCATCCTTCCGATGGCCGCATCTACAACCTGATGGGCATCGAGGTGAAGCAGCCCGCGAAAGGATCGCTCTACATTCAGAACGGCAAGAAAATGATTAAAAGATGAAACAAATTCCTGATCAACCCTTCATCAAACTGTTCAACATCAGTTTTGGCTTCTTTGGAGTGCAGATAGCCTACGCCTTGCAGTCGGCCAACATCTCGCGCATCTTCTCCACGTTGGGTGCAGATCCTCACAACCTCAGTTACTTCTGGATTCTGCCACCGCTCATGGGCATCATCGTCCAGCCTTTCGTGGGAGCATGGAGCGACCGCACTTGGACACGTTTTGGCCGTCGCATTCCTTACCTTTTCGTGGGTGCGCTGGTGGCTGTGCTCGTCATGTGTATGTTGCCCAACGCAGGCTCCTTCGGCATGGCGGCTGGTACAGCGATGGCCTTCGGACTCCTCTCGCTCATGTTCCTCGACACCTCCATCAACATGGCCATGCAGCCCTTCAAGATGATGGTGGGCGATATGGTGAACGAGCGTCAGAAGGGACTTGCCTATTCCATCCAGTCATTCCTCTGCAATGCAGGTTCGCTGGCAGGCTACCTTTTCCCCTTCATCTTTGCAGCCATCGGCATCAGCAACGTGGCGCCCGAGGGAGTCATTCCCGACTCAGTCATCTATTCCTTCTACATTGGAGCCTTCATTCTGATCCTTTGTGTGGTCTATACCTCTGTGAAGGTGAAGGAATATCCACCAGCCGAATACAATGAGTATCATCCTGTGGGTGAGAAGGAAGAGAAGGTGAACATGTGGCAGTTGTTGGTCAAGGCTCCCAAGACCTTCTGGACGGTAGGTCTCGTGCAGTTCTTCTGCTGGGCAGCCTTCATGTTTATGTGGACCTATACCAACGGAACGGTGGCTGCAGGGGCATTCGATGCACCAACCTTGTTGAAAGACGGGGCGTGTGTGCTCGACACCACTTCCACACAGTATCAGGATGCAGCCGACTGGGTAGGCATTCTCTTCGCTGTGCAGGCCGTAGGTTCTGTGCTTTGGGCTGTGGTCATCCCACGTTTCAAGTCCTACAAACTCGCCTATGTGGTCAGCCTCGTCTTAGGTGGCATCGGTTTCGTGTCCCTCCAGTTCATCCACGACCAGTACGTGCTCTTCATTTCCTTCATTCTCATCGGATGTGCTTGGGCGGCGATGTTGGCATTGCCATTCACCCTGCTCACCAATTCCCTGAAAGGTGGACATGTCGGCACATATCTGGGTCTCTTCAACGGCACCATCTGTGTGCCTCAGATTGTGGCGGCCAGCCTTGGAGGTCTCATCCTCCATGCCTTCACCACCCAAGGTGAATTGGCGCCCGAATCCAACATGCTCGTCCTCGCTGGCATCTTCCTCTTCATCGGTGCCGTCTGCGTGCATATCATCAAGGAGAAGTGAAAGCTCAACAAATGGCGCAAACGCCCGTAAAAAGAGAAACGAGAAATTAAAGGAGAGTGACGATTCGTCACTCTCCTTGTTCTCCCCTTGCAAGCAATAAATAAGAATCAGTAAGAATCAATTCAATCGTTCCGAAGGAACTTGTTCTAATAAACATACCCTTCGGAGTGATTGGACTGATTTTCTCTTTTCTCGATTGACGGGCGTTTGCGCCATTTGAGCCCTTTCTTGTATGCAATAATGAAGGGTGAGAGGTTGGTGTTGTGATGTCAAAAATCAAAGCAGGCGCGAACGGATTCTTTCGATATTGTTTCTTTTGTATAGGTAAAATCAGCGTTTGTTTCACCGAAAAATGGACATGTGGTACCAGTGGAAGACCAATAGTTAGTACTTCTTGCTAATGCCGTACCTCCTGCTGTCTCAAGTTTTGCATTGAGGCAAGTGTAATTCATCGACGAGGTGTAGGCGACGTTTCCACAGCCAGCAATCATATTCTGCCAGTCAGATTCTTGGGGAAGATACCATGTGTGGCCAGCTACTGCCGCGTGGGCTCCTGCGGCAGTTATAGCCTCTGTTTGATTCATGGTGTGGCGCAGGTGGCGACACCCATGAGCAACTGATGTTCACGATGGAACGGAATGGCGAACTCATCGGAACCGCCACCCACGACGGCATCGTTTACGAGGCCAACAAGCTGGAGGGCACGACCGACATACCACGCGTCCTCAACTTCAACGACACCAGTGCCTTGGCCAATGGCATCTACTACACGCTGACTGGCATCCGTGTGGGCTCCGATCGTCCGAGAACAAAGGGCATTTACATCTTCAACAAACAAAAAGTGATGATCAAATAAAATCATATCCGTATGAAAAAGATATTTCAAACCATCCTGATAGCAACAGCACTCACCCTGGCGTGGGGCTGTAGCTCGTCAGACTCCGACGACGAACCTAATGGCTCAGGCCAGACCGTCTACCCCCCCCACAGCTGTCAGCGAACCTCCTTCGTGGAATGTCACCTTCACCCTTCCTCAAGGTGAATCGGGAAAGCCCGACTGGCAGCAAGTGTATTTCTATCAGTTTGAGAACACCATGACCATTGTGCTTCATTTGGACGACTACATGACTCCCTATCTCAGTGAGGGTGACCAGATTGCCGCCATCGTGAATAATGAGGTGCGTGAGATTGCCAACATCCAGTTCTATCAGCTGACCGAGAATGACCCGAAGAAAAACATGTTCATGCTCTTGGTGCCATTTGCCGACTCCGAAACCACGGCCGACCTTTCTTACTACAATGCGCAGACGCAGAAATGGTCCATCCCCTTCTATGACCTCTCTTCCAATACAACAAAGGCTCACTTCCGCTATTACAGTGCTGAGAAGCGAGCCATTTATAGGGCTGAGGTTGTCATTGATGTGGATCGTATCCGCAGAACTGTCCAGACTCCTTACCTTCTGGACTTCTGAGGATGTGACGAATTAATTAACTCTTCTTCATCTTCACCTTTTTCCGACAGCGCGACAGGGCGAGACGCCAAGCACCGCGACCTCCCAACATGGTGTAGAAACGGAGCATGTTGCCAAACATCTTCTGGGAGAAGGTGGGGTTGAAGTTGTCTTTGCGGAAGATGGTGACGGCCTTGGCTGCCATCTTGTGACGCTTGCACTTGCCGGTGAGTTTCTCATTCTGCAACTGACCCAAGAGGATGCTGGTGCGCAGGTAGAGCGGGTACATCAGCAGGTCGAGGTGAGGATAGAGACACGCCAAGTGCTGTGCGTGGTAGGTGGAGAGGGGTTGCAGGATGGAAGACTGCAGGTCGTTGATGACCGCAGTCAGCGTGCGAATCAGATACTTGTAGTTCATGGAGAAGCTCGCTCCTGTGAGGCTATCCTCATGTACGCGGATGCTGTGGAACGCATGGCGGGTGAACCAGATGATCTTGGGCTGGTGAAGCATGACACGCAGTCCCAGTTCCCAGTCGTTCCATACGCGACACTCAGGATTCCAAGCGCCGATGTCCTTCAGATAGCGGGTGCGGAAAATCATGCCTTGGGTGTTGAGCACACTGGCCAGCATCTGCACACGTGGGTCGTCGGAGGGGATGAAGCTGCGCACAGTCTCCTTGCCATTCACCACCTGCTTGGTGGGCACGGCAATCACGTCAACCTCTTCTGGCACTTCGGCACTCTGGAAGGTGGAGATGAAATTGTAGTCGAAGAGGTCGTCGCTGTCGAAGAAGTACACCCATTCCGTCTTGCACGACTTCAGACCCTTGTTGCGGGCGGCAGCCGCACCAGGGAATGTCTCTCTGAGCAGGGTGACATTGGGACGGTTCTTGATATACTGTTCGCAGAACTGATAGGTTCCGTCTTCACTTTCATTGTCCACGATGATGACCTCCTTCGGTGGGATACCCCCCTTCAGGATAGAGTCGAGCGTTTTGCCGATATGGTCACGTCTGTCTTTTACAGGTACGATAACGGTGATGTCCATAATTCTTTGTAAATTTTGTGTGCAAAGGTAAGCATTTTAATCTAAAAAACTCAAAACTAAAAACTAAAAGTTTCAGTTACTCGGCTTTTTTGTAGGAAAAATCATCATTTTACATACTTTTACTTTTAGTTTTTGGATTTTAGTATTTAGTTTTCCGTAACTTTGCACAAAATATTGTAAGACCATGCGGATTCTTCTTCTGGGCGATTATTCTAATGTGCATGCCACATTGGCCGAGGGCTTCAGGGCACTCGGTCATGAATGTGTGGTGGCCAGCGATGGCGACAAATGGAAGGATTATCCGCGTGACATCGACCTGCGTCGTGAGTTTGGACTGCGTGGCAACACGAGTTTCCTTTGGCGACTGCTGCAGGCATTGCCCCAGATGCGCGGCTTCGATGTGGTGCAGCTCATCAATCCCATTTTCTTCGAACTCAAGGCCGAGCGTCTGGCACCCTTCTATCGCTATCTGCGCCGCCACAATGGCAAGATGGTCTTGGGCGCGTTCGGCATGGACTATTACTGGGCATACGTCAACTCCTACGAGCGTCCCCTTCGCTACAGCGACTTCAATTTTGGCGACACCATGCGTACCGACCATGAGGCAGAACTCTTTCGCCATGAATGGATTGGCACGCCCAAGGAGACCCTGAACCGCATGATTGCCGACGACTGCGATGGCATCGTGGCAGGCCTGTATGAGTATTGGGTGACTTATAAAACCCCCAAAGCCCCCCAGCCCCCGAAGGGGGAGGGCTGTCGCGGTGTAGGGAAAGGGTTGTTTGAAGATAAATTGACGTTTATTCCATTTCCAATAAGACCCCAAAGTCCCCTCCCACCTTCGGGGGGAGGGGGGCTCCACCTCTTTGCTGGCATCAGCAAGAACCGGAGCGCCTATAAGGGGACGGACATTATGCTCAGGGCTGCACAGGACGTTCAGGCGAAGTATCCTGACCGCTTGCAGATTCAGGTGGCCACGGGTGTGCCCTTTGCCCAATATCAGCAGATGCTCAATTCCTCCGATGCCATTCTCGACCAGCTCTACAGCTACACCCCAGCCATGAACTCCCTCTTGGCCATGTCGAAGGGCATCATCAACATCGGTGGGGGCGAACCTGAGAACTACGCCATCCTCGGTGAGACCGAACTGCGTCCCATCGTCAATGTGTTGCCCACCTACGAGAGCTGTTATGAAGAGATTGAGCGACTGGTGCTTCATCCTGAGCGCATCCCTTTGCTCAAACAGCAAAGCGTCGAGTATGTGAAGAAGCACCACGACTACCTGAAAGTCGCCCAGCAGTATTTAGATTTCTATCATACCCTTTAGCATGTTATACACGATCGGGAAGGGATTCTCTTTCCGATGCACCATCCACCAGCCCGCCTCCTTCAGCGTTCGCCACAAGGCGTTCGGCGTTCCATACACATGCTTGAACGTCGCCCCCTTGCTCATCTGCAACTTCCTGTTCCCCACAAACCGCGTTCCCGTCGTCCCTCCGGGCGTCATCACAATCGGCTTCGCCACATACAGAATCCGATACCCCGCATCCCTCGCATCCTTCATCCACACCTCCTCCTCACCGGCACACAGTTGCGGACTCCCCAGTCCGAAGCGCTCATCAAACCTCGTCGTCACCCTTCTCCTGAAGGTCATCTCCACCGAACTCACATACGGGGCAGGGTAGGGGTGCAGCGGCTTCCCCTCCAAGTCCAAAGCCTGAAAATGAATCACGTCCGCCTCCGGGTGCGCCTCGTAAGCCTCGAAGATGTTCCCAATCAGTTCGTCCGTATATCGGTTGTCATCATCGGCCATCACCACCACATCCCCCGTCGCACTACTCAGGGCATTGTTCCTGTTTCGGCTCAGCCCCTTCCCCTCCAAGAACGTCAGCGTCACATCCTCCCGTTCCCTCAGCACCTTCGGCACTCGCGCCAGCCTTTCCTCCTCATCCGCAGGGGTGGTCAGTTCCATCGACACCACATACCTGACATCACCTCTTGGCGACATCAGCACCTCCGGCACCTTCTCAATGCCCTCGTCAATCGTACAAATCAGTATGTCCAGTGTCATATCGGGTGCAAAATTAGGCAAAATTGTTTAATGCAACAAACAATTCCTTCCATTTTTTATTTATCATTTATCATTTTTCATTTATTATTTATCATTTCTCATTTAGCGCAGCGCCCATCATTTCTCATTTAGCGTAGCGCCTATCATTTGTCTGAGAGACAGGAATATACGGGTAGGCTTGTGAATTTTTTGTGAATTGCAATTGGGGGGCATAATGAAAATGTGAAATATTTGTGAACTCGATTTCTTGGCAATTTGAGGGGAAAGACCGTAACTTTGCACCATGAAAATGTTTCACTAAAAACTGTACACAATGAAAACGATTCGTACTGCATGGCTGGCTGTCCTCAGCCTGATGTTCATCACCATTTGTTATGGACAGACGAAGGGAAAGAATGGTGGTAAGATACTCAAGCACTCGAAGGGGAGCATCACGTTTGTGGTGGATGAAGGTCTGCCCGAGCCGAAGCAAGAGATGCATTTGGGCGGAAGTGATGCGATTGCCCAATGGCTGATCTATCAGGAGCAGATTCCTGTGACGCTGCAACATCTGGTGAAGACCAGTTTTGAAAAGGAGCAGATGGCTTATATGGGGGTGGACAATCTGTACAAGTGCATGGTGATGGCCTACGCCGACCACCGTCCCTTAGTGCTGTCGCCCGATATGGTGTGGCTCATCATCAGTCAGGGATTTGCCGGCTATGTGAATGCGCACTCGGAGGAGATGCGCGACCAACTGGTCTATCATGAGGGGAAGATGAACATCCAGGTGCTGTCGGAGAAGGATGTCTTGTCGCCCGGTGCCGACTGGGAGAAACTGCTCAAGGATTTCTCGGCCAGCATTGCCCAGCATACGAAGGGGGATGTGGCTGACCTGATGGTGGCCGACTTCTCCACCACGGGCAGCACAGAACGGGTCGCCTCGCAAATCACGCTGATGGAGACGGTGAAGTCGTATTTCACCTTCTGGGACATTGCTGCGACGTGTGGCATCCCCTCCATCACGCTGAAGGGCACACCGGCAGATTGGGAGAAGGTGCTCGAGAAAGTTCGGAGGCTGTCTCAATACAAAGGGCTTGAAACCTGGTCAAAAGACTTGGAGCGGGTGTTGGCCGAGTTTGTCAAGGCTTCGGAGGGAGAACCCGACCAGAAGTTCTGGCAGGACATGATCAAGAAGAACCGTGTCAAGCACCTGACGAAGGGTGGTGGTTGCGGTCCCGACGTCTCCACGAAGCTGGACGGATGGTTCCTGACCTTCTTCCCCACCACGGAGGGAGAGACCTACGAGAAAGTGTCGTGGCAGAAGAAGATGCCCTCTGAGATGGTGCGTGTGAGCTTCAACCATGTACAGCTCCATCCCGTCACGGGCGAGCCGTTGGACACCATCCCGATGGAACTGTGGGCAGGATTCGTGGGCGTGGGAGAGGATGCGAAGACCCATGCGCTCATTCCGAAGATTGGTTGGCTGGCTCGTGTGGCAGATGAAGATGCCGAGACGCTCTCACGGTTGGAGGCCAAGGACAACTCGTGGGGTCTTGATTTCTTCCTCTATAAGGAGAGCGACAAGATACCCGAGATTCTCTCCAAGATGAAGAACATCCGCAAGCTACGGCTCACCTTCTCCGGCATCCCTGTCGAGATTCCTGCATGGATGGACAACATACCCATCGAAGACTTCACCATCAGTGGCAAACTCTCCGAAGAAGAAAAGGATAAGCTCCGAAAACGGTTCCCCAAGGTGGTGTTCAGGGAGTGAAGTAATTTATAAGAACAAGTTCCTGCGGAACGATTGAACTGATTCTTCTGATTACCTTATTTATTATAAGGTTACCTCAGCACAATGTTAGCTTTCACACAGTACGGACATGAGGCCTCGGTGTATCCGGGATGGTCGCACACGTCGAAGGCGGCCTGGGGACGTCCGTGTACGTAGGACCACCAGTTGAGGTTGTTGGTCACAGTCTCAATGGAACCAGCAGCAGGCGATGGCGAGTAAGTCCAGAGCCTCATGCCCTTGCCGACATAGATGCGATCATATCCGTACCAGCCGTCGTGGCAGACATCACTAGCACCATGTGAATGATAGGCACCGATGGAGCCGCTCCAGGGGTCGCAGCTGCTGCCGGCATGCGCATCCACGCGACCGCCGGAAATCGAGATGATACCGCAGGTGGCATCCTCGCCGGCGCCGATGCCAGCGCCGTAGCCCATGCCCTCGGCCCACACCTTGCCGCCGGTGATTTCGATGGTTCCAGAGTTGATGTCCTTACCATACTCCTCGCCAGTACCGATACCAGCTGCATCCATGCCACCGTAGGCCTGTTGTCTTGCTCGTCAAGATAGATGTGCACGTTATGCTTGAACGGCTGGTAGGTGCCGTCATGACGGTCAATGTCCTCATCTTCTAGTCTGACAATGTCAAACTGGTCGAGGATGTTTTCTGGCAGTATCAACGACACGACACCATATAGCAAGTTTCTCTCTTTCTCTGTCATACCTTTATAAAATATGGTGCAAAGGTACAATATTTTGGGCAGATATACAAATCAATACCTTTGCTTATGCAGTCATGCATGG